>DAIRSZ010000035.1:0-16602 GCA_036804165.1 Catalimonadaceae bacterium | reverse complement strand
CCGACCTCAGCATTATGAGTGCTGCGCTCTAACCAACTGAGCTACCTCGCCAAAACGTGGACGCAAATGTAGGAAAATATTTTCCTGCTGCCCAAATCACAAAGCTAGTTTTTAGTAGATTTGCCTTTTACCTTCTTGATTGCGCATGGAACCAAAGTTCAAATTCGTGCGGGAATACGTATTGCCTACTATTCCTTCCCAACTTTATCCGTTCGTTTTTGCGGCCGAAGGCTTGGCGCAATGGTTTGCCGATGAAGTACGACCCACCGACGAGGCCAACACCGTGGTTTTCCGCTGGGAGCAGGAAGAAATGCCCGCCCGGCGGGTGCAGCAGAAACGTAACCGATACGTTCGCTTCGAGTTCTTACCCCAAACCGACGACGACCGCCAGGACCCCGCCTACGTGGCGTTTGCCATCGAGTGGAGCGAACTGACGCAAGAATCTTTTTTACGCATCGAAGATTATTCTGCAGACGATCAGGAAGCTGACCTGATCGAGATGTGGGACGAAATGGTGAGTCACCTGCGCGAAAGTGTGCTGGCCATCCGTTAGTTGACCCCACCTACGGCGTGGCCGGATATTTGCCCCCAACCCCCGATGATTAAGCGACTCGACAAGCTGGTGCTTTCTTCTTTTGTCGGACCTTTTGTGCTGACTTTTGTGGTGGTGGTGTTTATTTTCCTCACCCAGTTTATGCTCAAGTACGTCGAAGACTTTGTGGGCAAAGACCTCAGCCTGCTGGTTTTCGGCGAGCTACTTTTCTATTTCAGCCTCAATATGGCCCCTGTAGCCCTGCCGCTGGCCGTGCTGTTGTCTTCGCTGATGACTTTTGGCAACCTGGGCGAACACTACGAACTGACGGCCATCAAAAGCTCGGGGATATCGTTGTTGCGCGTGCTGGCACCCGTTTTCATTGCCGTGGTGCTGCTGGCGGTGCTGGCGTTTTTTTTTAGCGACCGCGTGGTGCCCCGCACCAACCTCAAGGCCTACAGCCTGCTCTACGACATCCGCCGCAAAAAACCCTCTCTCGATTTCAAAGAGGGCACCTTCTACACCAACTTGCCTGGCTACAGCATCAAGGTCAGCCAGAAATTGCCCGACGGCACGGGCCTGCTCGATGTCATGATCTACGACCACACCAAAGACCAGGGCAACACCGACCTGATCCTGGCCGATTCGGGTCGAATGTACACCACTTTGCAGGAGCGCTACCTGGTGCTGGAGCTTTTTCGGGGCAAGAGTTTCTCCGAGTCGGCCACGTCTTCTCAGAAAGCCGGGGAAGTCGAGTTTGTCCGCACCGATTTTGCGCGCAGCAAACTCATGTTCAGCCTGTCGTCGTTCGACATGCAACGCACCCGCGAAGAGCTTTTTGCGGGCAACAAGGTGATGCGCACCGTGGCCGAGCTGCGCACGGATATTGACTCGATCCGCCTCAGCCGCGACGGTATGGCCAATGGCGTCGAGCGCAACCTCAACTCCTACTACATCTACCACCAAAAGGCCCAAGCGGCGGCGGCCACAGATGTGCAGCCAGCTCAAGCACCGGCTTCTGCGCAGCTAGCCCGCTACGCCGCCGACACGGCTGCTGGGCTGGTGGCAGACAGCAGCCAAATGGCCGCCGATAGCCTGTACCAAGCCTGGCTGGCCGACCACCAGCGACATCTCGACACCCTGGTGGGCGCCGAGGTGTACACCCGGGCGCTGGTGCAGGCCCGGGGCATCCGGAGCTTCACGCGCAGCTTTGGCGAGCGCATCGAGACCCTGGAGCGCGAAGAAAGCGTGTTTGCCATTCAGATGCACAAAAAATACGCCCAGGCAACCGCTTGCATCGTGCTGTTTCTGATTGGCGCTCCCATCGGGGCCATCATTAAGAAAGGCGGGCTGGGCATCCCAATCCTGATCTCGATTATTTTCTTTATTATCTATTACGTGCTGACCATTATTGGCGAAAAGTGGGCTAAGGAAGGCGTGTCCGATATCGCCACGGGCATGTGGGTGCCCAACCTGATCTTGCTGGGTTTTGGGCTATTCTTTCTCCGGCAGGCCCGCAACGATTCTCCCCTGCTCGATGCCGATTTCTACACCGTTATCCTGCGTCGCTTCACCGACCGCATGCTCGGCCGCGCGCGCTAGTCGGTCATTTCCACCAAGAAATATTGCTTTTTGCCCTTCTGTACCAGCCAGTAGCGCTGGTGCAGCAGAGCAAACTGCGACGGCGTATCCTCGGACGCTACGCGTGCCTTGTTGATGCGCACCCCGCCAGCGGCGATCATTTTGCGAGCTTCGCCCTTAGAACCAAAGATAATACCTTCGGTGGCCGGACCGAGCAGGTCGGGTAGGTCGGTGGCCGCCTGCCATTGGCTACGGGCAAGCCGCACGTGCGGCACGCCTTCGAGCACGTCGAGCAGGAGCCGCTCGTCGAGCTGACGCAGCACCTCGGTGGTTCCCTGTCCAAAAAGCACCTCCGAGGCCTGTACGGCCGCTTGGTAGTCGGCTGCCGAATGGACGCGCGTGGTGACCTCGGCGGCGAGGGCTTTCTGAAGCGGCCGCTGCCCCGGCGCGGAGGCTTGCTGCGCTTCCAGGTCGAGAATCTGGCCTTCGTCGAGCAGGGTATAGATGCGGATCATCCGGCCCGCGTCGGCATCCGAGACGTTGAGCCAAAACTGGTAGAACTGGTACGGCGAAGTGAGTGCCGGGTCGAGCCAGACGTTGCCCGCCTCCGACTTGCCAAACTTGCTGCCGTCGGCCTTGGTCACGAGCGGGGCTGTCAGCGCGTGGGCTTCGCCCCCTCCCATCCGGCGGATCAGTTCGGTACCCGCCGTAATGTTGCCCCACTGGTCGGAACCGCCCATCTGCAGGCGACAGCCTTTGTGGTGGTAAAGGTGATAATAGTCGTAGCCTTGCAGCAATTGGTAGGAAAATTCGGTGAACGAAAGGCCCGTTTCGAGGCGTTTGCGCACCGAGTCTTTGGCCATCATGTAATTGACGGTCAGGTGCTTGCCCACATCGCGGAGAAAGTCGAGAAAGCCCATTTGCCCAAACCAGTCGTAGTTGTTGACTACCTCGGCGGCGTTGGGCCCGGTAAAATCTAGAAACTTTTCCAGTTGGCGGCGGATGCCCGCTTGGTTGTGGCGCAGGGTGTCTTCATCGAGCAGTTTGCGTTCTTCTGCTTTGCCCGAAGGGTCGCCCACCATGCCCGTGGCCCCTCCCACTAACGCAATGGGCCGATGGCCCGCCCGCTGAAAATGCACCAGTAGCATGATGGGCACAAGATTGCCAATGTGCAAAGAAGCGGCCGTTGGGTCGAAGCCTACGTAGCCAGTGGTCATCTGGCGGTGGAGTGCCGCTTCAAGGTTGGAAGTTTGGTCGTGAACGAGTCCGCGCCAGTTGAGTTCTTGTACGAAGTTGTTTTGCTGCATGGGCGACAAAGATAAATGATCAACGTTTAAATTACTTAACATAGAATAAATTTTTATAAGACAATTTGTGATCTAATCATGGTTGCTTAACTCAAAAGGTCTTGTCGGAGGACTACGTCCATACTTCAGATTCTTGTTTATCCGTGTCCAACTGGCAGGCTACTGGCTAACCTTTTGGAACGGTTTGCGATTTGTGGGTATGGCCGACTTGCTGCAATTTACCGATCGGGGTATTTACTGCCCTCCCGCCGACCTTTACATTGATCCCTGGCAGCCCGTAGCACGGGCCATCATCACCCACGCCCACGCCGACCACGCCACGCGTGGCCACGGGGCCTACCTGGCCCATACCCACGCTGAACAGATCTTGCGCTTGCGCCTCGGGGCCGACATCAACCTCCAAACCCTCGACTACGGACAGCCCGTCAGCCACCGGGGGGTAACCCTTTCGCTGCACCCGGCCGGGCATCTCTACGGCTCGGCGCAGGTGCGCGTCGAGCACCAAGGTGAGGTGTGGGTGGCTTCGGGCGACTACAAAACCACCGAAGACGGGTTAGGTGCTCCCTTCCAACCCGTGCGCTGCCATGCCTTCATCACCGAATCTACGTTCGGCCTGCCCGTGTTTCGTTGGGCACCCGAAGCCGACATCTGGGCCGAGATCAATGCCTGGTGGCGGCACAACCAAGCCCAGGGGCTGGCCTCTATCCTTTGTGGCTATGCCTTAGGCAAAGCTCAACGGTTGCTGGCCGGTCTGGATCATTCCATCGGTCCTGTGTATGTCCACGGCGCGGTGTTCAACGTCAATGCGGCCCTGCGCACCGACGGTCTGCCCCTACCCGACCTGCCCTACGCGGCGGCTGACCTGCCCAAAGACACCTGGCGAAAAGCCCTGGTGGTGGCCCCCCCTTCGGCCCTGGGTTCGACGTGGCTGCGCCGCTTTGCACCTTTCGCCACGGGCATGGCCTCGGGCTGGATGCAACTGCGGGGCCACAAACGCCGCCGCGCTGCCGACCGCGGCTTTGTGCTCTCCGACCATGCCGATTGGCCCGGACTCAACGCGGCCGTGGCCGCCACCGGGGCCGAACGGGTCTTTGTTACGCACGGCTACACGGCCGTTTTTGCCCGCTGGCTGCGTACGCAGGGCTACGACGCGCACGAGGTGCAGACTCGCTACAGCGGCGAAACAATCGAGGCGAGCGCAAACAGCGAAGAAGATGTGGGAGTTGGCTAAGGAGCCGCCTCGGAAGGAACCGCTCTGGTGGCCAAAAAGAAAATATTATCATCTTCGCGCCTGTTGCCGACGCGCTAACTTCCTCAACATGAATTTTTGCAGCCATTGCGGCAGCGATCGCCTCGAACTGAAAACACCTCCGCTCGACAGCCGACCGCGCTACGTATGCGCGGCCTGTGGCAAAGTTCATTACGTCAATCCTAAAGTGGTGGTGGGCTGTTTGCCCGTGTACGAAAACCGCGTGTTGCTCTGCCGCCGGAGCATTGAGCCGCGCCATGGCCTCTGGAATTTGCCCGCAGGTTATTTGGAAAGTGGCGAAACCGCTGAGGAGGGTGCTCGTCGCGAAACGCGCGAAGAAGCTTGCGCCGACGTGGAGATATTGCGCCTCCATACCCTCTACAGCCTTCCGCACATTGACCAGGTGTACCTTTTCTTTCTGGCCAAACTTCACCAACCCGTTTTTGGGGTAGGCGAGGAGACCCTGGAGGTAGACCTGTTTACGGAAGCGCAAATTCCGTGGAAGGACATCGCGTTTAGTTCGACCGAGTTTGCCCTCCGGCGCTTCTTTGCCGAGCGCGAGGCGCGCACGGTGCACCTGGGGCAACTCGTCCGTTAGCCAGCAAGTTTTCTCTATCTTCGGGCCGCCAAATAACCCTTTGTGTGCGCTTGCCCATGCGTGCCCTTGCCCTATGTTCATTCATGCCATTGCCCATTACCTACCGACCGAAGTTGTCACGAATGCGTATTTCCAACATCTCAATGGCCTGACCGACGAGTGGATCACCGAGCGCACGGGCATTCGCGAACGCCGCCGGGCTGCGGCTCACCAAAACACCAACACCCTGGCCCTTTCGGCCCTCGAGGCGCTGCTGCCGCAGCTCAAACGGCCCGCTCAGGAGATTGACCTGGTGGTAGGGGCTACCTACACACCCTACGATACGATCTACACCCTGGCCCACGCGGCCCAGCGGCACTTAAGCCTGGGGGCTGTGCCGGTCGTGTCCATTTCTTCGGCCTGCTCGTCGCTGCTCAATGCGCTCGAGATTGTGGAGGGCTATTTTGCCATGGGCAAAGCCCGCCAAGCGTTGGTATTGGTGGCCGAACACAACACGCGCTACAGCGATTTGCAGGATGCCAACGCGGGGCACCTGTGGGGAGACGGCGCCGCCGCCCTGCTGCTTGGCCCCGTGGCCCAAAGTCCCGACGACTGGGAGGTGCTCGACCTCATGACAGCCGGCGCCGCCCACGTGGGCAAAGCCGACCAAGCCGTGGTGTTGCGCCCCGTGGACGGCGGCTTCACGATGCCCCACGGGCGCGACGTGTTTCAGCAGGCTTGTATGTACATGACCGAAGGCACGCAGCAATTGCTATCGCGCCGCGGCCTGACGGTGGACGAGCTGGCCTACTTTGTGCCGCACCAGGCCAACTGGCGCATCAGCCGACAGGTGATGCAGCGCCTCGGCCTCACCGAAGACCAGGTTTTTTCCAACATTCAGTACCTAGGCAATACGGGCTGTGCGGGCGCGGCCATTGCCCTGTCGGAAAATCGGGAACGGGTACAGAAAGGCGACCTGTTGGCCGTGAGCGTATTTGGCGGGGGCTATTCGTTTGGGGCCATGCTGGTGCAGGGCTGAGACAACCTACGGCTAGATAGCTGGCGCCGGCTGCTTGCCGATGCGCTCAATGATAATATCTAGCGCTGTTTCTCCCTTCACCTCTACATACAAATTGTCGGCTTGCGGCTCGATGCGCAGACGGCTAACGCGTATGGGATGAGTCACGACGTCCAATTTATCGCCCGACTTACCCTGCTCTATTCCCTCGTAGATCATATGGGGCAAAGAATCAATCAGGTCGCCGAGAGGTAAAACTAATTGGTTGGACAGAAAAGTAGAAATCTCTTCGTAAAACAAGTCGTTGCTGGTCTGGACCAGCCAGTTGCCCGACTGCGCCAGTTCGTACTCAAAACGCTGTACGCGCAAGCGCCGCGAAAGCGTGTCAAATGTTGGCAATCCCCGAAAGATCAGCTCGGCCGAATAGTCGCCCGCGATGCGGGCATCGAGGCGGATACGCCGACCTTCGGCACCCAGTTGCAATGCTTCGAGGCGCACGCGCTGGTCGGCGATGGACCATTCGCGGCCGCCCAGTTGGGTGCGGAGCACGTCGTTGAGTTGGGCCCAGGGCAGCCACAGCGGGGCCGTCACGACCAGGCCCGTGGGTGCCTCGGCCAGGGGCGAAAGCGAGGGCATCGGGACGCGGGGCAGTTGCTGGGCGGTGTCGGCCAGAAAGGCCAATTGCACGTGAGCGGCCAACTCGAGGCTGACGGCATCACGGGTGATTTCGATCCGGCGAAGGTCGAGGGCCTGTGGCCGCATGCTCATCCAGACAAACAGGTGCTGGCGGTTGATGATTATCGGCCGCTGCAGGCTTTCCCAGGTCTTGGCCAGGGCCTGGCGCAGGTCGAGCTTACGCGTTTCGGCGTCAATGAGGGCAACAATGTCGGCTTCGCGCTTGCGCAGCAGGTTCTCGACGGGCTGGGTAAGGTTGACTTTGAAAAGGGCCAGGTCGAGAGAAATTTTCTCTTCCCACTCAAAATGCTCGAAAGCCGTCTGGGTCTGCAAGTGCCATTCTGGCCCCACGTCAAGCTGGCTTCGGCAGCGGACGGTTAGGGCGCAACTGAGGTCTTCTTTCTTTTTCTGCTTGCGACCGTAGGCGTGTACGGCCAGGGGCACTTCCCAAATCATGTCGTTGCCTCCGTCGCCGCGCAGCCGCACGGGCCCCGCACGCAGTACGTACACCTCGGGCTGCACGCCCCGGCGCGAACGGTGGATGAGCGTATCGGGCAGGCGCCCGTTGAGCAGCCGCTCGAACTCGGCCAGGGGAAATTGTAGCGGCAACAGCACCTGCGAGATGTCAGTATCGGCCAGGTCGCGGGCGGGCGCAGCGGCCTCGCGGCGCGCTTTGGGTCCGGAAGTATTACCACCGCAGGCCGCGAGCATCCAAAAAATCATTCCCCAAGCCAAAGCGTAAGACAGTGTAAAAAATGTGCGCATACGTCAGACACAACAAGTAAGTAGTAGATGTGCTAACTCCATTTCTGGCTTTGTGTTGCTTATCGGCCCGTGTGAAGGGCAGGAACGTGCATGTCGGCGCAGCGGAAATGCCCTTGCGGACAAGCCCGATGGCCGTGTACGCCACAAGGACGACAACCAAGCGCATGGTGCGTCTCAACAATAGTGCTATGATCAGAAAGGGGCGTAAAGCCAAATTCGGGCACCGTAGAGCAGAAGATGGCCGTGACGGGCGCGTTCATGGCCGAAGCCATGTGCAGGGGCGCCGAGTCGTTGACGTAGTTCATACGGGCCCCCTGCATGAGCGCCGCCGAAGCCAGCAGGCTCAAGTCTCCGGCCAGGTTGAAGACGTGCGGGTGCCGCGTGGCCAAGGCCAACTGGTCGCAAAAGGCCCGATCGGCCGGGCCGCCGAGTAGCAGCACGTCCAGCTCGGGCGTTGTACGGTCGAGCAGATCGGCCCACTGCGCCAGGGGCCACTGTTTGGTGAACCACACCGACGTGGGCGCCAGGCAAATGTAGGGGCGCGGCCGAACGGCGTCGGCGTACGCCTCTTTGGGGGGATACAACCGAGGGCGCACAAAACGGGCATCTGTCAGGGGCGTGATCAGGGCCAAATTGCGGCTCACTTCGTGCACCAAATGCTCGGCCGTGCCAAAAACGTGGGGAATGCGCGTGTGGTAGAAGCGACTCAGCGGATTTTTATCGAAACCAATTACCTGCCGGGCGCCCACCCCCAAGGCCAGCACGCCCGACGTAAAGAATCGTTGTAGGTTGATGGCCAGGTCGTAGCGTTCACGCCGCCATTGACGCACGAGCTGGGCCGCACTGCCCCACTTTTGGCTTTTGTCCCACACCCAGACGCGCCGCAGGTGCGGGTGCTGGTCGAGCAAGCCCTCGTTGCCTTTGCGCAGCGCAAAGTCGAGGGTAGCCTCCGGAAAGTGCGCGTGCAGTTTTTCGATCAGCGGCGTAGCCAGCACCACGTCACCCAAAAAGGCCGTTTGCAACAAAAGTATTTTACGCATGCTTGGTCTTGCTCAGCATCGGCACACCCTTGACCGACGCGCTCGGCTATTTCGGTGCCCTACGTACGCCGGGTGCGGACAGGTCATCGTCGGGCAGGGTGTCCTTGCCGTCTTCTTCCTCTTCTACCTCTTCTACCTCTTCGGGTCGAGGCGGGAATATCCATTCGCCCGTCAGTTTGCGAAAGCTATCAAAATTTTTGCGGTGCGCAATGCCCGCCCCGATCACTTCGATGGCCCCCGCCGCTGCCCCACCCGCGGCGACGTTTTGCACATTGATCCGGCGAAAAAACTTGAGGTTGAGGTTACCTTTCTGGTTGAGACGGTACTCGATCACGACGTCGCCCACCACGGCTGATAGCTGCCCTTGCTGTTGGGCGGCGGGCTCGTTGCCCAACAAGTCGCCGCTGCCCACCTGCACCCGCACTCGGTCATTGAAAAGGTTTTTCGAGACGTTGACCCGCAGGTTGTCGCCCTGCCCTTCGGTGATGTCTTTGCTCTCGGCCGAGCGGTAGTCCACACCTACTTCTACCCCACCCAGGTAACGATCCGACAAGTTGTTGAGCTGACTGCTCATCAGTTCGCTCACGCTCTGGTCAATGCGCTGGGCCACGGCGTTGCCCCCGCCGCTGCCCACATCGCCGCGCCCGTCAATGGGCAAAAAGCGGTTGAGCACAATCAGGCCGAAGACCTGCTTGTTGAGCTCGGACTCTTCGCGGTTGATCACATCTATGAGATAATCGAAGTTGGAAAACTGCGCTTCCTGTGCCTGAACGCCAAAACTGATCTGGGGCCTAAACAGCTCTCCTTCCATCTTGAGCAGCACTTCCACGGCGCGTCGCTGTTCGGCATCTTCGGGGGCTAGTTGCTTGGACGAGACCACCGTCCGGTACACGGCTGTCAGCCCCAGCTCGATGTCCGTAGGCTCGCCCCGAAACTGAATAGTGCTGTTTTCGCGGATGGCAAACGTGCGCGGCAGGGCCGGAATGAAGTTCATGCGGTACTCACCTTCGGCGATGTTGTAGGTGCCCACGATGCTCAGGTCGCCGGCCGGACCCATCTCGACGGCCAGCCGCGCATTGCCGCGCAGGTTGCGCAGCTCGTCGTTGTTCTTTTCGTCAATCACCACGTTGAGGGCCGCCTCGGGTTCGATCTCGACGTTGGCCCGTAGCGTGATGCCCGTGATCATGGCCGTGGCCACCACCAAGCTATCTTCAGCCTTGTGGAGCGAATCGAGTTCGGGCAGGCCCACCCGGGCAAAGTCCACCGTGCGCCCGTCCACCAGGCTGATGTAACTGGCCTGCTCAATGTCGCCAGCGTCGGTGTCCACACTCAACCAAAAATCCGTGTCACGCCCCAGGCGCACCTGGCTCACGTCCACCACCAGGTTCGACAGCGGCCCCGTGACGGCCAGGCGGAGGTCGGGACGTAGCTCGCCCCAGGCCACTGGGTTGTCGAAGCGCGACACGTTGAGGAAGCGAAAATTGTCGGCATTGAAAGTAAGATCGAAAGTAGGGTCGGTCAGGTCGGCATAGCTAATCGCGCCCGTTAGGGTGGCCTCGTTGCCCAGGTCGTCGCGCATCGTAAACTTCCGAAAGCGGATGCGCTGGCCTTCGAAAACAATTTTTTGGTTGGAGAAATTATAGGGCACGTCCGTAGCGACGGGGCGAATGAGGGTGTTATCGCTAAACTGCAGCTGGCCTTCCACGCGCGGGTCGGTCGTGCTGCCCCGGATGGCGAGTTTGCCCGTCAGGCCACCTGTCAGTTTCTTGAGGGTTTCGGACAGATAAGGCTGAAACGCGCCGAAGTCGAGCCGCTGCAGGTCTGCCTGCATGTCCAACTCGTCGGGCTGATCGCCGTCGGCCAGTACGTAGCGACCCGCCACGCGCAGGTCGTAGGGCTGGCCCTGAGTGGTGAACATCACTTTCAGATCGCGTTCGTCGAAGCGCTTGCCCGCTTCGAGGCGCAAATCGCCCAGCAAGAGCGTGTCGGCACGCAGTCCGTCCACGCTTACTTCGGCATCTACGCGTTCCAGGTCAAATACATTGTCCACCCGCACGTGGGCGTTGAGTTCGCCGTCCAGCTTGTACTCGCCCTGCCCCGCCAGGCTTGCCAGCATACCCACCGAAAACTGCTCAATATCGGCCCGCAGACGGGTAACATCGGCGCGCTGGGGTAAGGGTTCGGTGTAGATGCGCAGCCGCTGGTCATCTTGGCGGATTTCCACATTGCGTACGTTGAGGTAGTTGGGCGCGTAGCAAATCAGGCCATTATCGGGAATTTGCAGGGCTTTACCCTCAAAAAAGGCTTCTGACTGGCGCACCTCCAGGCGTACGGTGTCGTCGCGCAGCACCAGCATACCACGCAGGTCAGCGTTGGTCTGGGCGGTGGTGTCCACATCGGCCAGTTGCAGCCGATAGTCCACCTCGTCGCCCCGCACCTGGCCGCTCAGCGAGGGGTCGGCCATCGCCTGCGCTTCGGAGAGCCGGAACTGATCGGCCCGCAGCGTATAGTGCAGCACCGAATCCGTACGAACTTTCGCGCTAAACTGCCGCACCTGCTGCGCCCCAAAATCGAGGCGGGGAATCTCCAGGTCGAACTGCAATTGGTCGTCGGAGGAAGCGTAGTTTAAGGAAAACGGAATCGGCTCGCCGATGCGCAACTCGGGCACAAAGGCCTCGACGATAGCCGGGTTCGACACAATTTCTCCGTTTATCTGCAAGGTCTGGTCAGCCATTGGTCGGCGCGGGGGCGGTTCCAGAAAAGTGAGGTAGCGCTGCAGACTCCCCGCCAGGGCATCGGGCAGGTCTTCGACCGTGAAGTCGCCCGTCACGAACAGGCGCATGAAGTCAGCCGACAAATCCAGGTAGCGGGTGTCGGCCTGGCGGGCACGGAGCACCAGCGAATCGTTGACCAGCGTGCGTTCGCCCACGCGCACCACCAGGTCGCGGACGGCCGCCGTACCCGTCAGCGTATTGGGATCGAAGCCGTCGAGCTGGCCTTCGCTGCGCAAGGCCACCACCATCAGGCTGTCCACCAGTTGGAGAGCCCGCAGGTCGGCGCGCTCCAACCGCAGGTTCCAGGCCAGTGATTCCTGGTTCAAGTCCACCTCGGCCTCGGCGCGGAGTTGCAGGTGCGGGTCTTCGCTGCTAATGGCCGCCCGCCCCCGGTCGTTGACCAGCCGTGCGCCGAGAAAAATATCCCGGTAGTCGTAGCCCAGCGCCCCGAGCCGTTGCACGTGCACCCGGGCCGTATCGAGGCGAAAGCCCGTCGGCGCGTTGTCGAGGGCCACGTAGCCGTCGAGGCTCAGGCGACCCACGCCCGCTTCGGCACCCAGCACGGCCGCCAGGTCAAACTGGTCGGCCACCAGTGTGCCCGCAAAAGCTTGCCGTTCGAAGTCGGGGCTAAGTTGCAGGGTGAAGTCCGAGCCAAGCCGTCCGACATCGCAGCGCAAGCTCACTGCGCCGCGCAGGTCACGCAAGTGGCCTTGCAAGTTGGCCGTCAGGGTCAGCGTATCGAGGTTGTCGAGGACGGCAGGACGGTCATCGGGATCGAGAAAGTTTTGCAGAAAAGCCGTCCGGACGCGCAGGGGCGCAATTTTCAGGTCGGCGTACAATTGGGCGGGATCGGTCAGGTGACGGGCCGTGCCCTCGGCCCGCAGGCGCACCTGGTCGTCGAGGTCGAAGCCCAGTTGGTCAAGTGTCAGCTCGCCTTCTTGCAGCCGCACCTCGCCGTGGAGGTACAGTTTACGGTCCCGCAGGGCCATCAGCGAGTCAAGTGCAGGGGCAAAGTAATAGGCGTCGCGCACGGCCAGCGAGTCGCGGTCAAACTGCGCCCGCAGGGTCAGCCCACCGAGCACATCCTCGTCCCGCAGGTCGGCCAGCTCGACGCGCAGCGGTTGGCTCAGGTGCGAATGGCCCGTTCGCAGCTCGGTCAGCTCGGCCACCACGCCGGGGAAGTCGCCCCGCAGTTGCAGGGCCAGGCGTTGCAGCTCAAAGCCGCTGCGCTCGCGAAAGCCAAATTCGGCCACGGTGGCCCGCACGGTCGAGTCGGCCAGCAGCACCTCGTCGAGGGCCAGGCGCAAGTCCGACACCACCAGGTGGTTGAAGTCCATGCCTCGCGCGGCGGTGGTATCCTGTGTATCGTAGGTGAGGTGCACGTCGGCAAAGCGCAGGCGGTCGAGGGTCAGGCCAAAGCCTTCCAGAAAAGCCGTGTTGGTGTCGGCCGCCACGGTGTCGGCACGCTGCGCCACGGCCAGGGCCACCGAGTCGGCCAGGGGCTCGCCCACGGTGCGCTGGCGAAACACCACGCGCAGGCCCTCGACGTCGAAGCTACTGACGTGCGGATGCATTTCGTCTAGTCCCAGCGTGCGCAAGTCCAGGCGTAGGTCGTGCAGGTGCGCCCGCAAATCGTCGCCCGTCGAGTCGTCGCGAAACTCGAGGCGGATGTCGGCCAGGCGCAGCGACTCCAAGTCGAACGACCAGGCCGAGGCCGTGGTGTCGGTGGGCGCGGCCTCGGCACTGTCCGAGGCGAAAGCCTCCACGATGAACTGATAGTTGAAAGCACCCTGCGGGTCGTCGCGATAGACTTTAATCACGGTGCGCTCCAAGCCCACTTCGTTGACCACAATGGTTTGCCGGGCCAGTCCCAGCACGCCAATGTCCACGCCCAGCCGTCCGGCGTAGAGCAAAGTATCACCGATTTGGTCGGCGACGAAAATATCTTCGAGCACGACGGTCTTGAAAAACCGGATGTTGACTTTGCCGATGGCCACGCGGGTGCCGAGTTGCTGGCTGAGGTTGTCGGTGGCCAGCCGCACCACGCGCTGTTGCACGGCGGGCACCTGCAAGGCTGTCCAGACCACGCCAAACAGGGCCACGATCAGCAGCAGAAGAATTAAAAATACGCGCAGGGTGCGGCGCAACCAGATGGGCAAACTTTGCATAAAAAATGAATCGGAAAAACCGTTGGCCCTGTCTTGCGCAACGTAGTCTTTATTTGCAGGACGCTGTGGGCGTTTGCGGTAGCATTCTCAAATACGCATTTGAAAAGGGGGCGGATGGACTTTTGGGCGAAAAGACTGCTACGGAGCACACAGATGCGTGATTTTTTCAACCAGTTGGCCTTCGAACAGCCGAAAAGCCGACAATTGGCGCAGGGGCGCAAAGTCGGCGATGTTGTCGGCCACCAACTGGACGGCGTGGCCCAGGTTGAACTGTTTGCGGCGGCGGCCACGGGTTTGGCTTGCTTCCAGCAGTAAGTCGTGCAGGAACTCTTTGGGGTTGGGTAGGCTTTCGAGCTGACGCAGTGAAGGCAATGGCAGCGTACTTCGATAATTCCGGTTGCCAGCGGCTTTCTTGATGGCCACTTCGTCAATGAGCAACCAAGTTTCGGTCATTCGCACGGGCACTATGCACACCACCTTCGGCCGAACGGATGCTTCTAGCTGGTGTAGCACTTCTCGTTGGCGCTTTTCAACTGCTTCCACGCTATTCTCTTCGGCATCGCGGTGGTAGATCAGCAACTGACAAGGGTAGTACTGACGGGCTGCCCGCACCTGTCCTGCTACGTTTTTTCGGGTGGGCGGGTGCGGCAATCGGCGCAAGTCTGCGAAAGCTACGCGGTTGGGTAGATCAGGAAATCGGTCGTTGAGCAACCATTTAATCACAAACACCAAGGCGCAATCTGAGCTGCCGTCGCCCACCAATGTAAGGCTGAGTTCATTCATTGGGGATCGAACGACATTTCGAATTGTTGCTCCAGATTTTCACGGGTAGTTCGGCTGACTCGGCTTCCTGGGGAGGGAAATTTTGGTACGTCGTATCCTGATACACTTTCTGCCTGCACCAAAGAGTCGCCCAAATACGCAAGTATCTCTCCCATACCGATGAGGGCTGCACCTGCTTGCTGGGTTTTCCAGGTACTGGGCAAGGCGGCAAGAGCCGTGTGGCGCACTTTGGTTTCGAGGGCCGCCAGGTAGTTTTCTTGCGTACGAATCAGATACAAACTTTCATCAGATACCTTTTTCACGACAAGGGGTGAATGCGAGTTGACAATCACTTGCCGTAGCGGATTATCAGTATCCACTGCTTCGTTGGTGTCGGTAGCCATTTTCTCGAGCAAAGCGATCATTTCCCCAATTTTGGCGGGACTGATGCCATTTTCGGGCTCTTCCAAACAGAGTACACTGCTCATGGTGCTGTCTTGGGCAATGAGAGCCAGGGCCACGAAGCGGAGCGTGCCGTCGGAAAGGGCGTGGGCGGGCAAGATGAGTCCATCCCGAAACCGGATTTGCAAGGTGAGCAAGTCGCGCTTTTCGTCCTGTTCCACCAGCAGTTCGTCCACGTCTTCTACCAGTAGCTTCAGGCTGTTGGTGAGCGACTGATATACGTCCCGATCGGGAAACTGGCGATGCAAGCGGTAAAGCGTAGCGGGCAAGTTCAGCCCATTGGCACTGACACGGGCGTTTTTTACCTCGTGCACGGAACTGGGCTGTCGCAATGCGCTGGGCTCGAACTGAAGCATCATCCAATTGCGCATTTCGTGCCGAGCCAGAAAAGCGGTGGGCGATTCGGCCGTAGCCGTCGAGAGCAGTGTGCGGGGCATTTTTTGAGCAACAAATTCCGATGCGCGGCCTTTGTTACCGTCCTGGTGCAATTTAATTTTATCGCGATCCGTCGAGATGAAAGGCGTACTGGCACGTCTGCCCAACAGCACTGACTTGGTCCAGACGGACTTCTTTGGAAAATAGAGTTGTTGTTTGGTCGCCGTCTGTGTGAGGGGCAGCAAAGATTCTTCGACGATCTCGATGCGCTCGCGCTCGCTGCTGTCGTCGTTAAGCTTGAGTTTCAGGATGTACCTCAAGCTGGTGATCGTCGCTTGAGCCACCTGGCCCAGGTCGTCTTCGGCTTGGAGGGGTACAATCATGTCCACCTCGAAGCAGATATTGTCTAATTGCCGGACGCCACTGCGAAAGAAAATGTCGCGCACATCCGAGTGCCGCTGATCTTCGCTCCTAACCGACTTGGCCGCTTGCAAAATTGTGTTATCCGCCAAACAGGCCAGAAAAGCCAGGGCATCGAACAAGTTAGATTTGCCCGTCGCATTGGCACCCGCCACACAGGTGAACGGTCCTAAGTACAACTCCGTGTTCAGCAGACTTTTAAAGCCATTAATGTTTATTCGGGTAATCATAACGAAGGCTTTTTCGGGTGACATACCAACAGGTACACTTCCACTCACTCTACAGATTCTGCCCCGACCGGAAGATGTAGCGCACCGTAAACGAGAGCGAAAAGTTGTAGGCCGCCGCCCGCGCCCCCAGGTCGTTGACGGGAATGCGGTTCATGGACGTGAGCGAATGACTCAGGCGCATGTTGAACCCGATGGCATCGAAAAATCGGTATTCGAGGGCCACGTTGCCCTGGAAGTCGAAGGGCCGAAAGTCGGGACGCACATCCTCGAAACCGAAGCCATCGTCCACCCGGGCACTGAACAAAAAGGCCGCCGAGGGGCCAAAGCTGACAAAAAAATCGTCGCGCACGCGGTAGTTGAGCAGCAACGGCAACTCGATGTAGTTGAGGCGGTAGATGAAGAAAATCCCCAGCGTATCGGCCTGCGACTCGGTGGTGCGGCTGCCCTTCATGCTGTAGAAAATCTCCGGCTCCAGCGTGGTGCGGTCGCCCACCGGAAACTCGGCCCCGGCGCCAATGAGCAGCCCCGGCTGGTTGAAGCCCCCCACCCCGTCGCCGCTGATCTGCGATCCGTTGATGCCGACGATGGCTTTGCCCCGGAAGGCCTGGCCCCAGGCCCAGGGGCCTGCGCTCGTGAGCAAAAGCAGCAGTAGCAATTTTTTCATAGG
>DAIRSZ010000034.1:0-16881 GCA_036804165.1 Catalimonadaceae bacterium | reverse complement strand
CGCCCTTGACGGTGCGGCCGTCCTTGACGTCGAGGCAGGGAATGATGCGTTTGGTGAGCATAGCGGGGCTAACCTTTCCGGCACCTCGAAGATACCCAACCCGGAAAGGGCCACGAAGGTACGCACTCCCGCCCAATTTGCCCGCGCATCGCGAGTTGGGGACAGCGGGCTAGCGCACGTACCTCATTCGGTTATCTCTCTATTCGTGCCGCAGGGCGCGCACCGGATCGCGGCGGGCTGCCCGCAGGCTTTGGTAGCTGATCGTCAGCGCGGCCACGCCCAAGGCCAGCAATCCGCTCATCGCAAACACTTCGGGTCGCAACGCCTGGCGATAGGCGAAGGTCTCCAACCAGCGGTGCATGGCCCAAGCGGCCAGCGGAGTCGCCAACAAAAAGGCTACCGCCACCAACCCAAAAAAATCGCGGGCCACCAGCCCGACGATGCTGAGCGACGAAGCACCCAGCACTTTTCGAATGCCGATCTCTTTGGTGCGCTGCTCCGTAGCGAAGGCCGACAGGCCCAGAAGCCCCAGGCAAGCAATCAGGATGCCCACCCCGCTGAACAGCCCAATGGTCTGCCCCAGGCGCAAGTCGGCCTCGTAGGCAGCGGCCAAGCGCTCATCGAGCAATTGCGGCTCGTAGGGATAGTCGGGAAACTGAGCCTGCCACTGCGCCCGCAGGGCGGCGAGTTGAGCGGGCAGATCGCCGGGCGGCAGGCGGACAAGGAAGTAACGCAAGTAATTGGGGTTGTCGGCCACCGTGATCACCACCGGGCCGATGGCGCTGCGCAGGTCGTAGAGGTGGAAGTCCTCGGCTACGCCGATAATCTCCCCAGTTTTCTGGTAGAGCACCTTGCCGTATTCGCTGTAGCCCATCGTGAGCGATTGGGCGAGCGGATCGGCCAAATCAAACTGCCGGACGGCCTGCTCGTTGAGCACAAAGGCCGATTGGCGGTCAGTGGCTACGTCTTCCGAGAAGGTGCGCCCCTGGCGGCAGCGCATGCGCATCACCTCCATAAAGTTGAAATCCACGTACAGAATGCCCTGCGGCACAAGGGTATTTTCGCCCATCCGGACCGGGAAGCCGTAGGCATTGGCTTCGCCGGGCACCCAACTGGCGGCCGTCACCCGCGTGGCAGGCAAACGCTGATCTAGCGCGTGGCGGAAAGTTTCGTAGCCTTCCAGCACCGCTTGGGCACCGAGCACGGGCAGGGCCACTACCCGCTCGGTTTCGTAGCCTAGCGACTTCTGCTGCATGTAGCGCAGTTGCCCAAACACCACCAGCGTACAGATGATCAGACCGATGGAGATCGTAAACTGGCCCACCACCAGCCCCTTGCGCAGGTATTTGCCACCCAACCGTTGGGTTTGCTGTCGCAGCACGCCGATGGGCGTAAACTGGGTGAGGAAAAAGGCCGGATAGGCTCCCGACAGCACCCCTACGAGTATCCCTAGCAAAGCCAAGGTGCGCCAGAAAGCGCCACTGCCGTAGTCGAAAACCAGTACGTAGCCCGCAAGCTGATTGAAAAAAGGCAGTATCACTTCGGCCAGCCCCACGCCCACGACGAGCGCCGCCAGCGTGATCAGCGTAGATTCGCAGAGAAACTGCGCAATGAGTTGCGCACGCCGCGCCCCGATCACCTTGCGCAAACCCACCTCGCGGGCCCGCTGGGCCGACTGCGCCGTAGCCAGATTTATGAAGTTGATGCAGGCGATCAACACTATAAATGCCCCAATAAAAACAAATACATATACTAGGTTGGCCCGCCCTTCGTCTTCGCCTTCGCCGTGCAGGCGCAGGTCGGTCAGGGCCTGCAGTTCGGGCTGGGCAATGGCCACTTCGCCTTCGTTGCGGTACTGGCGGATGAACGTGAGCAACGCGCCCGCGTTGAGCCGATCGGCCATTTGGGCGTCGTGGAGCTTGACGTACGTAAACGTGGCCGGCCACCACCAACTGTCGAATTTGGGCACCCGGTAGGTCTGCCGGAGCAGTTCGAAGGGAGCCATCACGCCGGGCCGCTCCGAGACGTGGGCGGGCCAGTCGGCCACCACGCCCGTCACCTGCACATCGAGGCGGTTCTCGATCCGCAGGGTCTGGCCCAGGGCCGGGCCGTCGCCAAACAGCCGCGCCCGGGCCGAGGCAGTCAGCACCACCTCTTGGGGTGTGCGCAGGGCCGTTTGGGGGTTGCCCTCCAGCCACGTGCCCGGAAAAAAGGTAAAAAACGTGCTGTCGGCGTAGGCAAAGGCCGTTTCGCGGTACTGAAACGATTGCCCGTCGGGGCGCAGCACGCCCACCACTTGGGGCGTTTTGTGGATGCGCAGCGCCGCCGCCACTTCGCTGAGGTCTTTGGCCAGGGCCGGGGCCATGTTGGGCCCGCAGCCGTAGTTGCGGGTTTGCTGCTGGGTGTTGAGTTGGTTGACCCGAAAGATGCGCGCTGCGTCCGGATAGGCCCGGTTGAAGTTTAGCTCGAACCGGAGCATGGTGGCGATCAGCAAGCCACCCGCTATGCCCACGGCCAAGCCCACGACGTGCAATATGGTGTAGGGCCATCGGTGCTGCAAACGCCGACCCGCGATTTTGAAGTAGTTACGCCACATAGCTCCCAGGCCTAAGAAGTGAACAAATCATTGTGAAGCGCAGGGTCTTTGAATGAAGCCTACCTGCGCGGCCAGTGTGCAAACAAGTGGCCAATGCGCCCAAAGGCCTTTTTAAGCCTTTTTGTAAAGAGATATTATCCGTTTTCGGACAATTTGTGTCCGTGGCCGAACACGCAAATAACCACACCCGGAGGTAGCGCGTTATGTGAATGCGTTGCTAAACCAACTCCTTTCATGAACTACTACGAACGCGAGCCGGCGCAACGGCTTCAGCTCACTACTTTGGGGGCACTTCGTGCCGCCGGCTATCAACCCAAATCCATCAAACAAGAGTTGCGCGACAACCTCATTGCCCGGTTGCAGCGACGCGAAAGCCCCTTTCCAGGCATCTATGGCTACGAAGAATCGGTGATCCCCGACCTGGAGCGGGCTATCCTCTCGATGCATAACATCAACTTTTTGGGTTTGCGCGGGCAGGCCAAGACACGCATGGCGCGCATGATGACCCACCTGCTCGACGAATACGTACCCGTGGTGGCCGGGGCCGAACTCAACGACGACCCCCTGCGTCCGCTTTCGCGCTACGCCAAAGACCTCATTGCCGAACACGGCGACGACACGCCCATCAGCTACTGGCACCGCGACGAACGCTACACCGAAAAACTCGCCACCCCCGACGTGACGGTGGCCGACCTGATCGGCGACGCCGACCCCATCAAGGCCGCTACCCTCAAACTGCCCTACTCCGACGAGCGCGTTATCCACTACGGCCTGATTCCGCGCTCGCACCGCGGCATTTTTGTCATCAACGAACTGCCCGACTTGCAGGCGCGCATTCAGGTGGCGCTGTTCAATATCTTGCAAGAAGGCGACATCCAGATCCGGGGCTTCAAGGTGCGCTTGCCGCTCGACATTCAGTTTGTCTTTACGGCCAACCCCGAGGACTACACCAACCGGGGCAGCATCGTGACGCCCCTCAAAGACCGGATCGAAAGCCAAATCACGACGCACTACCCCCTCACGCTCGAAATCAGCCGCAAGATCACCGAGTCGGAGGCGCGTATCAAGCCCGAGCAGCAGCAGAAAATTTCGGTCAACGACCTAAGCCGCGACCTGATCGAGCAGATCGCCTTTGAGGCCCGCGACAACGAATACGTGGACGCCAAGAGCGGCGTCTCGGCCCGCCTGACCATCTCGGCCTTCGAAAACCTGATGAGTGCGGCCGAACGCCGCACCCTCCTCAACGGCGAGCGCGATACCTACGTGCGCGTGGCCGACTTCTGGGGCATCATTCCGGCCATCACGGGCAAGATTGAACTGGTGTACGAAGGCGAACAGGAAGGCCCCGTCATCGTGGCCCAAAACCTGGTGGGCAAGTCTATCCGCCGCCAGTTTACCAACTTTTTCCCTGATCCCGAGAAGGCCAAAAAGCAAAAGAACAAGGCCAACCCCTACCAGCGCATCATTGACTGGTTCGGCGAAGGCAATGCCGTGGACGTACTCAATGACGCCGACAACGATACCTACCGCAAGGCCCTCAGAGCCGTGCCGGGGCTGGAAGACCTGGTGGGCGAGCATCACCCCAAGCTGGATGCACCAGCCCGCTTGTTCATGATGGAGTTTGCCCTGCACGGGCTGGCCGAATATTCGGTGCTGAGCAAAAACCGTTTGCAGAACGGCTTGCAGTTTCGCGACCTGCTCAGCAGCATGTTTTCGCTGGGCGGCCTAGAGGGCGACCTCGACGACGACGATGACGAATTCCGCTGACTATTGCCGGATCAGGCGGAAAACCTCCGTGCGCACCGGGGTGTAGATACGCAGCCAGTACAAGCCCGGCGGGTACGCCCGCAAGTCGGCCTGGCGGGTTTGTCCCGAGTGTTGCTGCAGTGCGCGGCCCGTGGCATCGTGCAACACCCAGTGGCTGATGGCTTCTCCGGGGGGCACTTTCAGGTGTATGTAGTCGGCAGTCGGGTTGGGATATATCAGCGTGCGCGCGGGCACACCTGCGGGGGCTACGCCAGCGGGATCATACACGCCCGTGGCGGCGAGGTTTTCGGCAGTAGTGAGTTGATTGCGCCCCCCCAGCGATTCGCGCAGTGTGGTACGCATCCGGACTTTTTGGTCTTGGGTAAACATCCGGCCTTGCAGGGCATAGTCCATGTGGTTTTGCACGTTGTCGAGCGAGCCGCACGAGTGGGTCAGCAGCTCGGCCCCAATCGTGTTGCCCAAGGTGTTGGGGGTATCGGCCAGGCCGTCGTCGTCGTCGCAGTTGAGCGAATCGCCCACGGCCCTCGTGGGGCTCCAGGTATGAAAAAGGTGGAGATAGTGCCCCACTTCGTGCGTGAGCAGGTGCCGCAGTTCGGGAATGCCCGTCCCCGTGTCGCCCACCGAGTTGTGCATCAGCACGATGCCGTCGAGCGGGGCCGGGGCATCCGGAAATTCGGCGTAGCCCCCAAACAAAAAGCCTTCGAGTTGGGCCACCAGCCACACGTTGAGGTACTGCGCCCGCGGCCAGGGATCGCTGCCGCCCGTTTGCACACTTTTGCACGCCTGCCAGCCAAAACTGGTGCGCGTAGTGGCCTGCCGGACAATGCCCGTGGTGGCATGCCCGTCGGGCGTACGCCGGGCCAGCGCGAAGGTGATCCCCACGTCGGCTACGCGGCTCCGGAAAGTGTCCATTACTTCTTCGCGCAGCGAAGCCGACGGGCGAAAGTCCTCGTTGAGGATGTCGAGGGCTCGGTAGATCTGAGCGTCCGAGGGGGCCGTCGCCCCATGCTCGTACAACACGTGAAACACGACGGGAATGGTCAAGACAACGTTGGCACTGTCGTCAGGCAGCGAATCGCGAGATAGAAACAGCGTGGGTGAAGGGGCCTGGCGAATCTCGCGCACGGCCTGCGTGCCGCAGTAGCCAGCACCGGGCGGCAAAAAATGCCGCTGGCCGTACGCCATGCTGCCGCACAACAAGCTCAGCAACCAGCAGCAGTGCGCGCAGCGTGACAAAGGAGTCAGGAGGTTTAGGAGGCTACTTTAATGCCCAAAAGCTACCATATTTTACCCTTTTTTGCAATCGCTGAGGTCGTATCGTCCGACTTGCCACCGTAGCCCTTGATGGCCATCGGCACCAGCCCCAACACGGGTACGTAGAGCCACAGCATGTGCGGGTGACGGCGCACGGCGCGCCAGGTGGCTTTCCACCAGGGCAGCGGCCGGGGGCCTTCTTCTTCTCGCACCAGGTCGGCATAGGCCGCCACGGCATCCATCTGTTCGAGGGCTTCGCCGTGTTGCGCGCGCAAGCGCTGGTAGCGCCGGTCGAACTCGGCAAAAACGAAGGGCCAGGCAAAAGGCAAGTAGGCCCATAGTTGGTGCCGATGCTGCCGGGCTATACGCCAGAACGAGCGCCAGTTGTAGGGCCGTTGCCCCAGTTGGGCGGCGGCCCTTTTCAAATCGTCTTGTACTTGCGCCTGAATGCGGTCGCGCAGGGCGTAGATGTCCGCTTGTGTAAGCGCCTCGTAGGGCTTGTCGGTCATCTCCCAGGGGCGAATGGGCGTTCCGCGCACGTACGTAAGCTGAGCCGGCATACCGAAATAAAAAACCCAAGGTTGCACCAGGATCAGCAGCGTGAGCGGCCCCAATGGCAAAAACGGAATGCCGATGCGGCGCACCAGCCGATTGAGCGGTTCGTAGCTGTAGCTGGTTGGGTTGATGTACTCGCCATTGATACACGCCAGCGGCACGATGGCCGTGCGGTGCTGCAAACTTAGCCACAGCGCCGACGTCGAGAGCCGTTGCAGCTCGTAGCGGTGGTTGAAGCCCTTGCCAATGCCATAGATACCTTCGGGATAGACCAGCACGTTGCTTTCGGTGTAGCGCATGACGGTCTGGAAGTTGAGCCGCGTGGCGTCAATGCCGCCCGCCCGTCGCCAAAAATTGGGGAGCAAGAAGGGGCTCATGAGGCGCGTCTTGGACAGGAGGGGCGAGGTCAGGGGCCGGGCAATGTGTGCAAGGTTGAAGTCGTACCGCTCGCAAAGCGCCGATGAGAACACCATCGCGTCCCAGGGAAAAGCCATGCCCGAGTGGTTGCCCGCCAGGATCAGCGGACGATCGGGGTTGTTGCGGGCAGGAAAATGTTCGGGGCCAAAGCCCACCAGCCGTACGCGAAAATAGAGCCGCGCGATGGGCCCCACCACGTAGTAGGACAGTAGGCGCGGGTAGGAAACGCGGAAGTGCCGAGTCAGTACATCTTGGTTGGCGGCCACTTCGGGAGCCGGCACCTCGCTGGGGGGGCCATCAGCCAAGACGGTCAAAACCGGATGGGAAGAGGTCATCATTTGTTTGTACAGTATAATGCCTCGGCATAATTGGCCTGAGCACGTTAAGAAAGGCCGCCCTGGGTAGAGCAGCCTTCGACAGATCTTAAAACTTACGTTACTGCGCCACCTCCTGCGCCTGCAGCTCGCGGCGCAGTATCTTGCCCACCGTGGACTTGGGCAGCTCGGTGCGGAACTCAATCTTGCGCGGGTTCTTGTAGGCCGTCAGGTGCTCTTTGCAGTACGCCTTGACGCGCTCGGCCGTCAGGCTCGGATCGTTTTTCACGATGAAGACCTTGACGGCCTCGCCCGACTTGGGGTCGGGCACGCCCACGGCAGCTACCTCGGCCACACCCGGACAGCCAGCCAGCACTTCCTCAATTTCGTTGGGATAGACGTTGAAGCCCGACACCAGGATCATGTCTTTCTTACGATCCACAATTTTGTAGAAGCCATCCTCGAGGGCTACGGCCACGTCGCCCGTCTTGAACCAGCCGTCGGCGTCGAAACTCTTGCGCGTATCCTCGGGGCGCTGCCAGTAGCCGCTCATCACCTGCGGGCCTTTGGCGCAGATCTCGCCGGGCTCGCCCATGGGGGCTTCGGTGCCGTCTTCCTTGACGATCTTGACGCGCGTGGAGGGCACGGGCAAACCAATGGTACCGATCTGGCAGGTGCCATCAATGGGGTTGACCGTCAGTACGGGCGAGGTCTCCGAGAGGCCATAGCCTTCGGCGATGTCGTTGCCCGTCACTTCTTTCCAGCGTTTGGCCACGGCCGTTTGCAGGGCAGCCCCGCCAGCCACCACGATGCGCAAATGGCTAAAGTCCAGTTCTCGGAAGGTGGGCTGGTTGAGCAGTCCTGCAAAGAGGGTGTTTACGCCCGTTACCACCGAAAACGGGTATTTTTTCAACTCCCCAATGAAGGCTTTCATGTCGCGCGGGTTGGTGATGAGCACGTTGCGCGCGCCCATGTCAATAAATACCATGCAATTGACCGTCAGGGCAAAAATGTGGTAGAGGGGCAAAGCCGTGATGACGGTTTCTTTGCCCACCTCGAGGCGATCGGCCATCCAGGCCTTGATCTGGAGCATGTTGGCGATCAGGTTGCGGTGCGAAAGCATGGCGCCTTTGGCCACGCCCGTCGTGCCGCCCGTGTACTGGATAAAGGCCAGGTCGTCGCCCTTGAGGGTGACAGGCTGCAAATTGAGTTTGCGCCCTTCGCGCAGGGCCGCGGGGAAACTGATGGCGT
Source organism: Catalimonadaceae bacterium (assembly GCA_036804165.1). Taxonomy (GTDB): domain Bacteria; phylum Bacteroidota; class Bacteroidia; order Cytophagales; family Flexibacteraceae; genus DAIMZG01. The sequence goes on along the minus strand of DAIRSZ010000034.1, from coordinate 8,727 downwards.
CGGGCAGTTGATAGGTCGGCACCATCTTCTTGACGTGCTTGACCACCACGTTGACCAGCAGCGACTTGGGGAAGGGCAGCATGTCGCCGATCTGGGTCACGACAACGGTCTTGATGGCCGTGCGGGCCAGCACCTTCTCGACATTGTGACCAAAATTGGCCAATACCACCAACGCCTTGGCCCCCGAGTCCCGAAACTGGTGCTCCATCTCGCGGGCGGTGTAGAGCGGGTTGGTATTGACTACCACCAGCCCGGCCCTCATGGCAGCCAGCATCACGACCGGATACTGCAACAGGTTGGGCATCTGGATGGCGATCCGGTCGCCGGGGCGCAGACCCCGACTCTGGAGAAAGGCCGCAAAGTCGCGCGATTTTTCGTCGAGCTGGGCGTAGGTCATCTCGACACCCATGTTGATAAAGGCGGTCTTTTGCTGATATTTCTTGATAGCCTGCTCGAAAACTTCGAGTAGAGAGCTAAACTGATCGGCGTTGATCTCGTGGGGAACGCCTTTCGGATAGGCCGATAGGTGTGCGGGCATTTCCATGGTTGTTTGGATTACGGATGTGATGGGTCAAAAAAAGTATTTCGCGGTGGCTGTTCGGAAAGTTATTAAAATTTTCTTATAGTAAAAGTGTCTATAGGGTTACGGCACGGGGCCAATAACCGTTATCAGCAATTTTTTACCCATACTTGTCCAGACTTGCAAAAGCCGCCCGATCAGAAACTCCAGCCCAGCGTGGCCCCCCATCGCCAGGGGCGCCACTGAGGCGCAAAGTTCCAGAAATTGTCCGAAGGCGGATCCATGTACACGTGCGGCGTGTACATCAGCGAAAAGACCGGGCCACCCCGTGGGCGCTGAAAACGGTAGCCGATGCCGGGGATGAAGTAGCCCGTTTTTTCGGAGATATCGCGGGCCGCGCCCCAGGTGCGCCACCGCTCAATGGCCGCCGTGCCCCCTACGCTCAGCAGGAGGTGATGAACGCCCGGCGTAGTCATGGCGTAGAGCGCCGCTGGCCATGAGAGGTAGTCGGCGGCGTAGGAAAAGCCCGCCCGAAAGCCGTAGCTTAGCTTGGCACGCGGCACCACCACCCGGTCGTAGTTGAGGGAATAGCGGGGGCCATAGCCGCGCCATTCGAAATAGACACTGTTGCGGTGTGGAAAAAGGGCGTTGGGCGTGGGGGGTTGCGCCCAGGCAAACCCCCACGCGCTGACCAAAAAGACCGCACACAACGGTACCTTTCTTTTCATGCCCTCAAGGTCGGCATTCTGGCCGTACCTGTTCATAAAAATTTTTACCAGGCCAACCACCGCCCTCCTCAGCGCTCGACAACCCCCACTCCAATTTTTTTGGATCGGGCACAACTTTCGTACAAGAATCCGTACCTCAAGTGGGTGCTCTTTTGAGAAGGAGGTTTCGCTTTGCGTTTTGCTGGGCGAGGGGCGGCGTAGTTATCGTGTTTCTACCAAAATATCACCCTACACCTGCTGAAACCGAACGGGGTGGCACTGGTTTTGTAAACGCCCTGACAGCTAACCCCCTCTCTATGAAAAACTTACTGTTCTTGATCGCCGCCCTGGCCCTGGCCACCATCGCCCAGGCGCAATCTCGCCTAGACCCAGTTTTTACGTTTGGGCCGCAGGCAGGACTCGACTACACCAGCCACTCGTTGGGCAAAGAGGCCTTCGGGGCCGACTACCTGACGGGCTTCCGGGCGGGGGCCTTTGCCCGCTTTTCGGGGCGAAGGCTTTTCTTGCAGCCCGAACTGACCTTTCGCACCCAGCGAGGAAGCATTCAGTACGACCCAACCCAAAGTCCGGCCCTCAGTACCGACCTGCGCGTGCAGCAGTGGGACGTGCCCGTGCTGGTAGGCATTCGCCTGGTAGATACCCGCCTGATTGGCCTGCGCCTGCTGGGTGGCCCCGTGTTTGCGTGGGGACAAGACACCCGCTGGACGCCCCTGCCACCGCGCTGGCCCCAGCGGCCACAGCCCATCAGTTGGCAGGCCGGGGCCGGCTTCGACCTGGGCCGATTTACCCTCGACGTCCGCTACGAACGCGCCCGTCTCTGGTTCTGGCCTAGCCAAGCGGCCAGCCAGTTGTTGGTCAGCGTAGGAATTAAGTTATTGTGAGCCACTTCGGGCGCGGGCAAGGTCATTTTTTTAGGTATCGCATTGTGCAAATAAACAAAAAAGGCTACCTTTGCAGACTTAAAAACAGAATAAGCTCTATCCGAACGAATATCCGATGTACCTGACCCAAGAAGACAAAGCGGCCATTTTCGAAAAGCACGGCTACTACAAAAAAGCTACGGATTCGGGTTCGCCCGAGGCGCAAATTGCCCTTTTCAGCCGCCGTATCGAGCACCTGACGGAGCATCTTAAAGCCAACAAGCACGACTTTGCGACCCGTACGGGGCTGCTCAAGTTGGTAGGTAAGCGTCGTCGTATGCTCACCTACCTGCAAAAAGTAGATATCGAACGCTATCGGCACATTATTGCTGAACTAGGCCTTCGCAAATAGTTTTTATCCCAAAGAAGGGGGAATTCGGGTCGGATTCCCCCTTTTTCTTTGCTGCCCTTTCCGACCTACGCTACACACCCTCTCCGCTGTTTTATGAAAAAAGCTGTTGTAACCAAGTCTTTCGCCCTGCCCGACGGCCGCGAAATCACCATCGAAACGGGCAAACTCGCCCGCCAAGCCGACGGCGCCGTCGTTGTTCGGATGGGCAATGCCATGCTGCTGGCCACCATCGTGTCGCGCCGCGAAGTCAAAGAAGGGGTGGACTTTCTGCCCATGTCGGTGGACTATCAAGAAAAATTTGCCGCTGCTGGCCGCATCCCCGGCGGCTTTCTCAAGCGCGAAGGCCGCCTTTCCGACATGGAAATCCTCGTTTCGCGCCTCGTAGATCGCACGCTCCGGCCCCTCTTTCCCGACGACTACCACGCCGATACGCAAGTCAACATCAACCTCATTTCGGGCGACAAAAACGTGCAGCCCGACGCCCTGGCTGGTCTGGCGGCCGGTGCGGCCCTGGCCGTGTCGGACATTCCCTTCAACGGACCCGCTTCGGAGGTACGCGTGGCCAAGGTCAACGGCCAACTCGTCATCAACCCTTCGGCGGCCCAATCGGCCGAAGCCACCATTGACCTGATCGTAGGCGCCACGGCCGAAAACGTGATGATGGTGGAAGGCGAAATGAAAGAAGTTTCGGAAGAAGAAATGCTCGAGGCCATCACTTTTGCCCACGAAGCCATCAAAACGCAGTGCCAAGTACTGAAAGAGCTAGAAGCCGCCGTCGGCACGACGCAGAAACGGGAATATCAGCACGAAGTGTCAGATCAAGACCTGCTGGCCAAAATTCGTGATTACGCCTACGAACGCTACGCCAGCATCGCCCGCCAGGGACTGGCCGACAAGCACCAGCGCTCCCAGCTGTTCCGGGCCGTGAAAGAAGAATACGTGGCGGCCCTTCCCGAAGACCACACCGAAAATCCGTTCCTGATCAGCAAATATTTTCACGACATCGAGAAAGATGCCGTCCGCAATGTGGTGCTCGACGAACGCATCCGCCTCGACGGTCGCCAAACCGATCAGGTGCGCCCCATCACCATCGAGGTGGACTATTTGCCGGGCGCGCACGGCTCGGCCCTTTTCACGCGGGGCGAAACGCAGTCGCTGACCACCGTTACGCTGGGCACCCGCCTCGACGAGCAAATGGTGGACAGCGCCCTCTTTCAGGGATACAACAAGTTTTATCTTCACTACAACTTCCCGCCTTTTTCGACGGGCGAAGTGAAGCCCAACCGCGGGCCTGCCCGGCGCGAAGTAGGCCACGGCAACCTAGCCTTCCGCGCCCTCAAACGCGTGGTGCCACCCCACGAAGAAAACCCCTACACCATCCGCGTGGTGTCGGACATTCTCGAGTCGAACGGCTCATCTTCGATGGCCACCGTGTGCGCGGGTTCGCTGGCCATGATGGACGCAGGCCTGCACACCAGCGGCGCGGTGTCGGGCATTGCCATGGGCCTGATCAGCGACACCCAAACGGGCCGCTTCGCTGTGCTCTCCGACATTTTGGGCGACGAAGACCACCTCGGCGATATGGACTTTAAGGTGGCCGGTACGGCCAATGGCCTGACGGCCTGCCAGATGGACCTCAAGGTGGACGGCCTGCCCTACGAAGTGATGCGCCAGGCCCTGGAGCAAAGCAAAGCCGGACGTTTGCACATTCTGGCCGAGATGAACAAGGCCATTGACGCCCCGCGCGGCGACCTCAAGGCCCACGCCCCCCGCTCCAAAACCATGCGCATCGAGCGCGAGATGATCGGGGCCGTCATCGGCCCTGGTGGCAAGGTGGTGCAAGAAATTCAGCGCGTGACGGGTGCCACCCTGGTGATCGAAGAAGACCAGGTGGGCGGCATGATCCAGCTCTTTGCCGCCGACCAAGAGTCTATGGACAAGGCCGTAGCTTGGGTAAATCGCATTGCCGCCGTCGCCGAAGTGGGCAACGTGTACGAAGGCAAGGTCAAGACCATCATGCCCTTTGGGGCTTTCGTAGAGTTTATGCCCGGCCGCGACGGCCTGCTGCACATCTCCGAGATCAAGTGGGAGCGCCTCGAAAGCATGGACGGCGTGCTGGAAGTGGGCGAAGAAATTCAGGTCAAACTCGTGGAGATTGACAAGAAAACGGGCAAATACCGCCTTTCGCGCAAAGCCTTGCTCGAGCGCCCCGCCCGCGACGAACAAGCCGAACGCGATAATGGCGAGTCGGACCGGGGCGAGCGTCGCCGCCCCGCCCGTCGTTAATGTGTTGGCGACCGGGTGCCGATGGCCCCGGTCGCTTTTTTTTACCTCCTCAGAAAACCGTCTTCGGGCATTGCCCTCATGGCCTCCGACGCACAGCATTCCGGATATTAGCAAACTTGACCCACCAAAAAGTTTGCTGTTCTGGAACTGAAATAAGGTCGAATCAGTCTATAACGAATCTATCACAACGCCCCCAAATAAGGGGCGCTTGGGTTTACAAAGCCGGAACTTATAAGATTAAGGATAAGGTTTTAGGTCGTGACCGCTATGAACCCTTTTAATTTTGACCAGAATTTCATATGAGACAGCTTAAGATAAGTAAACAGATCACTAACCGCGAGAGCCAGTCGCTGGATAAGTACCTCCAGGAAATCGGTAAAGTGGATCTGCTGACGCCCGACGAAGAAGTAGATCTGGCCAAGCGCATCCGCGAAGGTGATCAGCTTGCTTTGGAGAAGCTGACAAAGGCCAACTTGCGCTTTGTGGTCTCGGTGGCCAAGCAGTATCAAAACCAGGGCCTGTCGCTCGGCGACCTGATCAACGAGGGCAACCTGGGCCTGATCAAAGCCGCGCAACGCTTCGACGAAACGCGGGGCTTTAAGTTTATTTCCTACGCCGTTTGGTGGATTCGTCAGTCCATCTTGCAGGCCCTGGCCGAGCAATCGCGCATTGTGCGCCTACCGCTCAATCGAGTAGGCTCGCTCAATAAGATTTCCAAAACGTTTTCGGAGTTGGAGCAAAAGTTTGAGCGCGAGCCCTCGCCCGAAGAGTTGGCCGAAGTGCTGGAAGTGACCACCAACGAGATCGTGGATACCATGAAGATCTCGGGCCGCCACGTGTCTATGGACGCCCCATTTGTGCAGGGTGAAGAAAACAGCCTGCTCGACGTGCTGGAAAACGACAGTGAAGTGACGCCCGACTCGGAGTTGATGAACGACTCACTGCGCCGCGAAGTGCAGCGCGCCCTCTCGACGCTCACCAGCCGCGAAGCCGACGTTATTTCGTTGTACTTTGGCCTCAACGGCGAACACGCCATGACCCTCGAAGAGATCGGAGAAAAATTCAATTTGACCCGCGAGCGCGTACGGCAAATCAAAGAGAAAGCCATCCGGCGTTTGCGCCATACTTCGCGTAGCAAAGCCCTCAAGCCCTATTTGGGTTAAAAGGGCACTTGCCTACGATCAAGACCGCTTTTGTTTCGGAACGAAAGCGGTCTTTCTTTTTTTATATATTGGCATCAGGTTTGATAAGCCCTGCGTCGGCTCATAGCCAGTGGGGTGCTGATCTAAGCCGTATCCGTACAATAGCCTCGCCGCACCACCGTTGCCTTCCTGAATCGTACCCGACGCGGCCCGGGTCGTATGTCAACCACAAGATTGTTATGAACGAAGAAAAAATCAGTTGCTTAATCATCGGCTCTGGCCCTGCGGGCTACACCGCTGCCATCTACGCCGCGCGGGCGGGCCTCGAGCCTGTGTTGTACCAAGGTATTCAGCCCGGTGGTCAACTGACCATCACCAACGACGTCGAAAATTATCCCGGCTATCCCGATGGCGTACAAGGCCCGCAAATGATGCTCGACTTTCAGAAACAGGCCGAACGCTTCGGCACCGATGTGCGCACGGGCATCGCTACGGCGGTGGACTTCTCGCTGCGGCCCTACCGCGTCACGGTGGACGACCAGCACACGATCCTGGCCGATACGGTCATTGTCTCGACGGGCGCCTCGGCCAAATGGCTGGGCATCCCTTCTGAAGAGCGCCTCAACGGACGGGGCGTATCGGCCTGCGCGGTCTGTGACGGGTTTTTCTACCGCGGGCAAGAGGTGGCCATCGTGGGCGCTGGCGACACGGCGGCCGAAGAGGCCACCTACCTGGCCAAACTTTGCAAGAAAGTGTATATGATCGTGCGTCGGGGCGAGATGCGAGCCTCGCAGATCATGCAAAAGCGCGTGCTGAGCCTGCCCAACATTGAAGTGCTCTGGAATACCGAAACAGAAGAGATTCTCGGCGACGAGGTCGTTACGGGCGTACGGCTGCGCCACAACCAAACCAATGAAATTACGGAAATTCCCGTGCAGGGCTTCTTTGTGGCCATCGGGCACAAGCCCAACACGGACATTTTTCGGGGTTGGCTCGATATGGACGAGAATGGCTACATCCGCACTACGCCCGGCTCTACGCGCACCAATGTGGAAGGCGTGTTCGCCTGCGGCGATGCCCAAGACCACGTGTATCGCCAGGCCGTGACGGCGGCGGGCACGGGGTGCATGGCCGCTCTCGACGCCGAGCGCTTTCTGGCCGCTCAGGAAGCGCAAAAAGAAATGGTTGGATGAGGAATTGGTTGGCCCTCTGGGGACTAGCCACGTGCTGGTTATTATCGTCAGGCGTAGGTGCCCAAACACCCACCCCCGACCTGATTCGCATTAAAGTCCCCCAACTCAAATACAGCGTGCCCGACTCGGTGCTTCATACGCCCGATTCGCCCGTCGAAGTTTTTGCCGAAGAGGATGTGGCGGCCGTGCCGTCACTTCCCTTTTTTTTTCGTCCTCAGCGCCCGCTCGAACTCGTTAGCGAAGACACCTCCGATCTCGACGAAGGCGTCACCCATCTGATCGAGATTTCGGAAGAGTTGCAAATTGATTGCGTGTGGGTCAAGCTCACCGAATATTACGCCATCTGGGACTCGCGCCGGATCAACCCCTACGACGCTGACATGAGCCGCTTCCGCGATACGGTCACGATCGCCCTGGTGGACACTGTCGCCGGGCGGGGCTGGTCGTTTCCCCTCGACGACATGCAGGTCACGTCGGCTTTCGGGATGCGCCGCTACCGCTGGCACTACGGCGCCGACTTCCGGCTTCAGACCGGCGATACCATCCGGGCGGCCTTCGACGGCATCGTGCGCATTCGCAGCTACGATCCGCGTGGCTATGGCAATTACATCCTGCTGCGGCATCATAACAGCTTGGAAACGCTCTACGGCCACATGAGCAAGTTGCTGGTGGGCGTAGGGCAAGAAGTCCGGGCCGGCGAACCCATTGGGCTGGGCGGTAGCACGGGGCGCAGTTCGGGCCCGCACCTGCACTACGAGGTGCGCTATCAGGGCAACGCGCTCAACCCGGCGGATATCTACGATTTTCGGGAACGCAAATTGCACTCGCGCGACTTTACGGTCACGGCTGCGCGTTTTCAGTACGTATCTTCGGCCCGCAAGGTGGCCTACCACAGCATTCGCGCGGGCGATACGCTATCGGGCATCAGCAAACGCTATGGCGTACCGATCGGCACCCTGTGTCGGCTCAACGGCATCAGCACCCGCACCACGCTGCGCGTAGGGCAGCGGCTGCGGATCCAATAGCTTACTCTTCGTTCATCACCCGCGTTTGGATGTCAATTGAGCAGCGGTGAATAGCCTGAAAAATGGCCGTTACAAACTCGGTATCCAGTCCGGTGCGTACGCCCTGATCGAGACGACGGCACAGCACGTCGTCCCAGCGTTTTACTTGCAGGATGGTCATGCCCTTGGCTTTTTTATAGGAACCAATTTGGCCCGAGAGGCGCGCCCGGCGGCTGAGCACATCCATCAGTTCGTCGTCGAGGTGATCAATTTGCTGACGCAGTTCGGCCAGTTCGTGACCATTGCGGGCCGCGTCGGGCTGCTCGCTGCGCAGGTGCAGCCGGGCAATCAGCTCGCCCAGGGCAGCGGGCGTAATCTGCTGGGCCGCGTCGCTCCAGGCCGCGTCGGGCGTGGGGTGAGTCTCGATCATCAGCCCGTCCATGGCCAGGTCAATGGCTTTTTGCGACAGTTCGCCCAGCAACTGCCGGCTGCCCCCAATGTGGCTCGGATCGCAAAGCAAGGGTATTTGCGGCATTTGCCGCTTGAACTCAATGGCCAGGTGCCACATGGGGCGATTTCGAT
>DAIRSZ010000033.1:0-17134 GCA_036804165.1 Catalimonadaceae bacterium | reverse complement strand
CCCTGGCTGCAGTCCGGCAGCCAGCAAACCTACTCCTACCCAAAAAAACACGTGGCGCATATTGGGCCAATTTGAGAAGAAAAGGCGACACTTGGTACGGACCAAAGCCGCCCCGAGCCAGCCAACGCACCTCCGCCGTTGGCTTCGCCAATCGTCAGGTATTTGTTAGGGATATAAACCTCCGCCCGAATAGCCAAATTTACTAATTTCGCCCCCTCACAAAACGCAATGCCATGGCCCCGGTCACTTCCACTCAAGACACTTCCCTGCCCAAGCTCATTGCCCACGCCAAAGAATACGGCTTCGTGTTTCCCTCCAGCGAAATTTACGACGGCCTGCAGGCCGTCTATGACTACGGCCCCTACGGCACCACCCTCAAAAACAACCTCAAACAGCTCTGGTGGCGGGCCATGACCCAATTGCACGACAACGTGGTGGGCATAGACGCGGCCATCTTCATGCACCCCACCACCTGGAAGGCGTCGGGCCACGTGGACAGCTTCAACGACCCGATGATTGACCACAAGGACTCGAAGAAGCGCTACCGCGCCGACGTGCTGCTCGAAGAACATGCGGCCGCCTACGAGGCCGCCGGACAGCCCGACCAGGCCGCTGCTTTGCTGAAAGAAATGGCTGCCCGGCTCGACGCCGAAGACCTGAGCGGCGTGCGGCAGCTCATCGTGGATGAGGGCATCGTCTGCCCCGTGGCGGGCACCGCCAACTGGACCGAGGTGCGCCAGTTCAACCTTATGTTCGGCACCAAAGTCGGCGCAGTGGCCGACGACGCCGAACAAATCTATCTCCGCCCCGAAACGGCGCAGGGCATTTTTGTCAACTTCCTGAACGTCCAGAAATCGGCGCGCATGAAAATCCCCTTCGGCATTGCCCAGATTGGCAAGGCGTTTCGCAACGAGATCGTGGCCCGGCAGTTCATCTTCCGGATGCGAGAGTTCGAGCAGATGGAGATGCAGTTTTTTGTGCGCCCCGGCGAGGAAATGCAGTGGTACGAACACTGGCGCACGGCGCGGATGCGTTGGCACCAGGTCCTGGGCTTGCCCGCCGACCACCTGCGCTACCACGACCACGACAAGCTGGCTCACTACGCCAACGCCGCTGTGGACATCGAATACCGGTTTCCGTTTGGCTTCAAAGAGATTGAAGGAATCCACTCGCGCACCGACTACGACCTGCGCCGTCACCAAGAGTTCTCGCGCAAAAAGCAGCAGTACTTCGACGAAGAACTCAAGCAAAACTACGTGCCCTACGTGGTAGAAACCTCCGTCGGGGCCGACCGCCTCTTTCTGGCTACCTTTTGTCAGGCCTACACCGAAGAAGTGCTCACCGACGAAAACGGCAAGCAAAAGGAGCGCGTGTATTTGCGCCTGCACCCGGCCGTGGCGCCCGTCAAGGCGGCCGTGCTGCCGCTGGTGCGCAAAGATGGCCTGCCCGAAAAGGCCCGCGCTATCTTCGACGACCTGCGCTTCGACTTCGAGGTGATCTACGAGGAAAAGGCCGCCATTGGCAAGCGCTATACCCGGCAAGACCTGATCGGCACGCCCTTCTGCATCGCCGTGGACTACCAAACCCTAGAAGATGATACCGTCACGGTGCGGCACCGCGACACCATGGCCCAAGACCGCGTGCCCACCTCGGCCCTACGCTCGCTGATCGAGGGAGCCGTCAGCTTTCGGGAGGTGCTGCGGCAGTTGGGGTAGCCCACTATGCCTGCTTTTGGTCGTAGATGAGGTGAAGTGCCGACGTGCGCAGGGTTGCGCGGCAGGCTCGTCCTGAAAATATGTTGTTTTGAGCGACCTCAGGAGGCCGAGCGCAGCGGCGGCGCGGGCTGTTCACTAATCAGGTGCAGCAGCAGCCGCTCTTCGGGGGCCAGCCATTCGGCCATCTCGGGCAGCGGGTCTTCGGCCAGCAAATCTGATACGCACACTGTGTTGGCTTGCTCCAGCACCCGGGGGTGAATGTAGTAGGCACGGCACACGGCTACCGTGTTGCCCAGCGACTTGGCCACGCGCCGCACCAAGCAGATTTCAAGTTTTTTGCGCGTGCCCGCGCACGCTTCGGCCTGCGCATCTTCCCAATAGCGGAGGGCCAGCACGCTGCCACCCCAAGTACGAAAATCTTTGGCCGAGAAGCCCGCACCCGTGACTTCCCGCACGTAGTCGTTGATATCGCCCGAATCGAGGCGATGGCGCCCACCGTCTTCGTCGAGGTACTGAAGCACCTCTTGACCGGGCAAATCGGCGCACTGCCGCACCAGCCGAGCCAGGCGACGGTTGTGCAGGGTAACCCGCTGGTGCACGCCACTTTTGCCCCGGAAGGCAAAGCGTACCGTCCGCGAATTGACCTCCAGGTGCCGGCGGCGCAGGGTGGTCAGGCCATAGGTGCGATTTTCTTTGGCATAATCCTGATTACCGACGCGCAGCAAGGTGTTATCGAGCAGTTGTACGGCCAAGGCCAGCACTTTGGTCTTGGGCCAACCGCGCTGTCGCAAGTCGGCGTCGGTGCGCTCGCGCAATGTGGGCAGGGCCATGCCAAACTGCTGCAAGCGCCGAAATTTGGTCTGGTTGCGAAAGGCCGTCCATTCTGGGTGATAGATATACTGCTTACGCCCGCGTTCGTCGCGCCCGCTGGCTTGCAAGTGTCCATTGGCTTGGGCGCATATCCAGACGTCGGTGTAGGCGGGCGGAATGCCCAGGGCTTCGAGGCGTTGCCGGGTGCGGGCGTCGCGCACGTAATCGCCTTGGGCCGTCCGATAGGCAAAGCCTTTGCCTTTGCGCACTCGGCTATAGCCCGGAGTGGTGTCGGTAGTATGAATGAGGTGCGGAGGCAGGTCGTCGGGGGTGTTCATGCGCTCTGATACGAAAAATCATTTTTGCTGGCTGAATAGTCTCTTTTTACAAACCCAAGCATTACCGATCTGTTGCATCTCGTCCAGATGATACCGAAATGCAACATGCTTGCGCAAAAAAAGCCCGTCATTTGTACGGGCTTTGGTGGAGGGCTGAGGTTTGGCTTGATCAGCGTACGGGCGGCAGGGTGTCCACCTGCAGCCGCTCACCCATCAGGATGCGCACCGTAAACTGATTTTCGCGGGGCGGCATGGTGGAATAGAAGCCCGTTTCGGTAGCGCTGGGGCTAAACTGATACGTGACCGGTTCAGAGACCGGGGCCAGGCGCATGGCGCTGGCATCGGGCATCGGGAGGCGCAATGGCGTGGCCGTGCTGTCCACCCAAGACAGCCGACGCGCCTCGAAGTAGGGTACGTACAATTCGTGCGCCCCCGGGTCAGTCACTTCGGCCGGGCGATACACGCTCAGCACGTGGGGGCCGTCGGTAAGTTCAAAGTTTAGCTCGCCGTGCTTCACAAATTTTCGTTGGGTGCTCACCTCGGTAAAAACCGACGCCTCAGCGGGCGACGTGAGCGTCATGGAAGCGGGTACGCGGGCGTCTTCATTGATCACCGACAAGCGCAATTCTTGCAAAGAGCGCATCCGGATAGCTTTGGGAGTTTGCAAAGGTATCGCAAAACGATCGGCCGACGCGCTTTGGGCTTCTACCAACACCAGTCTATCAAAAATTTGCAGGCGAAAATCAGGGGCCGTAGTGGCCGGCGTCTGCGCGCGTGCCGTGGTGGCAAGCCAGGTCAGACAAAATAAAATAACAACCAGGGAGCGTATCATATCAGTAGGGTTCGGGACGGTGCCCACGGGCATACGTCGGTGACACTGCCGATGGCCTGCGGGCAGTCGTGCTACCTACGCAAGCAATCGTTATACTTCCTATGAATACTCTTTTTCGCGCCTCAAGGTTTAGGCTCCGGGTACCTGACGGAGTTGAGCCATCTCTTCGGTGTTGAGCTGCAACTCGCGCTGCATGGGGTGCCAGGCGGGACGCACCGCCGTAAAAACAAAGAGTACCAACAGGTACAAGATGGCGAAATAGGGGTCGGCCGTGAAGTAGTAGAAGAACAACGACAGCAACGAGGCCGCCAATAGCAAGAAAATGCGCAGGCGTGTGGCACGGCGGTAGGCCATCAGTTTTTGCCCGAGCGACAGGCCCGGGCGCAGCCTACGCAGGATGCTGCGGAAAATGAGCATACTGGCCACCACGTCGGCCAGGGCTACCGTGCCGATGCCAAAACGGAGCGGATTGACCAGTTCGCCGTAGCGATTCATGTCGAGGGGCGGTTCGTAGTCTGGTTGTTGTGCCCGAAAATAGAGGTACCCAAACAAAAGCAGCGATAGAGCCACGGCGGCGTAGAAGAGCAGCTGGATGCGCTCCAGAAATTGTTGCCCACGGCTGGGCGTATCGTCGGACATGGGATAATACAAAACAGATTTAACGGGAGTACGCACGATTTCGGGCAATGGCTGCCTTTCGTGCCGGGTCGGCCCGAAATTTTGCCAGCGAAGTTTTTGTTCGCTTGCTAACGATTGTTCGTTTACGCATCTTGCAGCCCCATGCGGACCATACCCGGATTATCCAGAAAGCAGGCAATTGAGCACACGGCGACCGAACTTTTTCGGGACAAAGGATATGCGGCTACTTCCATGCGCGACCTAGCCCAAAGCCTGGGCGTAGAAGCAGCCTCTCTCTATTCGCACATCCCTTCCAAAGAAGCCTTGCTCCGGCAGATTTGCTTTCGTACGGCGCAGGCATTTTTCGATGGTCTCGGCCAGGCCGATCAGGAACAAGACCTCTCACCTACCCAACGGCTGCAGCGCTACGTGGCCGCCCACGTGCAGGTGGTGACGGACAACCTTTCTTCGTCGGCAGTTTTCTCGCACGAGTGGCGCCACCTGAGCGAACCGTACCTCTCCGAGTTTTTGCAGCTCCGGCGTGCCTACGAAGAAAAGTTTCGTCAGGTGTTGCGGGCTGGCATTGCGGCGGGCGAGTTTGCCCCTACCGATGTCAAATTTGCGGCTGTCACGGTGCTATCGGCCCTCAACTGGATGCACCTCTGGTACAAACCCGATGGGGCGCTCACGCCTTTGCAACTGGCTCAGCAACTGAGCAACATGCTGTTGCAAGGCATCGGGCAAAGGACTGTTCAAACAACGTAGTAGCTTGCCCGGCGGCCAAACACACCACCACCCGTTGGCCGCCCCTTTTGTGTACACCAGCCGCCTCCGGGCGGTTTTTTTATTTACCAGCCAAACTTCTACTTTTAGCCCATGATGTTTGTCACTAGGCACGCTGTCCCTAAGTTGGGGTTGCTTTTTTTCTGGGGTGTGATGGTTCTGGCTTGCGGTCCCCGTTCCGGGGCCGAGCAAGCCGCTGCCCCGCCGCCGCCCGCCCTTTTGCGCGGCGAAGCCGACTCTCTCCGGGTCGCTGTGCAGGCCGACTGGATGCACCTGACGGCGTCCGAAACGCGCCAGCTCCGCAACCTGGGGCGCCTGCTCGACGAAATCAGCTACGTGCCGCAGCACGACCGCCTGGCCGTGGCGCGCTTGCAAATGCACCTCGAAAGGCTCGACACCCTGCGCTACGACGAAGTCAGCGTGGCCGAATCGGATCGGATTGACCGCTTCGACGCGGGGCGCGACTCGCTGGTGACGGCCACCGTGCGGCTGGCTGCCAGCACGCCCAATGTCGAGTCGTATCCGCTCATCGAAGAGTTGTTAGACGACATTTACTTGGCCCAAGACAGCGTGCTGATCTACCGCATCAACTACGACCGCCAAGCCAAGGCCTACAATGCCTTCCTGACGGCCCGCGCCGACCAGTTGCGCCAACTGGGCAGCCCCTACCAGGGCTGGCGCAGCCGCCCTTTGTTCGAACTGCCCGAATAGCTCAGGCCCACCGCTGGCGCAGGGCTGCGGCCTCTACTTGCTGAATAACCACATCGGCAAAGCGATCGGGAAACACTACGGTGCGGAGGTGGTGCTCGGCCGCGTGCAGGGCTTCGTCTACCGAGCGAAGGGCGCGTGTCTGGTAACAGATGCCTTCGTCGTCGGCCACGGTCAGCCACCCCCCCGGGCCAAAGTCGTCGTGGCTGCCCATTTGCAGGTATCCGTAATGCTGTATCCACCAGTCGAGGTAGGGATAGTGCATCAGGAAAGCCGCCGAAGGGGCACGGCGGGCGACGGGTTTTCTCGGAGTCATGAGCACGGTATCGGCTTTGTTTGCTTGTGCAAGAAAACCCCCTGCTCCGTCAGAACTTGACGGACTGGCACGGCCACGCGGTTCTTGGGCCGAAAAATTTGCCGACAGCTCGCGCTTGTCCGCCGTGGTGAAGCCCTCAGCCCCGGGTTTTGGCCGATCGTCCGAATCGGTTCCCGATTGTCCGTCTGCTGGCCTTATTTTCGTAGCCAATGCACAAGCAATGATATGAACCTGTTGGAAAACTTTCGGGAAAGCCTGCGGGCCATCAGCGGCAACCTGCTCCGCACCGTGCTGACGGCTCTCATCATTGCCATCGGGATCACGGCCCTGGTGGGCATCCTGACAGCCATTGACGGCCTGCAGCGCACCATCAGCAGCAGCCTTTCCGAACTGGGTAGTCAGTCGTTCCAGATCGAAACCAAAAATACCCGCCGACGTGGCCCCGCCCAGCCCGATCGCGTCTATCCCGACATCAGCTACGAAGAGGCCGATCGCTACAAAACGACTTATCCTCTCCTGGCCCAAATCAGCCTCTCGACCGTCGTGACGGGAGCTGCGCAACTCAAGTACATGACGCGCACTACCAACCCCAACGTGCGGGTGATTGGCGCAGACGAGCACTTTCTGGTGGCCGAAGGGCTCGCGCTGGGCAGTGGCCGCGCCTTTTCGCCGACCGAGCTGGACTACGGCGTGGCCGTGTGCATTGTGGGGCCAGAGATCGGTGAGTCGTTGTTTCCCAACCAAGATCCGCTCGGCAAACAAATTCGGGTGCTGGGTACGCGCTGCCGCATTGTGGGCGTGTTGGAAAAAAAGGGCGGATCGCTGGGCGGAAACAGCCAAGACCGCGCCGTGCTGCTGCCGCTGCGCACGGCCAACCAAGTGGCCAGCGGCCGCGAACTGACCTACCAAATCAAAACCATCGTGCCTAGTGTGCTGGAAATTGATTATCAGATCAGCGAGGCCACGGGCCTCATGCGGCGCATCCGTGGCGATCGGCCCGGCCAGCCCGAGTCTTTTCAGATTGGTCGCTCCGAATCGCTGCTCAATACCATCAACCAAACCACCCAGCAACTGCGAATGGGTGGCTTTGGCATCGGCATCATCACGCTGGTGGGGGCGGCCATCGGGCTGATGAACATCATGCTGGTGTCGGTCACCGAACGTACGCGCGAGATTGGCGTCCGCAAGGCTTTGGGGGCTACCCCACGGCGCATCCGGCAGCAATTTCTCATCGAGGCCATCGTCATTTGTTTGCTCGGTGGTTTGGCGGGCGTCATCTTCGGCTTGGGCATCGGTAACCTGGTAGCGACCATGGTGGGCGAAGGCGGGCAATTTGTGGTGCCTTGGTTATGGATTGGCGTGGCCTTTGTGCTTTGTGTGTTGGTGGGGCTTGCGTCGGGCTATTACCCCGCCTACAAGGCTGCCCAGCTCGACCCCATCGAGTCGTTGCGCTTCGAGTAGCGCGCCCGGTTTGCTCGTCGCACCGCGCCGGATTCAGCGTAGTTTGTGAAGTTATTTACTACTTTGCTGAACAAAGCAACCGGAATACCACAAAGTTGTGGACTACCGATTGCCGGACAAATACCCATGAAACGGTACCTCTTGCTGCTGACGCTGAGCCTCACGGCCGTGTTTTTTGTCCGGGCGGGCGAACTAACCCTGACGGGTATTTACCAGGGAAAGGATATCTATGTGCGCAACCCGTACGACCTCGACTCGCGCACTTTCTGCACGGACGAGGTGTACGTCAACGACGCCCTGGTGCTCTCCGACATCCGGGCCAGCGCCTATACCATCACCCTGAGCCACCTCCCTTCCGAGAGCACGGTGCGCATCCGCATTCTGCACAAACCCCACTGCCGCCCCGAAGTGCTCAATGCCGAAGCGGTGGTTACTGAGCTTCCGTTTGCCTTTCGTACGGCCGCGATCCAAGAGTCGGTGATTCGGTGGTCGGCCGAGGGCGAAACGGCCCAAACGGCCTACGTAGTTGAGAAAGACATGAAAAGTGGTTGGGTAGTAATGACGCCTTTTATCCTGGCCAAAAATACGGGCGACGTGAACACCTATGAGGTGAAAGCCGAACACTTTTCGGGCATGAATCGCTACCGGATCAAAGCCTCGAACGAGCGGGGCGAAGTGCGCTACTCCGAAGTGATGGCCTACGTGTCGGACGCCTCTCCCGTCACGTTTTCGCCCCGCCGCCGGGTGCGCGATCGCATCACCCTCTCGCGGTCTGCCCCCTACAAAATTCTGGACGAGTTTGGCGAGCTGGTGCGCGAAGGCGAAGGCGCCACCCTCGAATTGGCCGATTTGCCGCCGGGCGACTATTACCTGCACGTAGATCGGCTCACCGAGAAGTTCACCAAGAAGTAAGCTCAAGCCAGGGCCATCAGTTCTTGATAAACTTGCTGCAAGCCCACGGTGGCTTTTTCCTCGATCAGGTGCAAATGCGGGCGCGGTTGTATCAGCGGCATGCGGGGATCTACGACGTAGAGCGGTGCCGAGCGCGGCGCATAGTCCACCAACCCGGCCGCCGGATAGACCTGCAGGGACGTGCCGACCACAATGCAAATGTCGGCTTCGCTGACGTGCGCAATGGCTTCGCCCATCATGGGTACGGCCTCCCCAAACCAGACAATGTGGGGGCGCAGTTGAGAACCCAGCTCGCACATATCGCCCAGGTGCATTTCCCAGTCCGACATCTCGTAAACAATTTTCTCGTCGGAGGTGCTGCGGGCCTTGCGCAACTCGCCGTGCAGGTGAATCACGTGCGACGAGCCGGCCCGTTCGTGGAGGTCATCTACGTTCTGGGTGATGATGGTCACGTCGTAGTGGGCCTCTAGTTGGGCCAGCAACTTATGTCCATCGTTGGGTTCTACTTCCAGCAGTCGCTTGCGGCGCTGGTTATAGAAGTCGAGCACCATCACGGGATTGCGAAACCAGCCCTCGGGCGAGGCCACGGCCATCACGTCGTGTCCTTCCCAGAGGCCGTCCGAATCCCGGAACGTGTTGATACCACTTTCGGCACTCACGCCCGCGCCGCTCAGTACTACAATCTTTTGGTTTTTCATGGTGTAGGCAAGGTTGTGTTTTAGGTAAATATCGGTTGCAGGGCTTGCCAAAGGGCTCGTTTGTCGGCCGTGTGCGTGGCCAGGTGCGAAAGTGCGTGTGCCCGCAACGCCAAAAAATTTTCTGCTCGGGTGGCCTGATACAGCGTATTGGTCAGCGGGGGTGCCAGCCGCGTCCCGAAGGCAATGAGGTAGTCGAAGGCCAACGCCTGCTGGTGGGCAAGCGCATCGAATTCGGGCTGGACGAAGAGGGCCACGTCGTCGGGCAAAAGGTGCACTGATTGCAAGATGCGCCACAACAAAACCCGATCTTCGTCGGTCAGGCCGTCTGTCACCACCACCACCCCTCGCTGGTTCAACCCTTCGTAGGCCAGTGGCACGGGAGGATCCGGTTTGGCTTCGACGGCCACTACCGCTGGCACTGCTGCCCCTCGTGAATCGGCCCGGTCGGGCACCAGGTAGAGCGGCTGATCCATGAAATGGATCAAAAAGGCCCGCGTGCGTATTTCTTCTGTTGACATCTCCTGTCTCATTGACATCTTAAAATACGCATCCTCCGGCAGATAGTCAACCTATCGCTGCGGGGCCGTCTGTCGAATATCGAAAATAGACTTCAACTCAGTAGCTTCTTCGGGCCGCATGCGTCCGGCCAGGATCAGGCGCAGTTGGCGTCGCCGCAAGGCACCGGCGTATAGCTCCTGTTCGCGTGCAGATTCGGGCACTACCGCCGGCACGGCCATCGGCTTGCCCTCAGCGTCGAGGGCCACAAAAGTCAGGAAGGCTTCGTTGGACTTGCGCTTTTGTTGGAGAGGAATGTTTTCTGCCCACACGTCAATGTGAATTTCCATCGAAGTGTGAAAGGCCCGCGTAACCTGCGCCTGCAACGTCACGACCTCACCGAGCTGAATCGGGTTTTTGAAGGAAACATTGTCCACCGAGGCGGTCACTACCCGGGCGCTGGCGTGCCGCTGGGCTGCAATGGCGCCTGCCACGTCCATCAGGTGCATCATGCGCCCTCCCATCAGGGCATTGAGGGGGTTGGTATCGTTGGGCAATACCAGTTCGGTCATGGTCGCTTGCGACTCACGAGGTGTTTTGGAGGGGATCATGCGTTTTTTGTTCGAAAATAAGGCCTGGCCGGACAGAAAAAAACCGGGAGCTTGTGGCCCCCGGTCTTTGCTGTGCAGCCGAGCGTTGTCAGCGGACGACAATTTTTTGCTGCCATTGGCTGTAGGGCGTCCGGACTTGCAGCCAGTACACGCCTGCGCTCAATTTGCGGGTAGGCGTCAGGGTATTGGCATACTGCCCACCTGCATCCGAACGCGTGTCGGTTTGGTAAACGATCCGACCCAGGGCGTCGTAAAGGCCGATCGTCAGTACCTCGTCAGCATTGAGACCTGCCAGTTCGACCTGGATGCGCTCGCCCGTATTGGGGTTGGGAAAAGCCCGGAACGACCGCAGGTACTCTTGGTTACGATCTACCATCCGCACGGGCGATAGCGTAGAGGTGCCATCAAAGTCCGTCTGGCGCAGGCGGTAGTACGACCGCCCGCTCAGCGGTTGCGTGTCGAGGTGCTGGTAGCGACGCAATCCCTGGTATGTGCCCGCTCCTTCCAGGCGAGCAATGGGCAAAAACGCCTGGCCGTCCTTCGAGCGTTCGAGGGTAAAGAAGTCGTTGTCCGTTTCCGAGAGGGTTTGCCAATCGAGCTGTACACCTTGCTCGGTGCTGCGAGCCGTAAAGTCGAGCAGGGCGATGGGGAGGGGATCGTCGTTGCTCAGCAACGTAAACTCCCCGAAGGTGTAGGTAAGCGCAACGTTGGCATTGGCGTGCGTTCCGAAGATACCCACCAGCGTACCCACTCCGCCGTCGAGTTCAAAACCTGTAAACAAGGTATCAGCTACCGCAAGGTCACCCCCCACTGCTACCGGGTTGCCGTCCCGATTCACTTCGTAGAAAGCCTGCACGGTCTGCGTGGCGGGGTTGAGCTGGAAAGTGAACAGCACGTTGTCGCCAACCGCAACGGCATCTGTCACCTGCGTGCTGGCGACGGTAATGCCGTTGGCTTCGTGCAACAACAATACTTCGTAGGCACTATCTCCGGCGCCCGGAATGGCCTTGGCCACCAACTTGACGTAGTTGTCCTGGTCTATGCCAAACCAAAGGCCAGCTTCCTGGTTGAGCGGCGTGCCCGGATCGGGTAGTGCCAGCAATTCGGTGCGCGCTTCGAGGGTCACGCCCGTCGTGGCAGCTTTGACGGCAAGCATATTCAACTGCGTATTAGATACGCCGAGTGCCGTTCCCTTCGAGGTCGTCAGGCTGAGTGTGCCCGCGGACGGATCCACCACCAGCAAGTCGGGTTGGTAGCCAGGCACCGCCGGATCGGGGGCGGGGCCATCCGCGATCAGCCGGGCATCGGGCGGATACACCACCGTGAAGCCTGTGCCCAGGTCAGCCTGCCCGACAATACCCCCCGCGTCATTTGTCCATTCAGGGGCGTAGGGGCTAGTCAAGTCAACTGTCAACTGATCGCAGTCGAGGGTAGAGAAAGGCGTACAACGACCTACGCGGATAATTTCGAGCGCCGAAACTGTGGGCTGATCCACCGTCGCCGTAAAGGTCATATTGAGGGTGCCGTCGGTCACTTCGACAGTGGTTTCCCGCACAAAAGCGATGAATGGTCCGCCCGTAATGGCTGTCGGATCGAGGTTTTGCATATTAGGCGGCTGCGTACCTTCCACATCTACGCTAAAAACGCGTTGGCCTGTGCCGACCTGCGGATTGCCCGGCGCACCCGGTGCACCCCAGTAAATTTCGGCTATGTGCAGGCGCACCGTGTAGAAGCCCGGCGCCAGACCCGGGTAGGCAAAGGTGAAACTGGCCATGTTGGTGGCACCCTGTCCGCTATATTCAGTGCGGTAAAGCGTATCGCTGTCTGTATTCTGAATATCAGGAAAGCCCGTACCAAAAAATGGCTTGGCCTGACCTCCCGCGAAAAATCCATTAGCGGCCCAGTCGAAGCCACCCGTAGTTACGGCTGGCCCCCCGGCGTTTACCCGGAACGCAAAACCCGTGTCAGGAGTGGCTTCCACCGTTACCGTAAAGCTCTCATCGGCAAACAGCCCGCCCGAGTCGGTGGCCCGCAGCACGATCGTGGCCTGGCCCGCCTGACCCGCCGCGTAGGTCAGCGTCAGCGTCTGACCCGACAGGCTCGCCCCTACCAGGCCCGGGTTGCTGTTGGTCGGCACGCTCAGCGACAGCGTGGCGTTGTCGTCTTCGGCGTCGGCAAACACCTGGCTTACGTCCAGCACCGAGGGCGCGGCATCCTGCGCCACGGCAAAGTCAGCGATCGGGTTGACCACCGTCGGCACTGTGTTGCCGGGCGGCGTGGGCGGGGTCACCGTCACCGTAAAGCTCTCTTCCACAAACAACCCGCCCGAGTCGGTGGCCCGCAGCACAATCGTGGCCTGGCCCGCCTGACCCGCCGTGTAGGTCAGCGTCAGCGTCTGACCCGACAGGCTCGTTCCTACCAGGCCCGGGTTGCTGTTGGTCGGCACGCTCAGCGCCAGCGTGGCGTTGTCGTCTTCGGCGTCGGCAAACACCTGGCTTACGTCCAGCACCGAGGGCGCGGCATCCTGCGCCACGGCAAAGTCAGCGATCGGGTTGACCACCGTTGGTGCTGTGTTGGCTGGCGGGGGGGCCTCGCCCGTCGAGAAAATCTCGATGGCCGAAATCTTGGGCTGATCTACGGTGGAGGTAAAGAAAATATTGAGTTCACCATCCGTCACCGTGACTTCATGATTGAGGATAAGCGCTGTGGTTGGGCCGACCAAGGCATTGAGGTCAATGTTCTGCAGGTTAGGCGGATTTTGCCCTTCTATTTGCAGACTAAAGACACGTTTTCCTGGTCCACCATCATTAAAGCCAAATCCGGGGGCACCCCAGTAGATCTCGGCAAAATGCAGGGCCAGGTAATACGTGCCATTGGCCACAGGCACTGCAAAATTGAATGGCGTGTTGTTATTGACGGCGCTATATTCGGTCTGATAGAGCACGTCGTCGTTGGTGTTGGCGATGGCCACAGCGTTGGCAAAAGTATTGCCCCCCGTAAAGAAACTGGCACCCGCCTGCCAAGTGGTGCTGCTCGTAGTGACCGTAGGCCCACCCGCGTTGATGCGGAAGAGCGCGGGGCCGATGATCAGCGGCTCTTTCACGGTCCAGACAAAGTTGGCCGTATCGCTAATCTGGTTGTTCGACGTAGCCACCACTTGCACGGCGTAGGGGCTGTTGGCCGCTGCGCCCGCCGCAATCACACCGCTGATGACGCCCGTGGCTGCGTTGATGGTCAGCCCAGTAGGCAAGTTGCTGGCCGTGTAGGACAGTTCACCGCCACCCGCCAGGGTAGCCTCGATGGCCAGCGAGATCGTATCACCTTCCCGATTTTCCTGGTCGGCCGGGTTGGTGAGGACGGGCGCGCCGGGCTGAATCACCTCCAGCGTAATGGTCATGGTGGCCGGGTTGTAATTAGGCGCACTAGCCGTCAGCGTGTAGGTATAGACGCCCTGGGTAAGTCCGGCCGTATTAAATGTCAGGTTGATCTGCTCGTGCGATTCCTCGGCCGTACCGCTGATTTTGTTCAGCGAAAGCCACGCGGGCAGCCCGGCCGTGCTGATGGTGTAGTCGGCCGTGTCAGCTTGGCTGAAAAGAATGGCCGACACGGTCGTCGTAGCGTTGGGTTCTAATAATACAGTGGGCGCCGCCGGATTGAAACCCAAGCTGCGGTTGGGCACGCGCAAGATGTTCTTGATGCGCGTTTTGTTGGTTGGCGAACCCGTGTTGGGTGCCCCGCCGTGCGTTACGATAAACTCGTCGCCTACAATGCGGGCCGCAGGGGCAAGCAGATTTTCGGGCAGCTCGAAATCGTCCAGCTTCGTCCACACACCCAGTCCATTGTTGGCAGCTGGGTCGAGCACGTACACGTTTTTACCCGCGTTGGGCACACTGCCATTGCCCTGATTCTGTCCACCCACTACGTAGATTTTGCCATCAATGGCAAAGGTGCCCGGCTCAATGTGCGAATTATTTATCGGAAAATCGGCCAATTGCGTCCAGGCATCAGTAGCCGGATCGTACTCGTGCACGGCCTTGATATTGGTACCAAACTGACAGCCATCATGGCCGTTCTGGCCCGCAATAGTGTAAAGTTTGCCGCCCATCACGGTAGTGCCAAAGTGGTTGCGCGGAATAGGCATGGGCGAGTCGTCATAGCTTACCCACCCGGCAGCCGGATTATCCAGGTCAAAGACCAGATGCAGGTCCACGTCGCAATTAGCCTGCGGATCGAAACCTCCCACGTAGTGCAACTTGCGCCCCAGGCGTCCCATACCGCCACCACCTGCGGGCAAAGGCAACGGATACGGCGACTCAATCCACGTGTTGGTGCTCAGCAGATACCACCACACCTGGTTGGTGACAGGCCCGGGGTTATTGCCCACACGCCCGCCCGCCATCCAGACGGTGTCACCCACCTGGGCAATGCCGTGGTGGGTCATGGCCCAGGGGTTGCCGTTGGGCTGGTTAGGCATGGTGGCCAGCGGCGACCACTGCCGCGCGGCAAAGTCGAAAACCTCACTCGAGTTTTCGATCTGGATATTGGGGGCAAAACCGTTGAAGACGTGCAACTTGCCCATGTAGAGGATGGGCTGCGCCTCGGCCCGGGGCTTGATACCCGTAGCCACGTCCACCCACGAGTCGAACTCGGTGAAGGCAAACACTTCTTGGTAGGCTTCGTTGGGCGTAATTTCGGTGCCTCCCCGGGTTTTTGAGCCGGCGGGCAGATAAATTTTTTCGTCGAACAGAACGGCCTGCGTCGCGTGGCGCTGCAGGTTGAGCGGCGCCAGGGTGCGCCAGGTGCCCGTGGCCGGATCGAGGGCTTCGGTAACGTTCAGGGCCAGGTTGTTGGGCGGATTGTTCTGAATCTCGCCGCCAATCACGATCAGCTCGTCGTTGAAAACCACCGAAGAAGCTCCCGCCCGCTGCGTGGGGATGTCGTCGGGCACGTCGTTGCCCGCCAGCCACTGATTAGTTGTGAAGTCAAACACATCCACGGCTGCTTCCGTCGGCGCAAAAGTGGCTTCAAAGTTTCCGTTCTCCCAGCTAGAGCGGCGTCCCGAGGCCGCGTAGAGCCGATTGTTGATTACGGCGGCGTGGAAGTGATCGCGTGCGCGGGGCGCGTCGGGGAGTACTTGCCACGTGTCGGTGACCGGATCATAGATGTCGAACCAGGGCGCATGGGCAATGGTCTGGTTGTCCATCAAAAATTTGCGGTGGCCCAAGCGATTGCCGCTTACCACATAAAATTTATCATTATAGACGGCCACACCGGCCGAGCCGCGCCGCCGATTGGCCGGAATGGTGGCCCCATCGGTGAGTTGGTTGGTGGCTGGGTCAAAAATCTTGATGGTCGTCAGGGGGTTTTCGTTGGGAAAACCACCCGTAAACGCCCCTACAATGTAGATTTTACCATTCCAGGCAATGGCCTGAAAGTGGTGGATGTCGTTGGTGATGGCCCCCGTATTGCTCCAGGTGTCGGTGACGGGGCTATATACTTGAATGGCCTTGTTGCCCCGGCCGCCAATGAGGTAGAAAAGTCCGTTGAGTTCGACGTAGGCCGATTCGTGGCGTTGCTCGGGGTTGGCCCCTATGCCAAAGGTGCGCACCTGCCATTTGCCGGGAGTAGCCGCCAGGGGTGCTCCCGACAGCGGCGATTGGGGCGGCCCAGCCGCGTTGTTGTTGAGGATCAGGTTATTGCCGATGTGGTGCAGCACTACCTTGTCGAGGGCGTGGCCGTTGGAGCGTCCCGCCACCTGCAAACTGTAGGTGCCTGGCTGCTTGAACTGCACATATACATTGTGCGGATCGTTGTCGCTGGTCAGCGTCTGCCAAGACCAGGTATTGAGTTGGTTCATGTAGATTTTGAACCACCCCCCGCTGCCTGCGCCTTCGGGGCGAGTGCCGCCCGGCTGGTTGGAAAGCGTGTTGTTACCCAAACCCGAGCCAATCGGAAATACCACCGCGTTGGAGTTGGGCGGCGAACTGCTCAGGGCATTATTCAGCTCAGTTTCTATGTTATTGACGTTACCTTGATAACCAAAAAACACCGTATTGGCGTTGTTGTCAATCTTGAGCCAGTTGTCGTTGAAATCCGTAGTGCTATTTCCTTGGGCAATACGGCTGCGCCACTGTACCCGGTAGAAGCCCGTTTGCGAGATTGTAAACTGATAGGTCATGGTGCCTACACCGGGGTTGTTGAAGTTGTTGCCACCCGTCCATTCGTAGAACGAAGCCCCCGTAAAACCGCCAATGTCCGTCCGAGACGTCCAGCCCGCTGCCGATTGTGTTTCAATCTCGAAAGAGACAACGCCTCCCTGTTCGAGAAATGGCTGGGCGCAGAGCATGCCTGTCGTAGAAACACCAAGCAGGCAAAAAAGCAGAAAACGATACAGATACATCATAGACATAGAAAATGCAGGATCAACGATTTTTTTTGGGAAAATCATAAGGTTTGCGCCTGGTTGGTCGCATGTGAGAAATCATGTAATCTAGCACTTCTTCTAAAATTGATAAAACGCGATGTCGTAAAAATACATCACAAATGTATGATGTATTTATACTAATCTTGATTTTTTTGGATGTTTGGTCTTGCAAAGAACGCTACAAAAAGTTTAAAACGATAAAATCGAATGTAATTTTTTTTGATTTTTTTCAATCATATCCTCTCTGTTACGCAGTTGCGTAAAACTCTTTGAAGGCATGCTATTTTGATATCGTCCCGTTTTGCCTGTCTTTTTGTCATAGCGATTGTCGCTGCGCCTTCAAATTCTTACGCTAATACCCGTGCCGCCTGAATACCAGCACCTTTAGGTATTTTCCCTAAATATGTTGTAAG
>DAIRSZ010000032.1:0-17275 GCA_036804165.1 Catalimonadaceae bacterium | reverse complement strand
CCGGTCGTCGCCCTCGAATCTACGCTGGTGGCCCACGGCATGCCCTGGCCGCGCAACTTGGAGGTGGCCCACGCGCTAGAGGCCGCCGTGCGGGCCGAAGGGGCCATCCCGGCCACCATCGCCGTGCGGGGCGGCAATATGTGCGTCGGGCTGGACGACGAGGCGCTGACCGACCTGGCCCGGCGCGGCCCGGCGATCCGGAAAGTAAGTCGGCGCGACTTGCCCCTGGTGCTGGCCAGCGGCGAAGCGGGCGCCACCACCGTGGCCGCAACGATGTTCGTCGCAGCGCGGGCGGGCATCCGGGTGTTCGCCACGGGGGGTATTGGGGGCGTACACCGGGGAGCCGCCCAGACTTTCGACATTTCGGCCGACCTGACCGAACTGAGCCGTACGGACGTCGCCGTGGTGTGCGCCGGGGCCAAGGCCGTGCTGGATTTGCCCCTCACGCTCGAATACCTCGAAACGCAAGGCGTGCCCGTGATTGGCTACCAGACCGACGAGTTTCCGGCGTTCTACACACGCCGCAGCGGCCTGCGGCTCGAGGCCCGGGCCGAATCGCCTACGCAACTGGCCCGCATCCTGCACCTCAAGTGGGCGGCGGGCCTGGCAGGAGGGGTGGTGATTGCCAACCCGATTCCGGCTGCCGACGCGGCCGACAGCGCGCAAATGGCGGCGGCCGTGGAAGCTGCCTTGGCGGCGGCTGAGGCGCAAGCCATTACGGGCAAAGGCCTGACGCCCTTTCTGCTGGCTGAAGTGGCACGCCAGACTGATGGCGACAGCCTGGAGGCCAACGTCCGGCTGGTGCTGCACAACGCCGCGTTGGCCGCTCAAGTGGCTAGGGCGCTTACGGAAATTTCTGATTTTGTCTAATCTTTCAGGGTAAGCAGGCAGCGCAAAAGTCATGTAAATGCCTGATTAGACTGGCCAATAGCTAACTGCCACTGGCCTCAGGACTCAACCCGCATAGCTATGAAGCACTTACTTACTCGGCGTCTGACATTTTTCCGGCCACAAGAAATTGCGGCGCTGGCCGCCGTACTCTGTTTTCTGGTTGCTGCGGCTTGCCAACAAAAAAATCGGCAAGCCACCCAAGACACCGCCATCACGGCCGAATGGCTGGCCCGAGGCGAGCAGGTCTATCTAGCCAACTGCGCGGCCTGCCACCGGGCCGATGGCCAGGGCAACGCGGGCATGCACCCGCCCCTGAACCAGACGCCGTGGGTGGTGGGCAACAAGGAACGGCTGATCAAGGTGGCTTTGCACGGCTTGCAGGAACGCATTGTGGTGCACGGTCAGGTGTACGAAGAACCCATGCCCGGCTTTGCTCATCTCTCCGATCAGGAACTGGCCGACGTGCTCAGCTACGTGCGCAGCAGTTTTGGCAACGAAGCCAGTCTCATACGAGTCGAAGAAGTAGCCAAGGTGCGCGCCGGAGAGTCGCTTGGCGAAGCAACTACGGACTTCGCTCAGGTAAGTCCTTCTACTGATTACAAGAAAATAAAAGAGAAGGGCGGTAGCGAAAGCCGCGTCGGGGAGTTTTACAAACAAGCGACGATAGACCTAGAAAGTATTCACCTGCCCAAAGGGTTCAAGATCGAAATTTTTGCCGAAGGGCTAGAAAACCCCCGCTCGTTGGCCGTAGGCCCCGAAGGCACCGTGTTTGTCGGCACGCGCCGCAACCAGAAAGAATTTGTCTATGCCCTGCGCGACGAAGACGGCGACGGCCGAGCCGACCGTACGATCCAAATTGAGCGCGGCCTAAAATGGAACCCGATGGGCGTGGCCATGCGCGGCCCCGACCTCTACGTGGGCGAGATAGACCGCATTTTGCGCTACCGCAACATCGAAGCGCACCTCGACAACCCGCCCGAGCCCGAACTGGTCTTTGCCTATCCGCCCGAAAAAAAGCACGGCGAGAAGTATATTCAGTTTGGTCCTGATGGCATGCTGTACGTACCCGTGGGCGCACCTTGCAACATTTGTCTCGAAGAAAACCCCGTTTTTGCCAGTATTACGCGTGTGAGTCCTGAGGGGGAAAACTTCGAGGTCTTTGCCCACGGCGTGCGCAACTCGCGGGGGTTCGACTGGCACCCCCAAACGGGCGAACTGTGGTTCTCCGACAACGGTCGCGACCACCTCGGCGACGACATTCCACCTTGCGAGGTCAACCGTGCCCCCGAGGTGGGCATGCACTTTGGCTACCCGTTTTGCCACGGCGACGACATCGCCGACCCCACCCACGGCGATCAGCGCGCGTGTGACGAGTTCACGCCGCCCGTGTTCGGGCTGGTGGCCCATGCCGCCCCCGTAAGCCTCAAGTTCTATACGGGCCAGATGTTTCCCCCCAAGTACCGCAACCAGATACTGGTCTCGGAGCACGGCTCTTGGAACCGCGCCGAGAAGCAAGGCTACCGCGTCATGCTGCTTACGCTAGAAGGCAACCGCGTAGTTAGCTACGAGCCGTTCCTTACCGGATGGCTCAACCCTTCGGCCAACGACGCCTGGGGCCGTCCGGCCGATCTGCTCGTGATGCCCGACGGCGCCCTGCTGCTGTCCGACGACCACGCGGGCGCCGTGTACCGAATCAGCTACCGAGCGCCCGAAGGGCTGGCCGCCCTCAACCCGTAGCGCTGCGGCAGCGCTTGAGGTGAGAGCCGGATAAGCAGACCCAAGCCGCTGCGATCTTTATGCGCGTTGCGCCACCCAATCCACCCCCTTGCGTAGCCAAGCCAACGTATCTGCCTCGGGTGAGCCGGCCTCGGGCGTGTGCTGGTATTGCCACTGGGCCAGTGGGGGCAGGCTCATCAGGATAGACTCGGTGCGCCCGTCGGTGTCGAGCCCGAAGCGGGTGCCCTTGTCGTACACCAAATTGAACTCGACGTAGCGGCCCCGCCGGAGTTGCTGCCACTGCTGCTGGGCCTCGCCGTAGGGCACCGCGCGGTATTTGTTCATCAGGTGGGTATAGATCGGGGCGAAAGCGTCGCCCACGGCCTGCACAAAGGCAAAGCGGTCTTCGAACGGATGCGCCTCGTCGGCCCCGAGTCGGTCGAAGAAAATGCCGCCCACGCCCCGCGTTTCTTGCCGATGGGGGATAAAAAAATAATCGTCGGCCCACTGCTTGAAGCGGGGATAGTAGGCCGGGTCGAAGCGGTCGCACACGGCTTTGAGGGTCTGGTGAAAGTGGCGCGCATCTTCGGGTACTACGTAGTGTGGGGTCAGGTCAATGCCGCCGCCAAACCAGGCCGTGCCGTCGCTCAGTTCGAAGTAGCGCACGTTCATGTGGATGATGGGCACGCGGGGGTTGCGGGGGTGCAGCACAATCGAAACGCCCGTCGCAAAAAAGTGGTCGCCCTCCACTTGCAAGGCCCGCCGGATTTTTTCGGGCGTAGGCCCGTGGACAGCCGAAAAGTTGACGCCCCCTTTTTCGATCACTTCGCCCTGCAAAATGCGCGTGCGGCCGCCCCCGCCGCCGGGGCGCTCCCAACGGTCTTCCTCAAAACGCCCGCCGCCGTCGGCAGCCTCTAGTGCTCGGCAAATGCGGTCTTGCAATCCTTGGAACCAGTCGCTGGTGATGTCCGGGTGCGTAGTGGCAAATAATTTGGTTTTATTCATCAGAAAAGTAGCTTTGGTTGTATCGTGCCGTTGATCTCGCCTACGGGCGGCCAACCATGAAGATAATTGTCGTGTTCGAAAATTACACCTCCCATGCAGACCTACCACGCCCAGTACCAGTTCTCGATCGAACAGCCCGAGGCCTTTTGGCAGCAGCAAGCCCACCGCATTGCCTGGTACGAGGCACCCCCGACGGTGCTCAGCACCGACGCCGATGGCTTTCACCGCTGGTATGCGGGCGGAAAACTCAACACGTGCTACCTGGCCCTCGACCACCACGTCGAAAATGGCCGGGCCGACCAAGTGGCCCTGGTGTACGACTCGCCCGTCACGCAGACGGTCAGGCGTTTCACCTACCGCGAACTCCGCGACGCCGTGGCGCAGTTTGCGGGCGGCCTGCGCAGCCTGGGCGTCGAGAAGGGCGACACGGTGATCATTTATATGCCCATGATTCCCGAGGCGGTCATCGGCATGCTGGCCTGCGCCCGGCTAGGGGCGGTGCATTCGGTGGTGTTTGGGGGGTTTGCACCTAACGAACTGGCCATCCGCATCAACGATGCTCAACCCAAAGCCATTCTTTCGGCTTCGTGCGGCATCGAGGTGGATCGGGTGCTGTCCTATAAACCCCTGCTCGACAAGGCCATCGAATTGGCTACGCACCAGCCTGCGGCCGCTGTCATTTGCCAGCGCCCGATGTGCCGGGCCGACTTGCAGCCCGGCCGCGACCACGACTGGTACGACCTGGCGGACGCGGCCACGCCCGCCAACTGCGTGGTGCTCGACGCCCTCGATCCGCTCTACATCCTCTACACGTCGGGGACGACGGGCAAGCCCAAGGGCATCGTGCGCGACAACGGCGGTCACGCCGTGGCCCTGCACTATAGCCTTGACACGATCTACGGGATTCGGCCCGGCGAAACTTTCTGGGCCGCCTCCGACATTGGCTGGGCCGTGGGTCATTCGTACATCGTCTATGGGCCGCTGATCTACGGCTGCACCACGGTGCTCTTCGAGGGCAAGCCCGTGCGCACCCCCGACGCGAGCACCTTCTGGCGCGTGATGCACGACCACCGCGTCACCGTATTCTTCACCGCCCCGACGGCCATCCGGGCTATCAAGAAGGAAGACTCGGAAGGCAAGTTGCTGCAGCCCTACGACCTGTCGGCCCTGCGCTATTTCTTCTTGGCGGGCGAACGCTGCGACCCGGCCACTTACGACTGGGTACACGAACGCTTGGGCATTCCCGTTATTGACCACTGGTGGCAGACCGAATCGGGCTGGCCCATGATCGCCAACCCAATGGGGCTGGAGCCGCTGCCCATCAAGCCTGGCTCGTCGGCGGTGCCCGTGTGCAGCTACGACATCCGCGTCTTCGACGAATCGGGCGCCGAGGTACCCGCCAACACCAAGGGCGCCTTGGTCATCAAACTGCCGCTGGCACCGGGCTGCTTCCCCTTTCTCTGGCGCGACAAAGCGCGCTTCCATACGGCCTACTTGTCGGCCTACCCGGGCTACTACCTGACGGGTGACGGGGGCTACAAAGATGGAGACGGCTACATTTATATTCTGGGCCGGATAGACGATGTGATCAACGTAGCGGGGCATCGCCTTTCGACGGGCGAGATGGAAGAGGTGGTGGCCGCCCACCCGGCCGTGGCCGAGTGCGCCGTGATCGGCGTGGCCGACGCGCTGCGCGGCCAGGTGCCCGTGGCCTTTGTGGTGCCCAAAGATGGGGCCGACCGCGACCCGGCCGAGTTGGAGCGGGAAGTAGTGGCCCGCGTCCGCGAACAAATTGGGGCCGTGGCTTACCTGCGCCGGGCGCTGGTGGTCAAGCGATTGCCCAAGACGCGGTCAGGCAAGATCCTCCGCAACGTGATGCGCCACCTGGCCGACGGCGAGTCGTTCGCCGCGCCGTCCACCATTGACGATCCTCTCATTCTCGAAGAAATCCGCGACGACCTGCGCACGGCCCGCGTGGGCAATGCCTTTACGTCCTGAGTGCCTCCTGGTAGCCTTCTACCAACAGACGCCCGATAACGGGGGGCGAAAAATGCGCCAGAATGACCTCCCGACTGCGTGACCGGATGTCTTGCAGGCGGGCCTCGTCGTGGATAAACTGCACGACTTGCGCGGCGGCCTTCGAAGTGTCTTCTTCTAAGACAATGCCTAATCTGTGCTCGAAAAAGAAAGGTGTCATGTAGTAACCGGGCGTAACCATGACAGGCAGGCGCATCATGGCTGCTTCGACGGCCGCCGTGCCGAAAGCCTCCCAGCGCGAAGGCAGCACAAAAGCGGTGGCGTCGCGCAGCGCCTCGTATTTGGCTTCTCCGTAAATCGAACTTTGCAGACTAAAATTTTTTAGCTCAAGTTGTCCGGCCAGGTCTTCCAGCGCCTGACGATCGGGGCCTTCGCCGTGTAGCCGCAGGTGGATGGTGTCGTCCAGGGTGTTGATAGCCTTAAAAATGTGCAGCAGCGTATCCAGTCCTTTGTGCTGCATATCATAGCGACCCAAATAGAGGATGGTGCGGGCGGGCAAAGAGGCGTTGCCATTCTTGGTCGGGATGGGCACTTCGTCCACCAAGTTGTGCACTACCTTCACTTTGCCCCGGTAGCGGAAAGGTCGCAAATCCTCAATTTCCCGCTCGGCGATGCAAAAGACTGAACTGGCCTGGCGTACGTAGCGATCTTCCAGAAAAAATCGGTAGGCAAGTTTCAATAAGCGCTTGCGTGCCAGGATGTTCTCATTGTAGCCCCCGTGCGGCATGTGTACGTAGGGCAATCCCGCCGCGTGAATGGCCAGGGCCGCAAGCGTATTGAACGGGTAAAACACGCTGTGAATGTGATAAATATCAATCTGATCCGAATTTTGCCGGATGTGCGCACGCATACCCGCAGGCAACTGAAAAGCCCGCCTGCGGCGAAAAGTACGGCTGATGATGCCAATCTCGTCCGTATCGCGCCGTTCTTCTTCGGCTGGATAGTAAAAAAAAACCTGATGACCCAGGGCCATCAGGGCTTTTGCCATCGAATATCCGGTAGTGAGCACGCCGCTGGTGGCGTTCTCAGCATAATAACCAATAAAAGCAATGTTCATACGTGGACGGCAAGTGGCCTTCGTCGAAGGAATTAGACACTGGGTTTACACCCCGAAGGTAGGACTTGCGAGCCATAAAGTTTGCCACATCTGCTAAAAAGTGTCACTTACCGCAATATCTGCACCCACCCCTTGAGGGTACGCCGCTCATCGGGGCGGCCCACCGACTCGAACGTGATCGTGATCGTGTAGTAATAGACGCCAGCGGGGGCGGGCTGGTTCTGCGGCGTGCGCCCGTCCCAGTAGCGGCGACTGACTTCCTCGCCCTGTCCGTCGCGCACGAAGCGGTGAATCTGCCGACCCCAGCGATCCACAACGTCCAGCTCAACGCGACGGACGGTGCCCACCAGCACACACTTGGGTTCAAAGAACTCGTTGACGTTGTCGCCATTATCGGGCGTAAAGACGTTGGGTAACTCGAAGAGAAAACATTCTTCCACGCACACCGTGTTGCTCAGGGCACTTTCGTTGCCAAACTCGTCCACGGCCGACACGGCGTAGCAACCATTGCGATTGAGCAGATCCGGGTGATCAAAAGTAGTGTCGGGCGCTTCGATGCGGACAAGCAGTTCGAGCGGTTCGTCCTGACGAGGGGCATAATACACGAGATAGAAAGCAGGCCGGGCATCGCACTCGGTGGCGTCGGGGGGGAGGGGCGAGCTGTCGGGCCCCGTCCAGGAAAGAAAGTTGGTGAAGCGCGTGGCGATAATTTGCTGGCCACCCCCGGGAAGGCACTCGGGGCAGTCCTGGGCCAGCACTTCCAGCACGGGTGGGCAGGGGGCCAGCGTGTCTTCGGGGCGCGCGGTGGCTTCTTGCGAGAGGTTGAACAGCGGCGAGGGCAGGCCCACCCGGCCAAACGAACCTCGGGTCTCGATCACGTAGGCGTACACCTCACTGGTGATCAGGGCGGGGTCATTGTCCACGTAAGCGAAATTCTCGCCGCCCGTCACCTCGACGCTGTCGCGGAGGAAAAAATCATCTTGACCGGGATCTTGCCGGAAAACCAAATGAAAGCGGTTGCCATTGTCCCAGGGCACTTGCGCCGTCCAGCCCAGGGCAATCTGGTTGATGCCGCCCGTAGCCGTCAGGCGCACGCTACCGGCCTCGGGGCTGTGGTCGCGAAAACTGAGCGTATCGCCCGTCGTGACCGAATACAGACCAATGCGGTAGCGCATCGTCTGGTTTTCGGTGTCGAGTCCCTGGTCGGTAAAAGTGGTATCGGTCGTGCGGGTGATCTCTACGAAATCGTCGCCGACCAGGCGTTCGACGGCGTAGGTGTAGGGCGGCGGAAAGGCCATCGAATCAATCTCGAGGGGTGAAAGCCAGGTCAGCTCAATCTGCCCATCGTCGGGATCAGTGGTCAGGACGCTGACCCGAAAGAGCAGCGGTACGTCGAGGGGCAAATCGGCCGTGGCCGTGTCAGAAACCAGGCTTTCTTCGCCGTCGGGGGCCGGAAAGCGGGCTGTCAGGGCGTAGGTATACACGGGTCCGGGCTGCACGGTCTCGTCGCGAAAGGCGAGCTGGCTGATGGGCAGGGTGGCAATGGGCAAAAAGCCCGAAGCCGGCTCTACGCCGGGCGCACAAGTGTCAAGGGGCAGGTCGCGCGGCCCGGTGCGGCGATAGACCACAAACGAGTCGGCTTGCGGGCAAGTATAGGCGTCCCAGGCCAAGTCCACCCCACCGCTGATGCCCTCGGCCGTCAGGCCAGTGGGAGACGGGCCTACGACTTTTACCGTAAGCACGCCGTAAGTGGAAAGCGAAACCTGGTTGCCGGGGCGGGCGTCTTCGGCACGTACCGAAAACTCGTAAGGCCGCTGGCGGATGTGCTGGCAGCCCGTCGGCCAGGAAAGCACGCCCTCGGCCGTGGGCAATTGCAGGGGAGCAGCCTGAAACTCGGGCCGCTCGGTGGGGGTAAAGTCTTCGAAGGCTTCGCCCGTGATCGAGAGCGAGATGCGGTCGCCGTCGGGGTCGTCGGCCGTCACGCGCGTAGTGGCCGTCAGGCCGCCCACTATGCAAATCGGGTTGAGGTTGAGGGTAGGCGGGCAGTTGCGGTCGTCCGAAACCAGAATCTGCATGTCGCGCACCACCGAACCAATGCGGAAGAACTGGCCATCGGGCAGGCGTCGCCACTCCACAATGCGGAAGGCCACGTTGAACTCGCCGGGCCGTCCGGGCGTGTCCCACACCACGTCGCCGGGGTCGTAAGTGCCATTTTCAACCAAGGCATCCCCTTGGTTATAAATCCGAAACGAAGAAGGCCCCGTGCCGATGCCACCGCAAGTAAGCCCCTGCTGACCACCGTAGAGCGGGTCGTCGGGCTGCCGAAAAACGGGTGCGGGCAGGTTGCGGTCAATGTAGGGCTGAAAAATGCCGTCCACCGCTTCGTAAGAGAGGCTGTCGCCGTCGGCATCAATGGCGCCGGGGTTGTGGATGTAGCGCTGACCCACCACGGCCAGGTCAATGGGGGGGTTGGCCAGCAGGGGCGAGCGGTTGGCCGCACGCAGCTCGAGGTTGATGGCCGTCTCGACGTAGAAGGCCTGGTCGGCGGGGCGATCGAGGTTGGTGACGGTCGTATTGCGGTTTTGCTCCTTGTAAGTCACCAAAAAGCTGGTGTTGGTCGGAAACACGTAGCGGGTCTGGAAAACGGCCACGGTGGTGCGGTTGCCAATGTTGGTCACGCTCTGCCGATTGACCCTAATTTGGGCGATAGACTGGCTATTGGCCGGAAACTGGGGGAAGATCGTGAACGTGGCCCACTCGTTTTCGACGGGCGAGTTGGTGTCCCAATACACAAACAAGGTAATGTCCACGGCCCGGCCGGAGGCGTCCTGGTCGGCGGGCACGCGCTCGACGATGATCTCGCCGGCCCGGATGTGCGTAGCTTGGGCGGTGGTGGCCAGCAGCCCACCGAGGATCAATAACAAGTAGGGAGTAATGCGAAGCATGGAAATGTACAGCGGTGAACGAGTGGGCGGCTAATGTCGGATGACGATGATTCACCCGACGCTATCCTATCAACGTGAATTCACTATAAAAAGGATAAGTAAGTAGAAAAAGCGCAGAAAAGTAACAATTACCCACCCGGCGGCCCGCTGCCGACGAGGGGTGTCGCGCTTGGGGTGCCACACACAAGACAGGCCCCTGCAGGAGCCAGGCTGCTGCTGGGCGGCTATTGGCCAACCATGTCGGTGGGTGGCAGCGCAGGCGACAAATAAAATGCGATATGTTGTGGGGTTTGGCGTATGCTGCGTATAAATTTTGGTTGCTCGGTGGGGTAAACAAAGGCCCTGTAGGGAAAATTATCTGCCAAAGGAGGACGTCCCTCGAAGAAAAATCTTTTGCTTTAGAATGTGTCAAAATAAAACTTATCTCATTGTTTGCTACTCATCCCCCGCCTATATTTGATCTGATGCATACTGAATTTTAAACAAAATACTAACTCACCACCGCTTTTTACAAAATGAACTGGTTCAACCGAGCTGTCACCAGCACCATCGGGCGCAAGCTGATTATGTCCCTGACGGGCTTGTTTCTCATCTCTTTCTTGTTTGTTCACCTCTCCGGCAACTTTCTGTTATTTAAAGGCGATGGGGGCGATGCGTTCAACCTCTACTCCGATTTTATGTCCACTGCGGGCATCATTCGCGTAGCCGAAATTGTGCTCGTAGCCGGGTTTGCCCTTCATATCTATACTTCCATTATCCTGACCAGGCACAACAAAAAAGCGCGACCCCAGTCGTATGCCTACACCGATTCTTCTCCGGGCGTGAGTTGGTTTTCACGCAATATGGGCCTGTCGGGTACCATTGTGCTAATTTTTTTGGTTACGCACCTCCAAAATTTTTGGTATCGCTACAAATTCGGCTCTCCGCCCATGACTACCATCGAGGGCGAGCAATATAAGGACATGTACGCCCTGGTGGCCACCGTTTTTCAGCAAGAATGGTGGTTTGCCATTCTCTACGTGGTGGCGATGGTGCTGCTGGCTTTTCACCTCAACCACGGCTTTCAAAGCGCTTTTCGAACGCTGGGGCTTAACCATCCTAAGTATTTACCTGTTGTAGAGAAGGCAGGACTGGCTTTGGCCATTTTGGTGCCCGCTGGCTTTGCATCTTTCCCGCTCTATTTTCTGCTGAAGCCCCTGTTCTGAAGCAAGTTGGCGAAGTGTTGGTTTAAATAAACAATTGTTATGCTACTCGAATCTAAAATACCCTCCGGCCCGCTGGCGGAAAAGTGGACCAATCATAAGTTCAATCTCAAACTGGTCAACCCGGCCAACAAGCGTAAGTACGAAATTATCGTGGTGGGTTCGGGTTTAGCGGGTGCTTCGGCGGCGGCTTCCCTGGCCGAACTGGGCTACAACGTCAAGGTGTTTACCTTTCACGACAGCCCACGCCGGGCGCACAGCATCGCCGCCCAGGGGGGCATCAACGCCGCCAAAAACTACCAGAACGACGGCGACAGCGTGTACCGCCTCTTCTACGACACGGTCAAGGGGGGCGACTACCGCTCGCGCGAGGGCAACGTCTATCGCCTGGCCGAAGTCAGTGTCAACATCATTGATCAGTGCGTGGCCCAGGGTGTGCCCTTTGCCCGCGAATACGGCGGACTGCTGGCTAACCGCTCGTTTGGGGGTGCGCAGGTGTCGCGCACGTTCTACGCCCGCGGTCAGACGGGCCAGCAATTGCTGCTCGGTGCCTACGGCGCCCTGAGCCGCCAGGTGGCCAACGGCAAAGTAAAAATGATCACCCGCACCGAGTTGCTCGACGTAGTCGTGCACGAAGGCAAAGCCCGCGGTATCGTGACGCGCAACCTCATCACGGGCAAGATTGAGTCGCACAGTGCGCACGCCGTACTGCTCTGCACGGGCGGCT
The DNA here is from genome assembly GCA_036804165.1 of Catalimonadaceae bacterium. Taxonomy (GTDB): domain Bacteria; phylum Bacteroidota; class Bacteroidia; order Cytophagales; family Flexibacteraceae; genus DAIMZG01. The sequence goes on along the minus strand of DAIRSZ010000032.1, from coordinate 5,695 downwards.
ATGGCAACGTGTTCTTCCTTTCCACCAATGCCATGAACTCTAACGGGTCGGCCGCGTGGCGGGCACACCGCCGGGGTGCTTTGTTTGCCAATCCCTGCTTCACGCAGATTCACCCTACTTGCATTCCCGTATCGGGCAGCCACCAGTCCAAGCTCACGCTCATGTCCGAGTCGCTGCGCAACGACGGCCGCGTGTGGGTGCCCAAAAAGATGGAAGACGCCGAAGCTATTCGTAAGGGTACGCTCAAGCCCACCAACGTGGCCGAAGCCGACCGCGACTATTACCTGGAGCGGCGCTATCCGTCGTTTGGCAACTTGGTGCCCCGCGATGTGGCCTCGCGCAATGCCAAATACGTCTGCGACGAAGGCCGTGGTGTGGGCAAAACGGGCCTGGCCGTGTACCTCGACTTTGCCGATGCCATCAAGCGCGACGGCGAGGCCACCATCTCGGCCAAATATGGCAACCTCTTCGAGATGTACGAGAAAATTACGGGCGAAAATCCGTACCGCACCCCGATGATGATCTACCCGGCCGTACACTACACCATGGGCGGCCTGTGGGTGGACTATAACCTGATGACGACCATCCCGGGCCTCTATGCCCTGGGCGAAGCTAATTTCTCCGACCACGGCGCCAATCGCCTCGGGGCGTCGGCCCTTATGCAAGGATTGGCCGATGGCTACTTCGTGATTCCCTACACGGTGGGCGACTACCTAGCCACCATGAAAGCCACCGATAAATACGACACGGGGCACGAAGCCTTCAAGCAAGCCGAGCAGGAAGTTAAGGATACGATCCAGCGCCTGCTGAGCATCAAAGGCAGCCGCACAGTGGACGAGTTTCACCGCGAACTGGGCCTGATTATGTGGGACTACTGCGGCATGTCGCGCAACGCCGAAGGGCTGAAAGCAGCCAAGCAGAAAATCCGCGCCCTGCGCACCGAGTTCTGGAAGGACGTCAAGGTGCTCGGCGACAACGAAGAGATGAACCAGTCGCTCGAAAAAGCCTTGCGCGTGGCCGATTTTATGGAACTGGGCGAACTGATGGTGGACGACGCCCTGACACGGGAAGAGTCTTGCGGGGGTCACTTCCGCGAAGAGTTTCAGACCGAAGAAGGGGAAGCCCAACGCGACGACGAGCACTTCTCTTTCGTGTCGGCCTGGGAATATAAAGGCCCCGAAGAGGAGTGGGAGTTGCACCGCGAAGACCTGGTGTTCGAAAACGTCAAACTCACCCAACGCAGCTACAAGTAATTTTCAGACCCGTTCTCTGGCCAGAAGACGGGCTGTTTACCTCCTACACGATTGTATTTATGAATCTCACCCTCAAAATATGGCGCCAGAAAGGCCCGCAAAGTAAAGGCAAACTGGTGACCTATAAGTTGTCGGACATCAGCGAAGACATGTCCTTCCTGGAGATGCTCGACGTGCTCAACGAAGACCTTGTGCGCAAAGACGAGGATCCCGTCACGTTCGACCACGATTGCCGCGAAGGGATTTGCGGCACGTGCTCGCTCTACATCAACGGCCGTCCGCACGGGCCCCAGCGCACCACCACCTGTCAGTTGCACATGCGCAGCTTCAAGGACGGTGACACCATCGTGATCGAGCCGTGGCGCGCCACGGCTTTCCCGATCGTGAAAGACCTGATGGTAGATCGGAGTGCCTTCGACCGGGTTATCCAGGCTGGAGGCTACATATCGGTCAATACGGGCAGTGCCCGCGACGCCAACGAAACGCTCATCCCCAAGAAAATCGCCGACGAGGCCTTCAACGCGGCCACCTGCATCGGCTGTGGAGCCTGCGTGGCCGCCTGCAAAAATGCGTCGGCCATGCTCTTTGTTGGTGCCAAGATTTCGCAGCTCGCCCTTTTGCCCCAGGGGCAGGCCGAGGCGCGCACCCGGGCCGAAAAAATGATCGCCCAGATGGATGCCGAAGGCTTCGGTGCTTGCACCAACACGGGCGCGTGTTCGGCCGAATGTCCCAAAGGCATCACGATGGCCAACATTGCCCGCATGAACCGCGAATTTTTCAAAACGGTGCTGGTGTCCGACAACGTCTAGCCCGTTGCAAAACAATTACCGATGGCTGCCCTACGGGACAGCTTTTTTTTGTTTAATGGCGCAACAGCACCACGCGCTGCGACTGTAGCTGGTTTTGCACCAGGCAGGTGTACCAACCAGGAGGCAACTGCACGGCCGGAATTTCGAACGACTGCCAGCCCGCCAAGGCTTGCGCCACCAGCCACTGGCCTTGCAAGCGTCCCACCGCGTCGAAGAGTTGCACCACCGTGGTGGCCTGCGGAGCCGTCAGATGAAAATGTAGGGTGGTTTGGTGGGCTGCCGGGTTGGGCTGAAAAAACGGCAGGGCTGCCTGCGTATTGCCCACGTGCGCTCGTCGGGGTGCGCTGTAGTCGTGCTGGCCGTCGAAGTCTTCCTGACGTAGGCGAAACCAATGCGTGCCGTCGGGGAGGGCAGGCGTAAGATAATGGTAGTGCTGGGGTTGGGACGTGGTGCCCGCACCTTCCACAAAGCCTATGGCCCGAAAAGTAGTGTCCGGGTCAGTCCGCATTTCTACTGTGAAGCCCGCATTGAACTGCTCGCTGGCCGTTTGCCACCGCAGCCGTACGCGGTCGGCCTGCTCGACCTGCGCCGTGAAATCGAGCCAGCGGACGGGGAGCGGATCGGTCTCCTGAAGGATAAGCTGGAAATTATCGAGCTGAACGCCTGGCCCGGGTTCATTGTCGGCACCAAACACAAAACGCAGCCGAAAGTCGGGTTCGCCCCGAAACGCATTGAGCAGCAGGTGGGGATAATGAATGACGGGCGGCTGCCCCGTGTCGCCCGCCAGCGACCAGCCCGGCTGATAGTCCAGGCCCGGCACCATCTCGTCGTCGTACCAATCTTCGGCGCCTTGCCGCAGGGTTTCGCTCAGGAGCTGCCAGCTCAGCCCACGGTCAGTAGAATACTGCACGTGCATGCCCGCGCCCTGGCCGAAAGCGGCTCTGAAGGCAAAAGAAAAGAGCAAATCATTTTCTACGCCCGACAAGTCGAACGGCGGCGATTCGAGGGCATAGCGCGTGTAGAGGCCGTGATCCTGGGCAAGGCTGGTTTGCCAACTGCCCGTCCCGTCGAGCGTACGCAGGGCCGAATCACCAAAAATTGGTTTTTGTGTTTCACAGCTACCCCACTCCCAACTACGCCGCGCATCGGGTACGAAAGAGGGCACCAACACCTGAGGATAAAAACCTTGCCCTGACCCTTCAAAGTCCGCTGTGTAAGGAAGCAGGGGCGCAGGCAACACCTCAATTGGCTGCATAAAAAGGCTCTCGTCGCCCACTTTTAGCGATACCTCGTAGGTGCCAGGCTGGTCATAGACAAATACCGGGTTGGCCAGGGTGTCATCGGTTTGGCCGTCGCCGTCGAAGTCCCAACGGTAAAAGTCAGGCAGAAAAGAACGATCGAAGAAAACGAGCGGCCGCTGGGCAAACCAAACCGAGCGCTCCGGTGCAAAGGCTGCTACAGATTGCGGACGTCCGCCGCTGACAATCAGGCTGTAGGGTTGGCTGAGAGGCCTTTTTCCCGATACGACCAACAGGTAGGTAGCACCCGGCACGGACGTTTCGAGGTGGACCTTTTCTACGTTGTCCCGCGTGTTGTCGCCCCGCGTAGGCGGCAGATGAGGTTGCGCCGGGTCGAGCACAAAGGGGTAAGTAACCGCCGTGTGGGTATCGCCTGCGAGTAAAAGCCGTACGTCCAGATCCTGAATCAGCCGAGAGGTGGTATCATCAAGAATAAATTCCTGCGGATCGGCGGTGCGGTCGTGCCAAACCAGTGTGACCGTGAGCGGGGCGCCGCTGGCCCGCACCCGGAGCGTGTCAGCGTATTTTCCCTCCAGCAGGTGTTCGCCGACGTAGGCTTGGGCGCGGTTGGCATCAGCACGCAGCAGGTCGGCGGCCCGTTGCGTGTGCAAAGCCCCCCAGCCCACCTGGTAGTTGGGCACAGGCAGGGAGCCAACGGCCTGGGCCGCGTGAATCGCCAGGGCTTTGAGCGTAGCCGCCCGCAGGGACTTCCCGCCGTGCAGCGACTGGTGCAGTTCCTGCAAAAGCACGAGCGAACCCGCCACTACGCCCGTAGCCATGGAGGTGCCCGACTGGTAGGCGTACGCGTCGTCGCTTAGGTGACTAGCCGAAAACAATTGAACGCCGGGTGCCACCAGGTCGGGCTTGATACGGCCGTCGTCGGTAGGTCCCCAGGCACTGAAAGGGGCTACTTGGGCATTGAAGAGCGAATTGTTTTCAGGGTCGGTCTGCATGGCCCCCACCGTAAGGATATTTTTGGCAGTGGCCACGGGCGGGAGGCAGTCGTAGGGCCCATCGGCGGGGCGGAGTTGGGTGCTGTACACCCAGTCGTTGCCGTCGAAGACGTAGTGACCCGGCTGGCCATCGGGCAAGGATTGGCCGCGGTCGTTGCCCGCCGCCTTGACAATGAGGTAGTGCGGATAAAAATAGGCCAGGTCATCCCACTGAGCCGTGCGGTCGGTATAGCGGCCAAAGTTGAGGTCTTGGTACGCACTGAGGCTGGTGTCACCGTGCCACTCCCACCGTTGCTGATGCGTGTTGAGAAACCAACCCGCCACTTGGTTGTAGGGATGAGCCGAGAGCAACAGGCCATTGCCAGCGGCGTCTTGCATCTCGAAAAAGTCGGAGTTCCAGTCGAAGGCTTTCAAATTGGCACCTGGTGCCATGCCTTGCGCCAGCGGCTGCGTTCCGTTGCCCACGAGCGTACCGGCTACGTGAGTGGCATGGTCGGAAGGCAGTCCGTTTTCGTCGCCCACCCCCAGGCGCCCCCACAGCTCTTGGTGTGTGGAGCGAGGTAGGCCAGCGTCCCAAAGGCCTAGCAACATATTTTCGCCCCGCACGGCACCAGACGAGTCGGTCCAGAGCGTGTGGGTGTGAGACGTTTTGGCACTGGCAAGGTTGGAAGCCGCGTAATAGATTGGCCGCTGGCGCGCGTCGAACCCCTGAAACTCGAACGTCTGACGTTCGGTTTGGTGTCGCAACGTCCAGCCCCGTTTGTGTGCCGTACGTTCGGCCAGCGCGCGCTGCGCCACTGCCTGGGCGTGGGCAGCGTCTTGCGCCCGCACGCTTGCCGTGCACAGCGTCACCACAAACAAGGCGGAAATAACGCGCAGAAAGGGCTTCATGGTGGTGTAAGAAATCGGCTTTCTCAAGCTAAAAAAATGCGTGAAGATATTCAAGAAAAGACAAAAAAATATTCATCCTCGGTGAACCCCTACTCGCCCGCTGATCGTCAACTGCCTCGCAAGTGAAGACAAATCGTTGCGTCATGACTGGTTTATTTGCCATCATCGGGGATAATCAAGAATTTAGTGCCCGTACATCTGGTCATCGTCATGCGGAAGTTCTTTTCTAGGCACAATCTGTTACTCTTTGTACTTTTAATTTCAATATTTACGCAATGTAAGCCTTCAGAATCTAATAAGAAAACTAAAAAAAGACGTACCCATCATACCTCGGCTTCGGCGCATCTCTACGGCGGGGGCAATAAAAAAAACCACGCTTCCCGGGCCAGAGCACCTGCCCGGCCGGCTTCTACCAAGACCACGAAAACCACGCCTGCGGCCCCATCTGCTTCGCTGGTGCCTACGGCCGCCTCGGTCATCCAGACGGCCCG
>DAIRSZ010000031.1:0-17276 GCA_036804165.1 Catalimonadaceae bacterium | reverse complement strand
TCGACCGCAGTGGTCTGCCCGCCCGCTTCGAAAGAGGCCTTGTCAGTCCCGAAGGTTTCCTGCACGAACTGCGCGCGCTGGCCGCGCCCCTGCGCGTCCAGCCCGACGCCGTGCTTGTCGCTGCCTGGAACGCCCTGCTTTTGCACATTCCGCCCGCGCGTGTGGCCGCCTTGCGGCGGGTGCAGGGTCGCTACCGGACGTTTCTGCTCAGCAACACCAATGCCCTGCACCGCCCGGCCGTCGAGCAACTGCTCGGCCAGCAAACCGATGCCAGCAGCCTCGACGAGCTGTTCGAAAAAACATACTACTCTTACGAAATAGGCCTGGCCAAACCCCATGCCGATATCTACGAACACGTGTTGGCCGACGCGAGACTCAACCCAGCCGAAACGGTATTTTTCGATGACTTGGCCGATAACATTCGGGCAGCCGCGGCGTTAGGCATACCAACCGTGCACGTAAAGCCCCCCCAGTCGCTGCCAGACTACCTTGCCCATGCCTGAAAAATCGCTGCTCCGCCGCTACATCCACCCGATTTTGTTTATTGTGACGGTCTTTACTACCACCATGGCCGGGGTAGAGTGGATTACGGGTAAGTTCTTCACCTGGACCGACAACGAAGTGGGCTGGGACGATGTGCGCCGGGGCTTTCTCTACTACGCCCTGCCGTTTTTGCTCATCCTCACCACGCACGAGTTTGGTCACTACTTCACGGCCCGCTACTACCGCATCGGCACCACGCTGCCCTACTACATCCCGCTTTGGCTCACGTGGCTGGGGATTCCGCTGCTGATCGGCACGATGGGCGCGTTCATTCGCCTGCTGGAAACGCCCCGCTCGCGGCAGCAGTTTTTCGACGTGGGCATCGCCGGGCCGCTGGCGGGCTTTGTGGTGGCCATTGGCTTTATCTGGTACGGCTACACGCACCTGCCGCCCCCCGACTACGTTTTCGATATCCACCCCGAATATGCGCAGTACGGCGCGGACTATCCCAACCATGTCTATCAGGATCAGACGGGCAGTTTTTCGATCGGTACCAACCTGACATTCCTGTTTTTCGAGCATTTTGTGGTAGAAGACAAATCCCTGATTCCGCCTCCGCAAGAGATCATTCACTACCCCTTTCTGCTGGCGGGCTACCTGGCTTTGCTCTTTACGGCCATCAACCTGATCCCCATCGGGCAGCTCGACGGCGGGCACATCCTCTACGGACTCATTGGCTTTCGGCGGCACCGGGTGGTGTCGCCCATTTTGTTCGTGTTGTTTGTGACCTACGCGGGGCTGGGGGCCGTCAGTCCCATCAGCTTATCGGGCGGGGTAGAGGACAGCAACCTGTTTGGCAACCTGATCTACCTGGCCTTTCTCTACATTTTGTTCTCGCGCACAGTGGCCCAGCCGCTCAACGTGCTGGCCCTGGCCCTGAGCGTATTCACGGTGCAATATGTGCTGCTGTTTGCCTTTCCGCAGATGTCGCGCGACCTGACCTGGATCGTGTTCGCGTTCCTGATCGGGCGGGTGCTGGGGGTGTACCATCCGCCGGCACCCATCGAGACCCCGCTGAGCACGGGCCGCAAAGTGCTGGGCTGGCTGGCCCTGGCCATTTTTGTCATCAGCTTTACGCCTCAGCCTTTTGTTATTTCGTAGATTCATTCGTCAGGCAAGCATAATACATAGCTATTTTCACGAAAGAAAGCTGAAAAAATAACTTCATGCTATTAGACTTTGACTAACTACATCGGCCCGAGTTGAAGATTCACGTACAACTTTTCTGTAATGGAGGTATAAAGCCAAGGGTATCAAAATATTACTTTAGCGCGACCAAAATGCCATGATCAGAAGAATAGAAGCCAAAAATTATCGGTCATTAAAGTATGTGGATCAGGCACTAGATCGTTTCCATGTGCTAGTGGGGCCGAACGCCAGCGGCAAAACCACTTTTATGGATGTAGTAAGTCTGGTGTCAGACATTGTCAGGTTGGGGATTGATGACGCGATCACCAAGCGTTCAGCAAACTATGCTGACCTTACATTTTCGGCGGGTGGAGGCGATATTGAGTTGGCTCTAGAAGTTGACCTACCCTTGGAAATAGCCACAGCCCTCGACGACCGTTTTGATTGTGTTCGTTTCGAGATTCGCATTGGCCTGAGCGACGATGCCTACGAACATGTCATTAAAGAGGAACGCGTACTGCTTTTGAACAATGCGCATCTTAGTAAAGACCAGCACATTGCGTCTCGTCAGGCTGAGATTTTCCCTAATAGCCGATTTACACCCCCGAGCATCCTAAATAAAAAGTATTCAGGAAAGTCTGGAGAAACTTACCAGACTATCATTAGAAAGAAACCGGAGGGGAACGATAATTTCTACGACGAAACCTATCGTGCTTCTGGAAAGGGGTGGCTTCCCTCCTTCAAATTAGGACCCAAGCGCTCTGCTCTGGCCAATTTACCAGCCGACGATACCAAGTTTCCCGCCTCTGCCTGGCTGAAATCTTTTCTGCAAGGGGGCATACAGCTTTTTATTCTCGATAGTCAGCACATTAAGTTGGCCAGCCCTCCCGGGCAGGGTAAGCAATTCAGAACAGATGGGGCCAACCTCCCCTGGGTGATAAGTGAGTTGAAAAAGAGTGCTGAGCAATTCAGCCGATGGATTGCGCACGTGCAGACGGCATTGCCTGATATTGTGGATATCGAGGTAGTAGAACGCGAAGACGACAAGCACCGCTATCTTCGCATCCTGTACGAAGGCCACATCCGGGTGCCGAGTTGGCTAGTTTCGGATGGCACCCTGCGCTTGCTGGCATTGACACTGCCAGCCTACCTACCTGAATTTGTCGGAGCTTATCTGATCGAAGAACCCGAGAACGGAATACACCCCAGAGCTGTAGAAACCGTCTTTCAGTCGCTTTCCTCCGTATATGACGCGCAGATTATGCTCGCTTCCCATTCTCCCGTGGTGCTGAGCCTGGTGGAGCCGCGACAGGTGCTGTGCTTTGCCAAAACGCACGAAGGCATTACTGACGTGGTGAACGGTGCGGAACATCCGGCGCTCAGAGACTGGCAAGGTGAAACAAATCTTTCGATGTTGTATGCTAGCGGCGTATTGGGATAGGAATGAAAGCGCTCGTCGTACTGGTAGCTGACAAGAACACGGAGGCCGTTATGCAAGGGCTACTCAAGAAAATCCCGTCTATTGAGCATCTGGTAGAATTTTCGTTTGATATTTTGGTTCACCCGTACCGAGACCCTGGCGTTTTTAATGGTGCTGACGAGTTTCTCAAACCTCTTATCGGCCGTTATGACTACGCCTTGGTATTGCTCGATCACCAGGGGTGCGGCCGTGAGCAGCTATCAGTCGAAGCAATCGAAGCGTCTATTGCTAGCCGCCTTGAAGCAACTGGCTGGCAAAACCGGAGTGCCGTTATTTGTATTGAGCCAGAATTAGAAAATTGGATATGGGTTAGCGAAGTGAGAATGCAAGAGGTGATCGCTTGGAAACAGCCACTCTCTTTGTACGAATGGCTGCACCGAGACGGGTGGAAGCAAGTTGACCAACCCAAGCCGTATAGGCCGAAAGAGGCTTTTGAGGCAGCCATTAAACTTTGTCGCGTACCAAGGTCTTCCTCTCTATATTATCGGATAGCTAGTCAGGCGAGCTACCGTCATTGTCGAGACATCGCATTTCAGAAAATGAGGGTTCAACTGAAGGATTGGTTCTCAACATGAAATGTAACTTATATGATGACTGGGTGATTTCGTAGCGGCCCTCCGGGTGCAGTGACACTGTTTTCTGAAAACGCCTACTTCGCCCGGGCGAGCGCCGTCGAGCGTTGATTATCGCTTTTGTTTGCATATTTTTGGCGATATGAGGCAAGTAGGACACATCGTGCTGAGTTTGCTGCTTGTCGTACAGGCCATGACGCCGGGCCTGAAACTGGGCGCAGAGCTAGCCCGAATGCCGGCACTCGTGACCCATTATCAACAACACGCTCAGCAGGACGGACTTTCCTTTGCTTCGTTTCTTAGGCTTCATTATGGCCGCAATGCTACGGCCGAGCAGCAAGCGCACCCAGACCAGGAACATAGCCAGTTGCCCTTTTGCGGACAGCATCAGTTTGTGAGTGGGCCGACGTTTGTGGCTCCGTCGCCGTGCCAGCTCTACGCAATGCCGATCAGTTTTTTTGTGCAGCCCAAGTTTTGTGGCTACCGCTTTTCTGTCATTACCCAGTACCTCGCCTCTCCTTTCCAGCCTCCCAGGGCCTGATTTGGCCGGTCTTCAGCCGCCAAGCTGAGCCCACTGGGCGTTGGCTGCTTTTTTGGCAGTCGACAACCCTGTGCAGATCCGGCCCAATCGCTGGGGCCACGTGCCCACACGCTTTTCAAGGTCAGACAATGCAACACAACACCCGTGCTGGATCACATCATTTCGTTATCGATCAGCAACAAACTGATCGTAGGCCTGCTCACGCTGGGCCTGGTTATCTGGGGCAGCTATTCGCTCACCCAACTCCCCATTGACGCCGTACCCGACATCACCAACAATCAGGTACAGGTCATCACAACTTCGCCCTCGCTGGCTGCCGAGGAAGTAGAGCGCCTCATCACGTTTCCGGTAGAAATCACGATGGCTACCATCCCCAAGCTAGACGAGGTGCGCTCGATCTCGCGCTTTGGCTTGTCGGTGGTTACGCTCGTGTTTGAGGAAGCAGTGGACGTATATTGGGCGCGGCAGCAAGTGAGCGAGCGCCTGTCGGCCGTGCAGGCCCAGATTCCGCCGGGCATTGGGCAGCCGGGCATGGCCCCCGTCACTACTGGCCTGGGCGAGATCTATCAGTATGTAGTGAAAGCTTCGCCCGGCTACGAAGACCAGTACGATGCCCAAGCGCTCCGCACCATTCAGGACTGGATCGTGCGCCGACAGTTGCTGGGCACGCCCGGGGTGGCCGACGTGAGCAGCTTTGGCGGCTTTCTCAAGCAGTATGAAATTGCCGTTGATCCCCACAGGCTCAGGGCCATGAATGTGTCGTTGGGCGATCTGTTTGGTGCATTGGAAGCCAACAACGAAAACACCGGCGGCGCCTACATCGAAAAAAATCTCAATGCCTACTTTATCCGCTCTGAAGGCTTGGTGGGCGACCTCGACGAACTTGGCCAGATCGCCATCAAACAAAACCAAGAGGGTATTCCGGTGCTGATTCGCGATGTGGCCCATGTACAAATTGGCCATGCCGTGCGCTACGGGGCCACCACCCGCAACGGAGAAGGCGAAGTGGTGAGTGCCGTGGTGATGATGCTAAAGGGCGAAAACTCGGCCCAGGTGATCAGCCGCGTAAAAACCCGCATTGACCAGATTGGCAAAACCTTGCCCGAAGGGATAATGATCGTTCCTTTTCTGGACAGAACCAAACTGGTCAATACGGCCATCGGCACGGTGACCACCAACCTGATTGAAGGGGCTTTGATCGTAATCCTCGTGTTGCTCTTGCTCTTGGGCAATCTGCGGGCGGGCCTGGTGGTGGCTTCGGTGATTCCGCTGGCTTTGCTTTTTGCCTTCGGCCTGATGAACCTCTTCGGCGTGTCGGGCAACCTCATGAGCCTGGGGGCCATTGACTTTGGGCTGATCGTGGACGGCGCGGTGATCATCGTCGAGGCTACGCTGCACCACCTGAGTAAACTCCGGCTGGGCAGAAAACTCACGCAGGCCGAAATGGACCAGGAGGTCTATCAGTCAGCCAGCAAGATCAGACATTCGGCTGCCTTTGGCGAGCTGATTATCCTGATCGTGTACCTGCCCCTGCTGGCATTGGTAGGCACCGAAGGCAAAATGTTTCGGCCCATGGCCCAGACCGTGAGCTTTGCCATACTGGGCGCCTTCTTGCTGTCGCTCACCTACGTGCCTATGGTGTCTGCTTTGTTTTTGAGCAAGCGCACGACCTACAAACCCAATGTGTCGGACCAGATCATGCGCTTCTTCCATCGCCTCTACGACCCGGCCATCCGCTGGGCTATGCACAAGCGGTTGCTCGTGCTCTCCAGCGCGCTGGGCCTTTTTGGTTGCGCACTGTGGATTTTCGCCACCCTGGGTGGGGAGTTTATCCCGACGCTCGAAGAAGGCGATTTTGCCGTCGAAACCCGGGTGATGACGGGCAGCTCGCTGGAAAACACCGTCCGGGCCACTACCCAAGCTGAGCAAATATTGCTGAAGAACTTCCCGGAAGTGCAGCAGGTGGTGTCCAAGATTGGCTCGGGCGAAATCCCCACTGATCCCATGCCGATGGAGGTAGGCGACATGATGATCATCCTCAAGAAAAAGAGTGAATGGCAAACCGCCACCAACCGCGAAGGCCTGGCCAGCGCCATGGCCGAGGCGTTGGAAGCGATTCCGGGCGTGAGTTTTGGTTTTCAGCAACCCATCCAGATGCGCTTCAACGAGTTGATGAGCGGCGCCCGACAAGACGTGGCAATAAAAATTTACGGCGAAAGCCTGGATAAACTGTCTGAATATGCCGCCCAGGTGGGTCGCTTGGTAGCAGGCATCGAAGGGGCCACCGACCTCTACGTGGAAGAAATAGCGGGCGTGCCGCAGGTCGTCATCAGCTACCGAAGGGAGCAACTGGCCAAATTTGGCCTGAGCGTTCGGGACGTAAATCGCACCGTGCAGGCCGCTTTTGCGGGGGCTACGGCTGGCCTGGTGTACGAATACGAGAAGCGGTTCGAGTTGGTGGTGCGACTAGACAAGGCCCACCGCCAAGAGGTGGCATCGGTCAAAAATTTGTACATCGCCCAGCAAGATGGCCGCCAGATTCCCTTACACCAGGTGGCCGATGTTCGGATCAGCGACCAGCCCTACCAGATTCAGCGCGACGATGCTCGTCGGCGGATTCTGGTGGCCTTCAACGTGCGCAACCGGGACGTGGAAAGTGTAGTGACCGAGCTACAGCAAAAAATTGATGAATCGGTGGCGTGGGCGCCCGGCTATTCGGTTGCCTACGGGGGGCAGTTCGAAAATCTGGTGGAGGCACGCCAACGGCTGACGGTTGCCGTACCGCTGGCGTTGCTGCTGATTTTTACACTGCTCTATTTCACTTTCGGCTCCGCCAAGCAAGGCATACTTATTTTTACGGCCATTCCGCTTTCGGCCATCGGGGGCATCTTCGCCCTCTGGCTGCGGGATATGCCCTTCAGCATCTCGGCCGGGGTCGGCTTTATTGCTTTGTTTGGCGTGGCAGTGCTCAACGGCATTGTGCTGATTGGCGAGTTTAATCACCTCAAAAAAGCGGGCGTGGCCGACATTTTCGAGCGCATCTATGCGGGTACCCGCGTGCGACTGCGCCCCGTAATCATGACGGCCTCGGTGGCTTCGCTGGGCTTTCTGCCGATGGCCCTTTCCAACTCGGGCGGGGCCGAGGTGCAAAGGCCATTGGCTACGGTGGTGATTGGTGGCTTGCTGTCGGCCACCCTCCTGACGCTGGTGGTGCTGCCCGTGCTGTACTACTATTTTGAAAGAGGGCTCAGGCGCAAGCCGGCCGCCGTAGCCTTGCTGGTGCTGGTGATTGGTGGGTGTTGCTGGCCGCCCCCCGCGCAGGCACAAGATACCGTCAAGACCTACACGTCGCTAGAAGCGGCCATCCAGGTGGCCATTGCGCGCAACCCCGACCTGATCGCCGCCGACCTGCAAACCCAGCAGGCCCGTGCCCTGAAAGGAACCAGCTGGAACCTGCCCAACACCAGCCTGAGCCTCATGCGTGGCCAGTACAACAGCATCTTCGACAACGACCACCAGTTCAATATCAGCCAGACGGTGGCCTTCCCGACGGTGTACGTCCATCAGAACAAACTGGCCCAAGCCCGCGCCGAGGCCAGCGAATGGACGCGCCTGGCCACCCAGCACGAGCTGGTGCAGCAAGTGAAGGCCACCTGGTATGCCCTCTGGGCAGAAAAAAGTCGGCGCCGCACCTTGCAGGCCCAAGACAGCCTCTTCGCCCGGTTTGTAGCGGCGGCCACCTTGCGGTACGAAACTGGCGAAAGCAACTTGCTCGAAAAAGCGACGGCCGCCTCGCGAGTGGCCCAAATCAAGGTGTTGCTGCAGCAAAACCTGGCCGACATCGAAATCTACAAAACGCAGTTGCAGGTGCTGCTTCATGCCGATGCGCCGGTGGACATTTCGGTGGGCCAGCTCGAAGCGCGAGACGCTCGGGCCTTGCTGGCTACCCAACCCGTGGCCGATCATCCCCGGCTAGCGTGGTTTGGGCAGCAGGTAATCGTGGCAGAAAAAGAAAAATTGGTGGAGAAAAATCGGCTGTTGCCCTACCTCACGGTGGGCTATTTCAATCAGTCGCTCAACGGGTTCAGCCAGGATCGGGAAGGCAACCCGGTGGTGTTTGGCCCGAGCGATCGCTTCACCGGATTTTCGGTGGGCCTGGCCGTCCCCCTCTTCGGGGCCAGGACCCACTTGGCGGCCATCTGGGCGGCCGAGCTAAGAAAACAAGAAGCCGAAGCAAGGTGGCAGGCAGCTACGCGCCAATGGCAAGGTCGGTGGCAGTCGCTGCAGCAGCAATACCAGAAATTTCGGGACGGCCTGGAATATTACGAATCGAATGCCCTGCCCCAAGCCGACCTGATTCTCAAACAAGCTCAGCAGGGCTTCGAAAGTGGCGACATTGGCTACGTGGAATACACGCAGGGACTCGACCAGGCGCTGGGCATCCAGTTCAACTACTTGGATTTGCTTAACCAGTATAACCAAACGGTGATCGAGATAGAATTTATTTTAGACATTCAGTAAAGAACAACATAAAGATGATCTTCAAAAATAGTTTTCTGCTCGTGGTGGTGGCCATGTGCGGCATGGCGTGTAGCTCGAAAAGCGGCCAAGCTCCCGGCGCAGATCACTCACCCGCACAGGACGATCAGACCGTGATCCTCACCCAGCCCCAATACGAATATGCCGCTATTGAGCTAGGTGGTGCAGCGCCACGCGTCATCGGCGCTGAACTTCAGGTAAACGGTACGATCAGCGTACCGCCGCAAGGCAATATCTCAATCAATATGCCCTACGGCGGGTTTGTCAAGCACACCACCATGCTGCCGGGCACCAAAGTAAAGAAGGGGCAGTTGCTGGTCACGGTCGAAAATCCCGCGTTTATCCAGTTTCAGCAAGACTATCTCGAAGGCCTGGCCAATCAGGAGTTTTTGGCCGCCGAGTACGCCCGCCAGCAAGAGCTCTACGACGAAAACGTGGCTTCGGGCAAAAGCTACCAACAGGCCAAAAGCAACTACCTGTCCAACGAAGCCCGGTTGAAGGCTTTCGAAGCGCGGCTCAAACTGATTGGGTTCAATCCGGCCAGGGTGCGGGCGGGCGCAGTGTCGGCAGCGGTCAATCGGTATTCGCCCATCAGTGGCTCGGTCCGCGAGGTGTACGCCAACGTGGGCAAGTACATCGGCCCGCAGGACGTAATCATGGACATCTCCAATGCCGAAAATTTGCACGTGGAGCTAACCGTGTACGAAAACGACATCCTCCGGGTCCAGGAAGGCCAACGCATCCGGTTTGCCCTGGCCAACGCGCCTGACGAATGGCGCGAAGCGACCGTATTTCTGGTGGGCCACGACGTCCGGGCAGATCGCTCCGTCACCGTACACGGACACATGAAGCATCCGGACGAAGACCTTAGGCCCGGTATGTTCGTGACGGCCAAAATCGAGACCGGCACCCAGACTGTTTGGGCAGCTCCCGAAGAAGCCGTCGTTCGTGTCGGGGGCAAGTACTACGTATTTGCCTACGCAGGGCAGCAAGCCGCCAACTCCCCTCCGGCTCACCAGTTCGAAATGATGGCGGTCGCCAGGGGCTTTACCGAAGACGGTTATACCCAAATTGACCTGACCGATACGGCTGCCGATATCAGCAGCCTCCAACTAGTGACCAAAGGCGCACCTACCTTGTTGGCCCAGGCCACCAATACCGAATAGAGGTTGGGTTATAGTAGCCGGGAGGCATCTGGTGTGCGCAGCCATTCGCAGCAGGCGTTACGTGAAGTTCGGCAAAAACCTCCGAGGACTACCAAGCCAGTGCTCCGGAACCCTTAGAGGTTTTGGGTCAGCGCACATTTTGGCTGATCGTGCGTACCGTCCGTCGCAGATCAACGATTAATATGCGTATGTTTGAGCGTACTTGTATGCTAATCATGCTGACATGACGCCAAAATACTTCCTGACTTTGGGGCTAGCCTGCGCACTTCCGTATCTGGCGCAGGCCCAGGTGTCGCGCCCCGGCCCGATGATCAGTTGCCCCGTCGGCCACGGCCAGGTCAGCACGCCGGGGGGCCTACGGCCGCCCGGCGGTTGGGGACGAGGCGGTAGTACCCAAAGCCGCCCGGCCCGTTTTGAGGTTATGTACACCGACTTTCCTGACGATGCCCGCGCCGCCTTCGAGCAGGCCGCGCGCATCTGGGAAGGCGAGCTGTCGTCGGAGGTGCCCATTCGCGTGACGGCCGAGTGGGTGTCGCTGCCGTCCCAAACGCTGGCCTCGGCCGGCCCAACCCTGATCTTCCGCGACTTCGACGACGCACCTTTGGCCGACACCTGGTATCCGGTGGCCCTGGCCGAAAAAATTGTCGGACGTCCCCTCAACGCCGACACCGCCTTCGATATTAGGGTGCGCATCAACGACCAGATCGCCTGGTCGTTCAACGCGGCTGGCGTGTCTTTTCCGGATCGGTTCGATCTGGTATCGGTGGTGCTGCACGAGCTGGCCCACGGGCTGGGCATCATCTCAACGGCCCGTGCCGAAGGCGACCAAGGTGCTTGGGGCAACCAGGGCTTTCCCTTAGTGTTCGATGCTTTCGTGGTGAATGGTCAGCGCGAGCTGGTCATTGACTCGCTGCGCTTTGCCAACCCTTCGGCCGAGTTGCTGGCGCAATGGACGAGCGAAGCACTCTTTTTTGAAGGGCCGCAGGCCGGCAACCGCCCCGTGCGACCCCGTCTCTTTGCGCCGGTCGCCTTTAGCCAGGGTTCTAGCGTCGCCCACCTCGACGAGCGCACGTATCCGGCGGGTGATGCCGATGCGCTCATGACCCCGCAGATTGCCCGCGGCGAGGTGATCCGCCTGCCTGGCCCCCTGCTGGTGGACATGCTGGGTGATCTGGGCTGGACCGAAGCGGGGCCGGCCTTTGCGCTTGACACCGTTTTTTTGCGGATTTATCCTAACCCCCTCGTAGATCGGCGCCTTACGCTCGACGCCGCCTTTGGGGCCGCAGTGGCTTCGGCAGATGTACGGGTGTTCGACGCCACGGGTCGGTTGGTGGCCCAGCAGTCCGTGCAGGAACGCCAGTCGCCCAACCTGCGCGAAAACAGCCTGTCGGGGCTGGTTTTGCGCCTGGACGCCCTGCGCGCGGGGCTTTATTTTGTGGAGGTGCGCGGTGGCTCGCGGCGGTTGGTACAGCGGTTGGTGGTGCGCTGAAGGCGGCCGGGCGGGAACACCAAGTGCCAACGGGTTGCCATGACGTGGTCCAGGAGTCGGCTAGCGTTGCAAAATCAGCCGCGTGGCGTACTCAAAACCGGCCCCGGAAAGATGCGCCTGATATGCGCCAGCGGGCAAGTGCGAAAGGGTCAGGCGTTGGGAGGTTTGAATCAGGATAAATTCGCTGCACTGACGCCCGTGCGCGTCTGTCAGCACGAGCTGAGCCGGGACATGGGGCACGCTCACTTGCAACCACCCTCGGGACGGATTGGGAAATAAAGCTGCCATTGAGGCGCTCATGTCAGCAAGTTGCGTGATCACCATTGGCACTTCGACCGTGTCCGAGTGCAGGGGCGCTTCGTCGGCAGCGTCATATACTCGGCGCACGTAGTAGGCGGCGGGCACCGACAAGTCAGCGTCTTGCCAGGTGTAGAGGCCCGCTCCGGTAGCGACCACGGTGTGCACTGTCTGAAAGTGCGCCGCATCGGCCACGCGCCGCCGTACGTCGTAGTGACCTTCCAGTCGCTCGGGCGTCACTTCCCACGTCAACTGGGTGCCCTCGGCGTTTGCCTCGGCCGTGAGCGTAATATGCTCCCGTATCACGTAGGGGGTGTCGTCATCGTTGGCGGGGGCATATTGCCAGTGCCAGTCGCCCATCCCGATGGCTTGGGCCCGCAGTGGCTCGGCCTGCGGACTGCAGCCGTACACGATCACGAGCGAGTCGAGCGCTCCGGCTATCCGGACAGTTACGTTGCCTTCCGCCCGCTCGTCGGGTGTATTGCGGCGGCCTACCACTACGTCGGGAGCCACCAGCTCATTGTCGAAGCTTGGGGCCAGGCTCACTGCCTTGGCCACGCCCTGGTAGTACGCCCGCACGCTGACCGAATCGGCATAGCGGCCCGCTTCGGCGTCCACGTCGAGCAGGTCAAAGGTCAGGCCGTGCACGGGCCGATCGAATGCAAACCGGGCAGTCACGGTGGCCTGCGCTGTGGGCAAACGCTGAAACCAATCCACGTGCGGCTGATCCTGAATCACGAGGCTGTGCTCCAGGTGCTTGAGGGCCGTGGTAGGGTCGCTGACCGACACGCGGATGCGTACGCTGTCCCGCTCGTAGGTCTGGTCTACGAGCGACTGGCCTATTGGGTAGGCGCCCCAGCGGAGCGAGTCGGTTGTGGCCCAGGCGGGCACTGCGATGGTGACAATAAGAGCAAAAATGTAGAAAGCCTTCATGCGTTTATCCTGTTCACGAAGGCAAAGATAAGACAAATAGATTACAGATGTAGTATTTAAGATGAAACTTTATGTAAAAAAATATCTAACAAGTCTGCTTAGTGCCAGCATACGGGTCAAACCTGCGAAAAAATGAATTTTACACAGGTTTTGGGCTGATGATTGCATATCTGGTGAAATGTACGCCTAGATAAGATACGTGGCCTAGCAGTAAGAAAAGGGCGTAATTTGATAATTGAGCAAACTTCTCACGCTACTTGGATAACTTTCTGTGTTACTAAATGAAAAAAAAGCCCGTCAGTCAATACCGACGGGCTTTTCGTTCACACAAATAATAATCAACACACGCTACTCAACCCAATACCAATCTATTCACCCTGCAAAGTTGTTCTATTCAGGCTTGCCGCGCTCGTCAGATGCGCTGGCTTACCCAGCCGTGCAAGGCCAAGTGAGCAGTTGTCGCCAATGAACGCCGACAGTGCTTAGTAGATTTTATGGGTATTTAGGTCAAAAAATGACTTGTGAGGAGACGTGTCAAGCCAAATTCTGAAAAGAAAAACACGGGGTAACAGGCGTGCCGAGATGCGCAATTCCTCGGGCGTCTGAGGCGAGCCAAATGCTTCTGGAAGAACAACGGAAACGGAAGGCCAAACACCTGACCAAAGCCAAAACCTTACGTGTGCACACAAAAAAACCCGGTGCGGATGGGCACCGGGTTTGCTATTTGCCAGACGGCCTTACGACTGTTTTTTGCCGTCCACTTCTTCGTAGTCCACGTCGGTGACGTCGTCGGCATTCGGGGCAGCCCCTTCGGCACCGGGCGCTTCTGCACCGCCGCCGGGTTGGCCTTCAGTGTTGGCGTACATCTCGCCCGAGGCTTTTTGCCAAGCTTCGTTGAGAGCCGCCAGCGACGTATCTATGCCGCCGATGTCCTGGGCCTGATGAGCCTGACGCAAGGCATTCAGCGCCGACTCAATCGAGCTCTTGTTGTCTGCCGACAATTTGTCGCCAAATTCCTTAAGCTGCCGTTCCGTCTGAAAAACCATAGAGTCGGCTTCGTTGAGCTTGTCAATTTTCTCCCGCTCGCGCTTGTCGGCTTCTTCGTTGGCTTTGGCCTGCTCTTTCATCCGGTCAATTTCTTCCTTCGAAAGCCCCGACGAAGCCTCAATCCGGATTTTCTGCTCCTTATTGGTGCCTTTGTCGCGGGCCGACACGTTGAGAATGCCGTTGGCGTCAATGTCGAAGGTGACTTCAATTTGCGGTACACCGCGCGGCGCGGGGGGAATATCGGCCAAATTGAAACGGCCAATCGAGCGGTTGTCTTTGGCCAGCGAACGCTCGCCCTGCAAGACGTGAATCTCTACCGAAGGCTGGTTGTCGGAGGCCGTCGAGAAAGTCTCTGTTTTCTTGGTCGGGATGGTCGTGTTGGCTTCGATCAGGCGGGTAAATACGCCGCCGAGGGTTTCGATACCCAACGACAGGGGCGTTACGTCGAGCAGCAGCACGTCTTTGATGTCGCCCGAGAGCACCGCTCCCTGAATGGCCGCACCTACGGCCACGGCTTCGTCGGGGTTGACGCCCTTCGAAGGCTTGCGGCCGAAGAGCTTTTCGACCTCTTCCTGGATGCGCGGGATGCGCGTAGAGCCACCCACCAGAATCACTTCGTCAATGTCACTGGCTTGCAGGTTAGCATTTTTGAGGGCGCGACGGCAAGGGTCGAGCGAGCGACGGATCAGATCGTCGGCCAGGCTTTCGAACTTGGCCCGCGAGAGCGTCCGGACCAGGTGCTGCGGAACGCCGTCAATCGGCATGATGTAGGGCAGGTTGATCTCCGTCGAGGCCGAGCTGGATAGCTCAATCTTGGCTTTTTCGGCGGCTTCCTTGAGACGTTGCAGGGCCATCGGGTCGCGGCGAAGGTCCATGTTATAGTCTTTCTTGAACTCGTCGGCCAGCCAATCAATAATTACTTGGTCGAAATCGTCGCCACCCAGGTGGGTGTCACCGTCCGTAGATTTCACTTCGAACACGCCGTCGCCCAGTTCGAGAATCGAGACGTCGAACGTACCGCCGCCCAAGTCATAGACGGCGATCTTCATCTCTTGCGACTTTTTGTCGAGCCCGTAAGCCAAGGCCGCCGCCGTGGGTTCGTTGATAATGCGCTTGACGTCCAGCCCAGCGATTTGCCCCGCTTCTTTGGTAGCTTGGCGCTCAGCGTCGTTGAAGTAGGCCGGCACCGTGATCACGGCGTCGGTTACGGTAGTGCCCAGGTAGTCTTCGGCGGTGGACTTCATTTTCTGCAAAATGATGGCCGAAAGCTCTTGGGGGGTGTAGAGGCGGTCGCCAATGCGCACGCGGGGCGTGTCATTGTTGCCACTTTCTACTTGGTAAGTCACCATCGAAAGCTCTTGCTTGACTTCCGAGTACTTTTTGCCCATGAACCGCTTGATCGAAGAAATAGTGTTCTTCGGATTGGTGATGGACTGGCGCTTGGCCGGATCGCCCACCTTGCGCTCGCCATTGCTCAGGAAAGCGACGATAGAGGGCGTGGTGCGGCGTCCTTCGCTGTTGGGGATCACGACCGGTTCGTTGCCTTCCATGACGGCCACGCACGAGTTGGTGGTTCCCAAGTCTATTCCAATTGTTTTTCCCATGATAATGCTGTGTATGAATCGGGTAGTGGATAAATTCAGTTTTACCCGCAACCATATTCAATGGTTATGCCAACAAAACGGGAGTTTGCTCTAGGGTGACATATTGGCAGCCCGTCGCCAGCCTAGGGTTGAAAGTTGAGGGCCGGATAGCGTGCTTGCAAAAAAGTGGTGTTAGCCTCGTTGGGGGTGGTAGTCACCCGGACAAACCGACGCCCGGCCAGCAAGCCGATGCCGTTGCTGACGTTGGTATAAAAAGGGGTGGTTTGGGTGATGGGCGAAAGCGTCTGGTTGATGCGAATATACTCCGTAAACGCTTCGCTGACGCGTACGAACTCAAACTCGACGGTGCGAAGCCGCCGGAAAACCTGGGGCGGATCGCCGCTGGCGTCGAGTTGGTTGGCAAAGCCGATTAGGATATCGCCGCCCGGCACGCGGGCTTCGAGTCCATTGCCGCCCGCAATGGGAAAAAGCCGGCGATTGAGCACCACCGACACGGGCGGCTCGACGGTGAACTGGCCAGGGGCCGTGTAGCGCTCGTAGGTGAAAAGAGCCCGGTGCAATTCGGTGGCTCCGCCGCTGGGGTCGGCACCGGTGCGAGCCAGCAGGTCGCGCGTGAGGTTGACGATGGAGCCATCGTTGGGGCCCGTCACGCTGTAGGTGTTGGGCAGGCCCGTAATGGCCGACACTGTGTCGCCGCTGCGGTTGACGATCTGTACTTCGTACTGGCGACGTTCGTCGAGTTCGGCTTCCACCTGATAGGCAAAAGCCCCGTCGCTATGGAAGGTGCCGGGCTGACGGGGTGGCAGGGCTACCCGCACAAAACTGCCCACACGGGCGCGCTGTGTACCTTGGCGGACAAAAAGCTCGACCTGCAAATCACCTTCGGCGTATTCGGACGAATCAGCAATCTGGGCATCTTGGGCAGGCGGGTTGGTGGTGCTCAGAAAGGCGCGGGTGATGCGCACGCGGTGCACCGTGCTGTCGGGATTGAGCACGCCGAACAAAACTGTATTTTCTTCCCAGGGGGCGTTGACCTCCAGTTCCGTAGAACAGGCCAGTGCCGAAAAAAGCCCGGCTGCGAGTAGCCAGCAAAGCGAACGAGACATTATCTGTAATTTGGAGGCCAATATATTCGAATTTAACCGAAAAGAGGTCTTTCGTACCGCTCGCCTTGCGCATGTCAACTTCATCCCTGATCCAAGCCGAACTGCAGGCCGCCGCCGACGTGCTGCAGCGTTTTCTCTCCGATCCCCAGTGTGTGGCCACTGTGGGCGACGCCGCCGATTTGCTGGTGAGCGCCATTCGTGGCGGCGGCAAAATTATCAGTTGCGGCAACGGCGGCTCGCACTGCGACGCCATGCACTTTGCCGAAGAGCTGACGGGCCGCTACCGCGCCGATCGTCCGGCCCTGCCGGCTGTGGCCATCTCCGACCCTAGCCACCTGAGTTGCGTGGCCAACGACTACGGATTCGAGCGGGTCTTTGCCCGCTACGTCGAGGGCCTGGGCCGCCCCGGCGACGTGCTGCTGGCCCTCAGCACCAGCGGCAACTCGCCCAATGTGGTGGCCGCCGTAGCCGCCGCCCGCCAGCGTCAGATGAGTGTGGTGTTGCTGACGGGTAACGACGGCGGACTACTGGCCGGGCAAGGCGACGTCGAAATCCGGGTACCCCACACGGGCTACGCCGACCGCATCCAGGAAATGCACATCAAGGTCATTCATATCCTGATCTACCTGATCGAAAGGCAGTTAGGCGATGAGAAGATTAGTCAGTTAGAAAGTTAGATGATAAGTGTGAAAATGTGCGGATGTGCAGATGTGATTCCGTAGAGACGCGATTCATCGCGTCTGAACAGGCAAGAGGAGGTAAAAATGTGCAAGATGTGATTCCGTAGAGACGCGATTCATCGCGTCTGAACAGGCAAGAGGATGTAAAAAT
>DAIRSZ010000030.1:0-17373 GCA_036804165.1 Catalimonadaceae bacterium | reverse complement strand
TAAAGCAGGGCTTCCGCGATGGCTACGCCGGGTTGCTGATTGCCGGCTCGGCCGCTGCGGGAGGTTTCTACAAATACGCCAAACTCTACGAACGCAACCGCCAGTTGACCGTCACGCTGATTATTTCCACCTACAACCGCCCCGACGCCCTGGCCCTGGTGCTGCAAAGCGTTCGCCAGCAACGCACCTTGCCGGAGGCGGTCATCGTGGCCGACGATGGCTCGGGCCCCGATACGGCCGAGGTGGTGGCCGCCGCCCAGCGCGATTTTCCCGTACCCCTGCACCACTGCTGGCACGCCGACGAGGGCTTCCGGCTGGCCGCCATTCGTAACCGTGCCCTGGCCACGGTCGCCACCGACTACGTCATCTTCGTGGATGGCGACATGGTGCTGCACCCCGACTTTGTGGCCGACCACCGCCGGGCGGCGCGGCGCGGCTGCTTCGTACAGGGTTCGCGGGTGCTGCTCGGCCCCGATCTCACCCGACGGGCACTGGCCGCCGGGCAAACCGACTTTCGGCCGTGGCAAAGGGGGCTGCAAAATCGGCTTAACGCCACACGCTGGCCTACGCTAGGCAACCTGGTGGCCGATCGCCGCAAGGCGCTGACGTGGGCGCGCGGGGCCAATTTGGCCGCCTGGCACGCGGACATCGTGCGCGTGAACGGCTTCGACGAAGCCTTCGTGGGCTGGGGCCGCGAAGACAGCGACTTTGTGGCCCGTTTGCAGCACGGGGGCGTCCGGCGGCGCCTGCTCAAACTGGGGGGCGTGGCCTACCACCTGTACCACCCCGAGCAGGCACGCCCCACCTTGTCTGCCAACGACACCGTGCTGGCCCAGACGCTCGCTACGCGGGCCGTCGCCTGCGCGCGAGGTCTCAATCAGTACGCCGACAGTCCGGCCACACCCACTACTCCCGCCTGATGCGTCGCTACCTCAACCTGATCCGCTACGTCCGCAACTGGTGGGCCTACTTTCCGGCCAAATGGCGCAAAGGCGAGCAAACGCTGTATTTTACCTGTCGCAACGGCGTGCGCGTGGAGGTTCCGCGCCGATTGCGCAACACCTTCAAGGAGGTTTTTTTTAAGGATGCTTACGGCGGTCACCTGATGGCCGATTTGCCCCCCCGCTCGGTGGTGCTCGACGTGGGGGCCAATGTGGGCTATTTTTCGTTGTATATCTTCACGCGCTTTCCCGCCGCGCGGGTGGTGGCCTACGAGCCGATGCCCGTCAACCTGCCCCTCTTGCAGCGCCATGCCCAACTCAACCCGGCTGCCGAATGGACGATCTGCCCCGAAGCCGTGTACGGCGTTTCGGGCACGCTCCGGTTGGCCTACAACGCCGACGATACCTTCACGACCGACGCCTCCGTACGCGATCACCGCGAAGCCAATGCGCACTTGGAAGTACCCACCCGCTCGTTGCCCGACATTTTGGCGGCCCACCGCCTGACGCACTGCGATTTGCTCAAGCTCGACTGCGAAGGGGCCGAATATGACATCCTTTACCGCTGCCCCGACGAGTGCTGGCCACGCCTCCACCGAATGGCCCTGGAAGTACACCCTGGCCCCGGCCCCGACGAAAACCTGCCCGCACTTCAGCATTTTCTGGAGCAGAAGGGCTTCCGGACGCGGGCCTTCGCCAACGACATACTTTGGGCGTGGCGGACTGATGGGCGTCTTTTATAATTCTGCTTTAATGCGTAATAATTTTGTTATATATGGTCAGGGCATATTTTCGCTTTCCAATCAAACAATTATTAGACGGATTCTAAATATTCAAAACCCATTGCAGATCATGTCTTTTATACGCCTTCGAAGAAAATATTTACAATAAAAGTGTGCTGGGGCGTTGAGGCGAGGCAGTTGAGTACCCATGTTTTTAGCATGAAGAATTGTTTGAAGCCCGAACCCCGTGGCACCCAGCAACAAACAGCGCGTGAAAACACAAGCAAAAAGTTACCCGCTTAGCTCGGCTTCTAAAAGCCCAAATGCGTACCTTTGGGGCCCCTTATCAAATTTTTCCCTATGGCAACTGACTTGCTCGACGAAATTCCTTCGCTCGACCTGGCCCATTTTACCCAAGGCTCGGCCGAGCAAAAAGCCCGCTTCGTACAAGACCTGGGTGATGCCTTCCACCGCATTGGCTTTGTGGCCATCCGCCATCATGGCCTAACGTCCGAACAGACCGACCAGCTTTACGGGGCTATCCAGCGTTTTTTTCAGCTCCCCGAAGCGGTGAAGGCGCGCTACGAAATACCAGGACTGGCGGGCCAGCGAGGCTACATCGGCAAAAACAAGGAACACGCCAAGGGACGCACCACGGCCGACCTCAAAGAGTTCTACCACGTAGGGCAGGAGGTGGAAGACAACGACCCCATCCGGCACCAATATCCGGCCAACGTCTGGCCCGACGAAGTTCCCGAAATGAAAGCGGCCTGCCTGACGGCCTACCGCACGCTTGAACGGGCCGGACGGCAGATGCTCCGCGCCATTGCCCTCTATCTCCAACTGCCCGAAGACTACTTCGAGCCGCGCGTGCACAACGGCAACAGCATCCTGCGCCCAATTCATTATTTCCCGATCGAAAATCCCGATACGGTGCCGACCGATGCCGTACGCGCCGCCGCACACGGCGATATCAACCTCATTACGCTGCTGATGGGCGCCAGCGCCGAGGGCTTGCAGGTGTTGCGTCGCGACGGGCAGTGGATCTCCATCACGGCCCTGCCCGACCAGCTCGTGGTCAATGTGGGCGACATGCTCGACCGCCTCACCAACCACCAGCTCAAGTCCACCATTCACCAGGTGGTCAATCCGCCCCGGGAAAAAATGGGTACCTCGCGCTATTCCGTTCCCTTTTTTATGCACCCTCGGGCCGAAATGGATCTTTCGGCGTTGCCTTCGTGCGTGACCGACGCGCAGCCCAAGCGTTATGAAGACACCACAGCGGGCGAATTTCTCGACGAGCGCCTACGCGAAATTGGTTTAAAAAAATAGCCGCTCGTGGCGCGTCAGTGGACATCTCGCCGCCCCTATCAGCGGGTCAAGAATCGCCTATTTTTGCGGGACGTGTTCTTCCTGACACTCATGGCCTTCGGGGGGCCGCAGGCGCATTTTGCCATCTTCACAGACTTTCTGGTAATTCGGCGGCGCTACCTGACCGAAGCCGACCTAATCGAGTTGTATGCGCTCTGCCAGATTTTGCCCGGCCCCACGTCCACGCAGACTATCACGGCGGTGGGGTTTCGTATCGGAGGACCGCGCCTGGCCTTTCTGACTTTGCTGGTGTGGGTGCTGCCCGCCGCTACGCTGATGACGCTGGCGGCCCTGTTCGTAGAGCACCTGGCCGACGACGCCGGCCGCCTGCGCATCACGCAGTATATCCAGCCGATGGCGGTCAGTTTTGTGGTTTTTGCTGGCTACCGGATCAGCACGCGCGTCATCACCAATGCCGAAGAGTTCGGGCTGATGCTTATGGCCGCTGCCGTGTCTTACTATGCCCGCTCACCGTGGGCGTTCCCGTTTATTTTGCTGGTGAGCGGTGTCTGGACGGCCTTCCGGTTTCGCAGTCAGCACCCCCCCGAAGCCCACCGTCCGTTGCGCATCGAGTGGGCCAATTTCTGGCTTTTTGTTGGGGTGCTGGTGGGGGCCGCCGTGCTGGGCAAGGTTACGACCTTGCTGCCCATTCGCCTCTTCGAAAATTTCTACCGCAACGGCAGCCTCATTTTTGGGGGTGGCCAGGTGCTCATCCCGCTCATCTATACCGAATTTGTAGAGTTCAAAAAATATCTTTCGTCCGAAGAGTTTCTGACGGGCTTCGCGCTGGTGCAGGCCGTGCCCGGCCCGGTGTTCTCGTTTTGTGCCTACATCGGTACCCTCTCCATGCGATCCTGGGGCTTGGGTGGGCAGTTGCTGGGGAGTCTGGTGGCCACCACGGGCATTTTTTTGCCGGGCACCTTCCTGATTTTTTTTGTCATCCGTTTCTGGAATCAGCTCAAACGCTACCGGGTGGTGCGTGCTTCGCTGGCGGGCATCAACGCTGCCAGTTCGGGGCTGGTCATCGCGGCGGCCTTGCTGCTACTCGAACCGCTTGCTTTCGATGGGGTCAACATCGGTGTGATCCTCGTCACGCTGGGGCTACTTGCATCGGGCAAGGTTCCGTCGCCAGTGATCATTCTGGTCGGGCTGGTGGCGGGTTTTCTGTGCTGACCTTGTAGGCGGATGGTCGTGCCATTCTGGTGCCGACGCCTTCCGCATGAAGCATTTTATGTTTAATTTAGTGCGTTACCGTTGTAATTTTACCGACGAAGAAACTGGCATATTTATGAAAATGAGGGCGTTATCGAAAATTATTTATACTAAGTTGGCAAATCGCAATTATGTAATTATAGACCTCGAAATGCTGTTTGGTAGCCCCAGCGGGTCTTTACATTTGTAGAAAACCATAATAGCTGCGGATGGAGCGAGTAGAAATAAAAAAACTAAGTGGTGAAACTTTCTGCGTTGTAGAACTAGATCACACCAACCATTGGATTCGATCTACGTGGCGCGGGCGGGTCACCGAGGCGGAGATCGCGCACTTATCCGTAGTGATTCGTAATGTGCTGGGCCATTACCAGGGCTACCGAAGCCTGACCGACCAACGCGCCTTGCGCGTGTCTTCGGCCACGAGCCATTCGGCGCACCAAGCCTGGACGCGCGTGGCGCAGTGGGCCGGGTGCCGGCGCTTTGCCCGGCTGCTGACCGAACGCCAGTTCGAACGGCTCGGCCCCCGGGAGCTGGAGCGTACGCGGGCCGACGTGGTCATTAAATCGTTCGAGAACGAGGGGATGGCCAAGCACTGGCTGCGCTCGGCGCCCTGAGCGGCGTCAAGACTCTCAGATCCGCCCCGCCCGCAGGGTGAGGGGCAAGGCTGCCAGCGTGAGCAAGTCATCGGCCTCCGGCATAAACTGCTGCGCGTAGCCCGTGGCCCGCGGCTGGCGATAGACCGTCAGGCGCGCGGCGAGCACGTCGAGCACCCACGCCTCGGCGATGCCCGCGGCGGCGTAGCGCGGCACTTTCTGCTGCTGGTCGTAGGCCAGCGAGCTATCGGCCACCTCCACGACCAGGTACACATCGGCCGCCGTCGGGTGGGCCTCGGCGTAGTAGTCGGCCCGGGGGCGCAGCAGGGCAATGTCGGGCTCCGGCTCGCTGTGCTCGCTCAGCCAGATAGGATTTTGTACACTGATCGAGTACCGGGTTTCTATCGATCTAAGGGTATTGAACAATTCTTGCACACGCCGTACGCAGGCGGCGTGCTGGCTTCCGATGGGGCTCATGGGGATGATCTGGCCGTCGAGCAGTTCTACCCGTTCGTCGGGTGCAAAGATGCCTACCTCGGCCATGCGGTGGTATTCAGCGACGGTGAACGGACGAAGGGCGACGGTAGGCATAGCTAAAAAGTCTTATTCTGAAGATACGCAGTCTTCACCCATTAGGCCAAATTGTGGTACACGTTGGTCACGTCGTCGTCCTGCTCGAAGATGTCAATGAGTTCGAGCACCTCGTCGGTTTCGGCCTCGGTCAGTTCTTTGGTGATCAGCGGAATGCGTTCCAGCTCGGCTTTCTCAACAGCAATGCTGGCCATTTCAAGGGCGTCTTGCATACGGCCAAAATCCTCGAAAGCGGTGTAAAGCAAATAGAAGGGCTGTTCTTCGACGGTGTCGGTATCTATTTTTTCGAGGCCGTGGTCAATAAACTCCAGTTCGAAAGTTTCCGGGTCGGCGATGTCGTCCTGCTTGACGTAGAAAACGCCTTTGCGGTCGAAGATAAAATCGTGCATCCCCGACGTGCCTAGCGAGCCGCCGTTCTTTCGGAAGGCCGAGCGCACGCCCGCCACGGTGCGCACCGGATTGTCAGTGGCCGTTTCGACCACCACGGCCACTCCGTGCGGGGCCATACCTTCATAGACGACGTACTCGAAATTGCTCGTGTCTTTGTCGGTAGCTTTCTTGATGGCCGCGTCAATGCGGTCTTTGGGCATTTGCACGGCTTTGGCGTTCTGGATGGCACGCCGCAGGGTCACGTTGGCGTCGGGGTCGGGGCCGCCCTGTTTGACGGCGATCGTGATCTGGCGGCTGGCCTTGGTAAACTGCTTGGCCATGCGGTTCCAGCGGGCAAATTTGGTTGCTTTGCGGTATTCGAATGCTCTTCCCATAGCGGAAAATGATTACATCGGGATTTGGAAGTATCCGCAAAGGTAATTAGCCGTGGGCAGCTATGGCAAGTGTTCCACCGCAAGGGCGTAACGTTTGGCCCGTGCGCATTGCCTATCTTTGGCCCTATGAGTTGGATTCGTGAATTTGGCGGCTTCGAGTGGCTGCTGCTGTTGCTCTTTGGGCTCCTCTACGCCCTGTTTATCCGGCGCAACTACGTCATTTCGCGGCGTCTCGGCAGCCGGGGCCGGGCCGTTTGGGTAAAGCTCTTTTTGCGCAGCGCCTACTTCACCCTCATCCTGATGGCTTTGCTTGGTCCGTCTTTCGGCGACGTGCGACGCGAAGTCCGCACCGTAGGCAAAGACATCTACATTGTAGTGGATTTGTCGCGCTCGATGGACGCCCACGACGTGTCGCCTTCACGCATCGAGCGGGCCAAGTTCGAGATCAAGAACCTCATCAGCAACTTGCGCGGCGACCGATTGGGGCTGATCGTGTTTTCGTACGACGCCTTTTTGCAGTGCCCGCTCACCTACGACCAAAACGCCCTGCAAATTTTTGTGGATGCCCTCAGCACCAACCTGGTGCCCGAAGGCGGCACCGACATGGCCCCTCCGCTCAAAATGGCCCTCGAAAAGCACACCGACCCCGAAAACCCACTTACGCAGCAACAGGCCAAGATTATCTTGCTCATCAGCGACGGCGAAGACTTCGGAGAAGCCACCAACAAAATCGCCGACGAAATTTCCAGCGCGGGCATTCGCCTTTTTGCCCTGGGCATCGGCACTGAGCAGGGCGGCCGCATTCCCTCTGGTCGCGGTTACAAACTAGATCGGGAAGGGCGCGAGGTCGTTTCCCGCCTCAACAGCCGCGCCCTGCGCCAACTGGCAGGCCGCACCGACGGCAAATATTTCGAGATCACCGACCAGACCAACGAGGTGCGCCAATTGCAGCTTGCCATTGACGAGGTGGCCGGCGAGCTGCGCGACACCCGCACGATGGACGCCTCGGCCAATCAGTATGCCCTCTTTCTGATACCTGCGCTCCTGTTGGTGGGGCTAGACTTGCTCTTCACCGTCAAGATTGTCCGCCTCTGATCAGAGCAGGCGCCGGACGAGTTCGTCCACGGTAATGCCCTCGGCCTCGGCCTTGAAGTTGCGCACCACGCGGTGGCGCAGCACGGGTAGGGCCACGGCCTGCACGTCTTCTATGTCGGGCGAATATTTGCCCCGCAGCAGGGCTTGGCATTTGGCCCCCAAGATCAGGTACTGCGAGGCCCGCGGCCCAGCGCCCCATTCCAAATACTGGTTGGCATCGGCCGTAGCCAGTTCGGTTTGCGGACGGGTTTTGTGTACCAGCCGCACGGCGTACTCAATCACGTTGTCGGCCACGGGCACCTTGCGCACCAGCGCCTGATACAGCCGGATTTCTTCGCCCGTCAGCACCTGGGCCACCGACGTGTTTTGTTCGTTGGTCGTGCTCTTCACCACCAAAATCTCGGCCGCCAGCGAAGGGTATGTCAGCCAGACATTGAACATAAAGCGATCGAGCTGCGCTTCGGGCAATGGGTAGGTGCCCTCCTGCTCGATGGGGTTTTGCGTGGCCAGCACAAAAAACGGGCGGTCGAGGGCATAGCGATGGCCCGCCACCGTGACGGCATATTCCTGCATGGCTTCGAGCAGGGCCGCCTGCGTTTTGGGCGGCGTACGGTTGATCTCGTCGGCCAAGACAATGTTGGCAAACACAGGCCCTTTCGTAAACTGAAACTGCCGTTGCTGGTCTAGGGTCTCGGAACCGATGATATCGGAGGGCATCAGGTCGGGCGTAAACTGCACGCGATTGAACTGCAAGTCGAGGGCGGCGGCAATGGTTTGGATCAACAACGTTTTGGCCAAGCCCGGCACGCCTACCAACAACACGTGGCCCTGGCAGAAAATGGCCGTCAGCACCAGGCGCACCACCTCTTCTTGTCCGATAATTACTTTGCTGATTTCAGCGTCGAGTTTTTCGTACGCTTGCTTGAAGCCATCGGCGGCGGCTACGTCCGTCGGGTATTTTTCCATCAAAAGTTCTGATTACTGCTTAATATCTGGCAGGGTTGGTATTCGGCGTCCAGCTTGATGTACACCTCGCGCCGCGCCTTTTCGAACCAGCGCTCGATCACCTGCTGCCGTTTGCTGTTGATGGCTGCATTGTAGATTTTCTGGTAATCGTCGCGGAGGTTGGCTTCGTGCGGGGGCGTTTTGCTTTTCAGATAGATGAGGCGCACGGCTTCTTTGCGGTCCTCGGTGCGGTAGCGCATGGGGGCCGTAATGCCGCCTACGTCCATGGTGTCGGTCGTGAAAAACACCAGGGCATCGAGCTGATCTACGGGCACGCGCGAAGAGTTGGTGGCCTGGTCGTAGAAAAAGCCGCCGTTGGCCTTGGTGGCTTGGTCGTCGGAATGTTCCTTGGCCGCTTTTTCGAAGGCAATGCTATCGCTCAGGATGCGCGTGCGCAGGCTGTCGAGAAAATCGGCGGCCTCCTGCATGTCCTGATCCGAAGATTCGGGCTTGATCAGGATGTGGCGCGAGTTGTACTCGGTGCCTCGTTTGTCTATCAGTTGGATGATGTGAAAACCGAACTGCGACTCGACGACGGGCGAAATCTCGTCGGGGCGCAACTTGAGGGCCGCCGCCTCGAAGGCCGGATCCATCACCCCACGTCCCCAATAGCCCAATTCGCCGCCGCGCGAGGCCGAGCCGGGGTCTTCGGAGTATTTCTTGGCCAGGGTGGCAAACTCTTCGCCGCGCATGATGCGGTCGCGCAGGTCGCGGAGCTGGTCGCGGGTTTGCTGCTTCTGCGCCCGGCTGATGCGCGGATAGCGCACGATCTGTCCTACCTCCACCTCGGTCGAGAAATAGGGGAGGCTATCTTTAGGAATATTGTTGAAGAATCGCTTCACTTCCGAAGGCGTCATCTTGATGTCCTTCGTAATCTCGTCTTGCATCTTCTGCACCACTAGCTGCTCGCGTACTTGCTTGCGTAGCTCTACCTTGAGCTGCTCGATGGTTTTGTTGTACATCTTTTCGAGGCGCTCCTGCGAGCCCACCTGGCTGACGAAGTACTGCATTCGGCGCTCCAGTTGGTCGTCCACCATGCGGTCTTCGACGATGACCGAATCAATGTCTGCCTTGGCCAGCATCACCTTATTGAGCACCATATTCTCCAGGATTTCGCAGCGCATTTCCCCGCGCGAATCTTTCTCGCCCGCGCTGAGCATCTGCTGGTAAGCCCCCTCTATTTCGGAGCGGAGAACGATGTAGTTGTCCACCTTGGCCACAATTTTGTCTAATGTGGTGCCACCCGACTGGGCAGCGGCGGGCAGCCAGGCCACTATGCCCAGGAGCAGCCACCCCATTCTCCTTTTTTTCAATATTTGCCTCATGCTTGCCTAGCCTTTCAAAGTATGTTTCTTCGATCAAACACGTAGCCGCTGTGTCCTACGGGCGCCAGCGGGCCATTGCCGTTGGGGCCTGGCCACTTGTGGCGACTCACTCCCATCCGTACGTGCCGTGAGTGATGCCTTCTTAACGCTTTTTTGCCCTTCATCGCGTGGGTCACTCATTTTTGCGCCGTGGCCCAACGCCGGGCGAGCACTTTGGCCCACGGCTGCCCGCCCGGGCCGTCGCTGCGCGGCCTCAGTTTGGGGCAGATTGTATGAGGCGCTGCACCTCGGCTTCGTTGACCGTCACGGGGTACTCGTTGCGCAACTCGGCCACCCATTGGGCTTCCAGGTAGTTTTGGTAGTCGGAGATCACCAACCCACGGGCTTCGTCCAGTTCGCGGGGGCGAGGTGGCTCCACGGCGCTCACCACCACGTAGTAGATACGCCCGTCCATCTCCAGGTCGTAGGTGCCAGGACGGAAGCCTGCCCGGTCGAGGGCGGCTTGCTCGCCGGCTTCAAATTTGCCCGCTGTCACCTGGAGCGTCAGCGGCGTTTGTTGATTCATCACACGCTCCAGGGCTTTGTCCGACGAGCTATACACCTGAAACGACACCCGCTTGTTTTTGGGGTTGGTGCCCGTGGCGGCTGGGTCGCGCTGGCCAAAGTCCTTGACGATCAGGCGCCCGGCCGGCACGCCCGCCTGCTCGAGGAAGGCGGCCACGGCATCTACCCGCTGACGGGCAATGGCCGCTTTTTCGTCGCGGTCGGCGTGGCCAATCACGTCGAGGTAGAGGAGCGTGTCGCTGGCCATTCGCCGGGCAGCATTCTCTAGCTGGCGGCGGACCGACTCGGTCAGTTCGGCCCGGTTGCGATCGAAGTTGAGGTCGTCGAGTTGGGGATCGTTCACTTTAAAAATTTTGCCGGCCAGCTTGCGCTTCACTTCCTGCATGGCGGCAGGCGTAGAGGTGCTATAGATTGTGGCCTGGGCACGCTCGCCCCATTGGTAGCGGTCGCGGTGATCGGCAAAGAACTGCTGCAGCCCGGTGGTGTCTTCCATAGCCCGCGACCAGACCTCTTCGTCCATCAGTTGAAAGAGCAAGATGCCGTCGCGATATTCCTTCACCAGCATCCGATAGTCCTCGTATTTTTCTTCCAGTTGGGCCTCTTCGTAGGCCACGAGGGCTTCGTCACGGTATTTTTCGTAGGCCAGGCGGGCGGCGTAGGTGGGCGAGGTGTCGGCTGCTCGCTTGCGCTGGTTGGCCTTGAGGTGGGCAAAGAAATCGCCGCGCGTAAAAGCCGAGTCGGCGATCGTGAAGAGCACGTCGCGGTTGCCGACTGCCTGCGCGTCGTACTGCCAGGTGCCTTCGAAGTAGCTGGAGTCCACCCCCGTCAGGGCTTTTTCGACGTTGTCGTTGCGCTCCCGGAAATTGTTTTCCCGGCGCAAGCGAGTCAGCAGGGCCTGGCGGTTACGCTCCGAACGGGAGTCTTTCGACACTTTGCTGCGGATGCTGGCTTCCAGTTCGTCGAAGGGTTCGAGGGGCACCCGCTCCAGCAGGCGGATGATGTGCCAGCCATAGGGGGTTTGTACGGGTTCCGAGATGTCATCGGGATTTTGGAGGGCAAAGGCCGCCTCTTCGAAAGTAGGAATCATGCTGCCCGTGCCGAAGGTAGCCAGTTCGCCATTCTGGTTGCGCGAGCCATTGTCTTCCGAAAATTGCCGCACCAGCACGTTCCAGTCGGCGCCTTCTTGCAGTTTTTTGTAGAGTTCGTCTGCTTTCTGTTTGGCTGCCAGCGAGTCGGCGGCTGGCATGCCGGGGTTAGCGCGAATCATCAGGTGGGCCACCTTCACCTTCCCGCGCGAGGTGCGGCGGTCGTGTACCTTGAGGATGTGGTAGCCAAAGCGCGTACGCACTGGCGGCGAGAGTTGGCCGGGGGGCGTTTGATAGGCGGCCTCTTCGAAGGGATAGACCATCTGTAAGGACGAAAAATAGCCTAGGCGACCGTCGTTGCGGGCCGCGGAGGGGTCTTCGGAATATTGCCGGGCCAGGGCACCAAAGTCTTGGCCTGCTTCGGCCTTCTGGCGTACGTCGAGGGCTTTTTGGTAGGCGGCCAGGGTGTCTTTGGGGTCGGCGTTGGGCGTCACGCTGATCAGAACGTGCGACACGCTCACTTCTTCCTTCATGCGCGCGTAGGCTTCCTCGACGAGTGCTTCGGTCACTTCTTTCTCCGTGAGGTAGGGCTGCGCCAACTGCTTGCGATAGACTTCTAGCTCGCTGCGGAACGCCTCGGTGGTGTCCAGCCCGCGCCGTTCGGCATCGAGCACCTTGAGTTTAAAGTTGGTGTATAACTCCAGGTATTCGCGAACGCTGCTGTCGGAGAAGGCCTCTTCGGTGGTGGCGTTGTTCTTGCGATACACGTAGGCGAATTCGCCAACGGGCACTTGCTGGTCGCCCAGCGAGAGAATGATCGGTTCGGGGGCGGTGCGGACGGAGGCTGTCTTGCACCCCGCCAGTGCCGTACTGCCGAGCAGCACCGCCACCAGAATTTTTTTTGTCATTTGCACGGAAAAGCTATTGGGAGCGCGAATTTAGCAAAAAAGCACTACCAATTGTTCAGGAAGGCGTTCCGTTTTCGCTTTTCGCCGTTTCGATGTCGCTACCCGGAAATTTTTTCAGCAATCGGCAAACGTTGCGGTCGGCTTGGCGCTCGTATTCAATCTTGTCCATGATGCGGCGCACGAGCAAAATGCCGATGCCGCCTTTTTTGCGGCGCTTCACGATCTCGTGCACTGTGGGTTCTAGGTAAGACTCGGGGTCGAAGGCGATGCCCCGATCTATGATTTCGAAGGTGAGCATGTCATTGGCGCAATGCTCTACCGATACTTCGAGCGACTGCCGGGCGTCGTTCTTGTTGGAATGAATGATGAGGTTGGCGCAAATTTCGTCCACAGCCACCACCATTAAATTATGATCCGCCTCGGGCACCTGCAAAGCCCTCAGCCGCGCCTGCACGTACTCGCGGACCTTATACAATTGGTTGGTCTCGCACGCTATTTTAAGTAGTGGATTCATTGATGAGCAACTTTGCCTCTGCTTCTGTCTCTGCGATGGCGATCAGCTCGTCCAAGCCCAGAATCTGAAATACGCCTCTTACCTTGTCATTGATGGCAAACAGCACTAACTGAATTTGATTATGCTCAAACTCCTTCAAGTACGACATAAAAACCCCCAAGCCAGCCGAAGAAATATAATTAAGCTGTGAGCAGTCTATGAGTAGATTTCGTGCGGACGCTTCGACAGCTTGCGCGATGGCCTGATCAAGCAAAATGGAAGAACTCGCATCCAGGTCACCTTCTACGGAAATAATGGTACAATGCTCTTCGGTTACAACACGTAGGTTCATACGTCAATATAGGTTTACGAAATAAGGCCCCAAGAGTTCTTCGTCAACTGACGATGAATAGGCCTTCAAATAAAAGGGGAAATGCGTGCACCCGGCAAAATGTTTGTCGCCACCGACAAACTTTTGCGAATAGGCAAATATACTTTCTACTAGAGACCCAAAGTTGCGTTAGTTAACGATCCGCAGGGCATTGTCGGTCTGGATAACCTGATAGCGCTTGAGGGGCAAAAAAGCTGGCCCGCCAATGGGACTGCCCGGCTCGCCCGTCAGTAGCCCAAACTGCGAGCCGCAACAGCGTTCGTGCATAAACAGCCCGCTGCTGTCCACGTCCACCCGCCCCCCGCAACTGTCGGTCTGGTAGGTACACTTCCGCTCGAAGGCCAGGTAGTGCTGGGCATTCTGGCGGAACAGGATGATGCCCTCTACGCCGCCGCTGAGCCGCACGTAGCCCCCGTCAATGAGCAGGGCGCGCGCCCGGGCGTCGGCCAGGCTGATGCGAATGTCCACAAACACGTCGGGAATAAGGGGCACCACTTCGCGCTGGTCGCCGCCGCAGGCCCCGAAGACCACCAGCAGGCTCCAGCCCCAGGCACGTAGAAATGATGATGACCACATAGTTTTCCAACGTAAAACCAGGCGCGGCCGTGCCTAGCCCAGGTGGTGAAATTGTCGCAAAAAGCGCACGTCGTTTTCGGTGAAAAGGCGCAGGTCGCCAATCTGATAAAGCAGCATGGCAATGCGCTCGATGCCCATGCCAAAAGCAAAGCCCGCGTAACGCTCGGGGTCAATGCCGCAATTTTGCAGCACCTGCGGATCTACCATGCCCGAACCCAAAATCTCGACCCAGCCCGAGTGCTTGCAGACGTGGCAACCCTTGCCCCCGCACAATTGGCACGAAATGTCCATTTCGGCGCTGATCTCGGTAAAGGGAAAATAGGAGGCTCGGAAGCGCACGCGCGTCTGGGGCCCAAACAGTTCGCGGGCGAAGTAGTAGAGGGTCTGCTTGAGGTCCACGAAGCTGACGTTTTCGTCCACGTAGAGGCCCTCAATCTGGTGGAAGACGCAGTGCGCCCGGGCCGAGATGGCTTCGTTGCGAAACACGCGTCCCGGCATGACGGCCCGCAGGGGAGGGGGCTGCTGGGTCATGAGCCGCACCTGCACCGACGAGGTATGCGTCCGCAGGGCCAGGTCGTTGCCGTCGGCAGCACGCCGCACAAAGAACGTGTCTTGCATGTCGCGGGCGGGGTGGTCGGGCGGAAAGTTGAGGGCCGAAAAGTTGTGCCAGTCGTCTTCTACCTCGGGGCCATCGGCCACGCTGAAGCCCACGCGCGTAAAAATCTGGACGATGCGGTCGCGCACGATCGTGAGCGGGTGGCGCCCCCCAAGCGCGTGCGGCAAGCCGGGCAAGGTCAGGTCGGTGGGTGCTTCGGCCTGGGCCGCGAGCGCCTGGTTTTCCACGTTGGCTTTGCCCGACTGAAACCGGGCTTGCGCCAGGTCTTTAAGTTCGTTGAGCAGTTGCCCGACGCGCCGACGGTCGGCATCGGCCACGGTGCGCAAATCGGCAAACATTTGCGCAATGACCCCTTTGCGCCCCGTATATTGCAAGCGAAACTGCTCCAGGGCCTCGGGCGTTTGCAGCGATTCGGCTTCGATGGCGCGTCGCAATTCGGCAATTTGTGCTTCCATACCAGGCGCAAATATAGACATTCGCCCGAATGGGCCGATAACCCCGCGTGCGTTGCTTTCAGGGCGATCCGGCAACGATTTGGCATGGTAGCGGTATAATCATTCACCAACCTATTCTCTGATGAAAGCCCTCAAAAATTTTATCTACATCCTCTACGCCCTGTTTATTGTCCTGAGCATCCTACTGATCTTCTTCGACGAGGCCATTCTGGGGCTGTTCAACGTGGCCAATGATCCCGAATTTTGGAAGGGGTGGTTGATCTTGGCCCTGCTGCTTTTCATTTTGGATATCATCGTCGAAAACATCCACCTGGCAGCTCGGCAGCGTGAGATGGCGCGGCTGCAACGCGAACTCGACAAGGTGAAGGCCCGGTACTACGACGAAATTGAGGCCCGACAAGCCGACGGCAAACCGACCAGTGCCCGCGACGAGGCCCGTCGGCGCGACCGATCGGTGCCCGATTATCCGGCTGGCACCGACCCAGACGTCCGTTATTTACCCTCCCAACGCCCGCCCGACGACGCCCGCAGCCCCGATAGTGACCCACGCTGACCTGGCCCATAGCCGGGTGGGGCGCAATAAACCCTTTAGTTTGCTTATTTTTGAATAGTTTTTCCCGACTCGGTCATGCAAAAATCCGGTTTAGCGCAGCAACAGATCCAGACGACGAAGCTCTCGCCGCAGCAAATTCAGTTTATTAAGCTGTTGCAAATCCCGACGGCCGAACTCGACGCGCGCATCAAGGAAGAACTTTCGGCCAACCCGGTGTTGGAAGAGGGGAGCACCGAAGCCGAAGACGCCGATCTCCACAACCAGAACGAGGCCGAAGAGACGCCCCCCACCGAAGAAGATGCCTTCGACGACCGCGACCTCAACCTGACCGACTACCTGCAAAGCGACGACATTGCCGGCTACAAAATGCAGGGCGACGGCCCCAACCCCGACGAAGAAGACCGGGAGATGCCCCTGGCCATGCAGAACACGCTGTCTGAGGCGCTCATCACCCAATTGGGCTACCTGGGGCTAGACGACCAGCAATACCAGATCGGGCTGCAACTGATCGGCAGCCTCGAAAGCGATGGCTACGTGCGGCGCGACCTGGAGTCTATTGCCAACGACCTGGCCTTCGGGCAGAACATTGCCACCACGCCTGAAGAAGTGGAGGAAGTGCTGCTCTTGCTGCAAGAGCAGCTCGACCCACCCGGCATCGCGGCCCGCCACCTGCAAGAGTGCCTGGTGCGGCAACTGGAGCGCAAACGCGAAAACCACGAGGTGGCCAGCCTGGCGCTTCGGGTGCTCGAAACGTGTTTCGAAGAGTTTAGTAAGCGGCACTACGACAAGATTCAGCGCAAGCTGGGCCTGGCCGACACCGAGTTGCTGCGCGAGGCCATTCAGCTCATTATGCGCCTCAACCCCAAACCCGGCGAGGTGTCGGCCGCCAGTTCGGTACAGACGCAGTACATCACGCCCGACTTTATCCTCTACAACCAGAACGGGCGGCTAGAACTGCGCCTCAACGGCCGCAATGCCCCCGAGCTACGCATCAGCCGATCCTACTCGGAGATGCTCGACACCTACGACAAAAGCGACCGCAAGGACAAGAGTGTTCGCGAAGCGGCTACGTTCGTCAAGCAGAAACTCGATGCGGCCAAATGGTTTATTGATGCCATCCGGCAGCGACAGCAAACGCTGCTACGCACCATGAACGCCATTCTGGAATATCAGCGCGACTATTTCCTCGACGGCGACGAGAGCAAGCTACAACCCATGATCCTTAAGGACATCGCCGACCGGATCGGGATGGACATTTCGACTGTGTCGCGGGTGGCCAGCAGCAAGTATATCCAGACCGAGTTTGGGGTCTTCCCGCTGCGACATTTTTTTTCGGAGGGTATTGCTACCTCTTCGGGCGAAGAGGTCAGCAGCCGTGAGGTGAAATCGGTGCTGCGCGAGCTCATCGAGCAAGAAGACCGCACGGCCCCCCTCTCCGACGACAAACTCGAACAGTTGCTGCGCGAGCGTCACTACGTCATCGCCCGCCGCACGGTGGCCAAGTACCGAGAGCAACTGGGCATACCCGTGGCTCGCTTGCGGCGCGAACTCTGAGGGCTTATGACCCGCGTATCGGCACCTAGACGCGCTTTGGGCTGGCATCCTCGCTGGGCATTGGCGGTGTCGGCTTTGTTGCACCCCTTGCTGATGCCCACGTTGCTGTTTGCCTTGTTGTTGTACTACGTGCCGACTGCCTATCTGTCCGTCAGTGCCGAACTGCACACCTCGCTGCTCTGGACAGTTTTCTTGTTTACGGGATCTTTGCCGGGCCTGACCTACTTTTTTTTCTATCGGCTGGGCCTGATCCGCAGCCTGCTGCTCGACCGCCGCGCCGATCGGCCTTTCCCCATGTTCTTCACGAGTCTGCTATACGGCGGGCTGACCTTCGTTTTTTACTACTATTTTCGGCTTGGCCCTCTGTTGGTGCTGGCCATGGCGAGCATTGCCGTGGCCGTGACGGCGCTCACGTTGGTGAGTTTGTTTTGGCAAATAAGTGCCCACGCCGTGGGGCTGGGCGGCACGCTGGGCTACTGGCTGGTTGTCATTGCCCAGTATCCGGACGACCAGGCCTTGCTGTACCCCCTGCTTTTATTGCTGATCTTGTGCGGCCTGG
>DAIRSZ010000029.1:0-17947 GCA_036804165.1 Catalimonadaceae bacterium | reverse complement strand
AACTGGCCCGTAACCCCGACATTACCGTCATGATCGAAGGCCACACCGACGACGTGCCCATCCGCCGCAGTGCCCGCTTTCAAGACAACTGGGATCTGAGCGTGCTGCGGGCCACCTCCATCGTGCGCATTCTCAACGAAAACGGCGTGCTGCCCCAGCAAACCATCGCCTCGGGGCGCGGCGAGCACGCGCCCGTGGCCAGCAACGAAGACCAGACCGGGCGTAGCCAAAACCGCCGCACCGAGATCATCCTCTCGCCCCAACTAGAGGAGCTCTACGAACTGATGGGCCAGCAACCCACCGCCGACGAATAGTTTAGCCTTTTCCATTTGTCCGTTCATTCCCCAAAAAGAGATTTTTCCGACGACCAACTGGTCATGATGGCCCACCTGGGCACGCTGGTCGGCTACGCGATTCCGCTAGGAAACTTGCTGGTGCCGCTGGTGGTACGGAGAGTCGCCAAAGATCGCCCGTGGGTGGCCGACCAGGCCACCGAGTCGCTCAACTTCCAGCTCAACATCACGTGCTGGCTGATCGTGGGCCTGTTCAGTACGCTGATCATGTTAGGTTTTGTGCTGTTGCCCTGTTTTATCGTCTATCACATCGTGATGGTGATGCAAGCGGTACGCAAGCGCAATCCCCTCCTGCCCTTTCGATATCCGTACATTGTGCGGCTGGTGAGTTAGGGCCGCACCACCACGCGCCCCTTCACCTGGCTGGCCAGTATCTGGTCCATGTAAGGGCTTAGCTCGTCGAGCGTCACCTCTTGGGCGACGCTGTCGAGGCCGGGCACGCGCCAGTCGGTGGCCAGGCGCTGCCAGACCTGCTGCCGCAGGGGCATGGGGCAGGTGGCCGAATCAATGCCCAGCAAACTGACGCCCTGAATGATGAAGGGAAACACGGTGAGCGACAGTTGGGGCGACTCTACCAGCCCGCAGGCCGCCACGTGCCCGTGCGGACGACAGCCCCGCAGGGCCGTGCTGAGCGTCAGGCCACCGACGGTATCAATGGC
This sequence comes from Catalimonadaceae bacterium, assembly GCA_036804165.1. Classification (GTDB taxonomy): domain Bacteria; phylum Bacteroidota; class Bacteroidia; order Cytophagales; family Flexibacteraceae; genus DAIMZG01. The sequence goes on along the minus strand of DAIRSZ010000029.1, from coordinate 16,935 downwards.
CCCGGCCCACTCGGGGCGCAGCAACGGTTTGGACGACTCGTTGCGCACATCGGCCCGACCCACGATGCGCGAGGCACCCAGTTGCCGGAGGTAGTCGTGCGCGTCGGCCTTGCCGGTGGCGGCCATCACTTCGTAGCCCGCCCGGGCCAGGATGCCCACGGCCAGGCTACCCACGCCGCCCGTAGCCCCGGTCACCAGCACGGGCCCCTGGTCGGGGTGCTGACCAGCCTGCTCCATTCGCCACAGGGCCAGCCCGGCCGTAAAACCCGCCGTGCCGATGACCATGCTCGTACGTAGGTCGAGGGCGGCGGGCAGGGGCACGATCCAGTCGCCGGGCACGCGGACGTACTCGGCAAAGCCGCCGGGCGTGTTCATGCCCAGGTCGTAGCTGGTCACGACGACGGCGTCGCCCTCGGCGAAGCGCGGGTCACGGCTCTCTACTACTGTGCCGGCCGCGTCAATGCCCGGTGTGTGCGGGTAGTGACGGGTGACGCCCCGGTTGCCCGTGGCCGAGAGGGCGTCTTTGTAGTTGAGGGCGGCGTAGGCCACGCGCACGAGCACGTCGTGGTCGGGCAGATTGGCAAGGGCGCAGTCGGTAACGGTGCGCGCGAAGGTCTGGTCGGCTTGTTCGGTGACGCGCAAGGCGCGAAAAGTAGTAGGTAAGGACACAGCAGCAAACAGTTGGATGGAGGGCTAAAATAAAAACTTCTGCTTCTGCCCCCTAGAAATGGCGACAGAAAGCCTTCGGCAGGGCGAAAGGTTGCACCTACCGAAGAATTTTATTTTGTCCGTGCCGACTCATATTTGGAATAAAGAAAGAGAAACCGTAGAATAAAAAACTTATTGTTCATTATTTCTACCAACCCTCAACTCCCGGTTGCTCAACACGTAACCGAGATTGGCCAAGCGTCGGCTATTTCCTGAACGATGCCTTGATCCCTGACGCACGCCGCGTTTCACCAGACCTTTATCATGTATGCACACCATTTCTCTTTCCTCGGGCGAACTCTCGTATCCTCCGCCCCCGTGTCCGGCCGAGGTGGCCGATTGGGCATGCACGGGTAGCAGCTATCCAACCTCGGGCGGTCTTTTTGAGCTGCGCGCCCACCTGGCCGAACACTACCGCCCCCAGCAAGCCGACGTCGCCCCCGAAAACGTGCTGATCACCAACGGCGCGCGCCACGCGCTCTACATGGTGCTGAGCACTACCTTGCAGCCCGGCGACGAGGTGATCGTGCCCGCCCCGTACTGGTTTTCTTTTCCCGACATGATTGCCCAGGCCCGGGGCAAACTCGTGCCCCTGCCTACCGAAGCCGCCGACAACTTCCGCATTGACCCTGCCCGCCTCGAAGCCCTCATCACGCCCCGCACGCGCATGCTCATTTTGACCAACCCGGGCAATCCTACGGGGCGTGTGTACGGGCAGCAGGAACTAGAAGACGTAGCGGGCGTGCTCGAACGCCATCCGCATTTGCACGTCGTTATGGACGAGGTGTACGAAATGCTCAACTTTACTGACCAGCCTTTTGTCCACCTGGGTAGCTGTCCGCACTTGGCCGACCGGATAGTGACGGTCAACAGCTTTTCGAAGTCTTTTGCCATGCCGGGCTGGCGGGTAGGCTACATCGTGGCCGCCGAAAAGCTTATTCAACAGTATCACCGTTACCAGGAAATTACGCACGCGGGCGTGGGCACCCTGGCCCAGCGCATAGCCTTGCACGCCTGGCAACACCGTGAGGATTTTCTCGGGAAACTCCGTGCCGACATTCGGGATCGGCGCGACCGGGGTCTGCAAATATTGCAGACCCTGCCCCTGCTGCGCGGCGCCGTTCCCGAAGGGGCCTTCTACTTTTTTCCGGATGTGTCGGCCTATTTTGGCTTGCCCGATCACCGTGGGCGGCCCATTCGCCATTCGGTGGACATGAACCGCTACTTGTTCGGTACGCAGCGGCTACAAGTGTTTTGCGGAGATATTTTTGGCGATACGCGGCACTTGCGCATTTCGTTTGGTGCCGACTGCCTCCAACTCGAAGAAGGCCTGCGACGCCTCACCTTCGCCCTGGGCGAGTTGGCCGCCGGGCGCGTGCCTTCGTCGGCCAACACCTCTTTTTCTGCCTAAAACGCGTTTAATATCCGTATGAAAAACCAAATTTGCGTAGTGACGGGGGCCAACTCGGGCATCGGTTTCGAAACCGCCCGGGTGCTCTACCAGCGCGGCGCGACCGTCGTGATGGTATGCCGCAACCAGGAAAAGGCCCAGCGGGCCAAAGCCGAACTCGAACAGCAGGTGCGCTCGGCACAGGCCGGGCGGCTTGACATCGTGCAGTGCGACCTGAGCGAGCAGGCCAGCATTTTGGGAGCCTGCCAGCAGATTGCCACGCGCTATGCGCAGCTAGATGTGCTGATCAACAACGCAGGCCTGATCATGCCCGACCGCCAGCAAAGCCCCGACGGCTACGAAATGACCTTCGCCGTCAATCACCTGGGGCCTTTTCTGATGACTTACCTGCTGATGGACAAACTGCGGGCTGCTCCCCGCGCGCGCGTCATCACGGTGTCGTCGGAGGCGCACCGCATCGGGCGCTTTCGGGCCGAGGCCCTGGCCAATCCCCGTCGGTTCGAGCCGATGCTCACCTATGCCGACTCCAAGCTGTGCAACATCCTTTTTACTCGCCGACTGGCGCAAGAAGTGGCCCAATTGCCCATCACAGCCAATTGCCTGCACCCGGGCGGGGTGGCCACCAACTTCGGCACGGCGTCTAGTGGTTTCTACCGGGTGGTGATGCGGCTGGCCCGCCCTTTCTTTATTTCGTCTGCTCAGGGTGCCCAGACGTCCATCTACCTGGCCACCGACCCGCGCGTGGCCCAAGTGACGGGCGAATACTTCGACGACAAAAAAGTCAAACGCCCCTCTCCGCCCGCACTCAGCCAGGCCCATGCCGATCAGCTCTGGTCACTGAGCCTGCGCCTGACACGAGCCGACCACTGGCAAGGGCAAATGAACGTGGCCGTTTTGTAGAAGTTTTGGTGGTTGTGAACCAAGAAAGCCAGCCGACATGAAAGCACTTTATACCTTAGCGTTGCTACTGGCTTCGGCTAGTTTGAGCGGTCAGACCTTGATCGCGTATGATTCGCACGACCAACCCATTGCCAATCCGGAAAGGGGTTGGTTTTTTTCGGTGGGTGCCTGGAGCAACAACAACCTCCAGCCCTTTCCAACTTTGGCTTTCCTGGACAGTATGCGGGCCAGCGACGACAAAGTCACGCTGTTGCGGAGGTATTACCTGCTCGACGATTTTATCAGTAGCCCCATTGGCCAATCGGTACTCGACGAGTTTGAGAGAAATTGCGACAGCCTGCGCGTGGCTGGCTACAAACTCATTCCCCGCTTTACGTACAACTTCAGCCAAAGCTTGCCGCAACTAGATGCTTCGGTCGGTTGGACGCATTACCACCTAAACCAGCTAAAACCTTATTTTGAAAACAACAAGGACATGATTGCCCACGTGGAGGCGGGCTTTGTGGGGCATTATGGCGAATGGCACGATTCGTCGGAAGAGCACATTGACAACTTCACCCTGGAGGTGCTCGCTGGCGGGCACCAGATATTGGATTCGCTGCTAAAAACGGTTCCCCCCGAAAGGATGGTGGCCACCCGATATTTCTACTGGAACAAAATGAAGTATCTGGCGGATTACCATGACATCACTGGCCCGTTGGATACTACTACCGCGTTGACCCAAAACGTAGCCGCACGCATTGGCACCCACAACGACGCGGTGATGTACGACCCCAACTGGATGTGGCACCACTTATTTTTGAGCGAACAAATCAGTTATGCTACTCAGGACTTGCGGTGGGTGGTGAGTAGTGGCGAGCCCTTACCGTCCGGTTATACGCTGGCCAACAACCCCATACCCCAGTTATCGGCTTTGTATTTTAATAGCCTTGCGATCAATGCCAACAACGAAGGCAGCAATGCGCACTACGCGTATTGGAAACAGCAAGGCTACTTCGACGACATGACCCTGCACCTGGGCTATCGCTACCGAATGCTGACCGCGAGTGTGCCAGACCTGGTGAGTCAGGGGGAGGTCGCAGCCATTAGTGTAACGATTGAAAATACGGGTTATGCCAGCCCTTACAATTTTAGGAAAACTGAAATTGTGCTGCGCAATACGGCCACAGCCGAAGAGCATCTAATTGAGCTGACCCAAAGCAATGATATGCGCTATTGGCATACGGGGGTGCACCAACTTGACTTATCCTTTGAGGTGCCACCTGACGTTGCCGAAGGCACCTATGAGGTGTTTCTTAATTTCCCCGATGCCGATGCTGCTTTGCGCAATAATCCGGCGTACAGCGTGCAATTGGCCAATGTGGGCACTTGGGAAGCGGCAACGGGCTACAACTCATTGTTATTTCAGCTCACCATTGGGGGGGGGCTGACTACCACAAATCAAAGGCTGTACGATGCGCATATAGTCTATCCAAACCCCACTTCCTCCTTTATTTCTTGGGAAAAGGCCTCCGAGTGGTTCCTTGCCGATGCCACCGGAAGAGTACTCAAGAAAGGGCATGGTGTCGAGGTTGATATGAGGCAATATGACAGGGGTTTGTATTACCTGAAAACGGGCAGCCGCGTCTTTAAGCTCGTCAAAAATTAACGATACCTGCGGAAGTTACGCCCTCACATAGCCAAAAAAAGCCCGATAAGGATTTTCAACACGCACAACAGCTCCCTTGCAGGGTTTTTTCAGGGTATATGATAGGGCTTGCGCAACTTCTGACCCATGCTTATAAAACTTGTGCCACGCAACGAGCGTGCCCTTCGAATCTGTTGCAGATCGTGCGGCAAGGCAGTGTCAGTGCCACGAGAAGTTTCTGTACCTTTCTGCATCTGGATCCCTCCCGAATCAACGATCTTATAGCGTTAATTTCTTAAATTATGTGGGCAATACCCGTCATGAGTTTGCGAACTTGGCGCCGCTACTGGCTACCGCTGAGTGCCCTGCTGTTCGGGCTGGCTGCCGCCGACTTTTTCCGGCTGGGCAACTACTTTCCCGCCACGCTGCTGGTGTGGGCCGGGTTGCTCCACGCAGGGGGTGGGCGGCTGCTGCGCTACGCTTTTCGCATTCCCCTCTGGATCGGCTTGGCCAGTGCCCTGCTCTCGTTCGTCGTCGCCCTCGACTACCTGCTCCATCACCACCCTGCCTTTGCCAGTGCGTGGGTGCTGATGGCCGTGCTGCACGTGTGGGTGGCCCTTCGCACGGGGCAACCGCGACGCAACCGCCCGGTGGCACCTTCGCCCTAGCCTTGCCCTACGCCCATTTTGTCCTGGGGCGCATCCGTTGCCAAATCGTGCGGACTGGTGGCAGGTGCCATTGTATGTTTCGGATTCTGGCCTACCTTTGCCCCACTTTTCGCCACCTTAGCTCAGTTGGTAGAGCGACGCATTCGTAATGCGTAGGTCGCCGGTTCGAGTCCGGCAGGTGGCTCGAGGGCCGCATTGGGCGGCCTTTTTTGTTTTATATTGCCCGCCATGAACCGATGGCAACGTTTCAAGGCCAAGTGGCATATTCGCAGCGACGGGCAAGCCCTCCTCATCTTGATCGTGTTTGCCCTTACGGGTAGTGCGTCGGCCTGGCTCACGCGCCCGCTCATTGCCTGGCTGGGCTGGAGCGAATGGCCCTGGTATTGGCGCGTGCCCGTGTCGCTGGTCATCATCTTGCCTGTCTATAACCTCCTGCTGCTGCTGATCGGCGGGCTGCTGGGTCAGTTTGTATTCTTCTGGCAATTTCAGAAACGCACCTGGAACAGGCTGCGCGGGCATCGGCCTACTGCAAAAGACTAGCACCCGTTACGGGCATTTCCGCGTAAGCGAACCTATGAGCAACACCTCTTCTCCGCTGGGCTTGCTGGCCGACGACGCCTGGCTACGCCCCTACGCGGCCGATGTGCGCGACCGCCATCGCCGTTTTGTGGAGGCCCTCGGCGACCTGGAAGGCCGCGCCGGCAGCCTCGAAAACTTTGCCAACGCGCACCGCTACCTGGGGCTGAACTACGACGCCGCCCAGCAGGGCTGGTATTACCGCGAATGGGCACCCGCCGCCCGGGCCCTGTTCCTGACGGGCGACTTCAACGACTGGGATCGGCAGGCCGTGCCCCTCGAGCGCGTGGACTACGGCGTTTGGGAAGTATTTGTGCCCACCGAGCGCTACCCACGCCTTCGCCACGGCTGCCGCCTCAAAGTACACGTGCACACCGCCGAAGGCGGCCAAGACCGCCTCCCCGCCTACATCCGCCGCGTGGTGCAAGACCCCGACACGCACGATTTTGCCGGGCAACTCTGGCATCCGCCCGACCCTTTCGTCTGGACTGACCAAGACTTCGACCCACGCCAGCTCGGCACGCCGTTCATCTACGAAGCGCACACGGGCATGGCCACCGAGGCGCTGCGCGTAGGCACCTACCGCGAGTTTGCAGAACGGGTCATTCCGCACGTGGTGGCCGCGGGCTACAACACGATCCAGCTCATGGCCGTCATGGAGCACCCCTACTACGGCTCGTTTGGCTACCACGTGGCCAATTTCTTTGCCCCTTCTTCGCGCTTTGGCACGCCCGAAGACCTAAAACACTTAATAAACACTGCACACGCGCAGGGGTTGGCCGTGGTCATGGACGTGGTGCATTCGCACGCGGTGAAAAATCGGGCCGAAGGGCTGAACGGCTTCGACGGCTCCGACCACCAGTATTTTCATCCCGGCCCCCGCGGCTACCACACGGGCTGGGACTCGCTGCTGTTTCAGTACGGCAAGCGCGAGGTACAGCAGTTTTTGCTCTCGAACCTGCGCTACTGGCTCGAAGAGTTTCACTTCGACGGCTTTCGTTTCGACGGCGTGACGTCCATGCTCTACACCCACCACGGCGAGGGCGTAGGCTTTGGCGACTACGAGGGGTATTTTCGGGTGGGCGTAGATCAGGACGCCGTTACGTACCTGCAGTTGGCCAACGAGCTGATCGGCCGCATCCGGCCCGGGGCCTTGCGCATTGCCGAAGACATGAGCGGCATGCCCGGCACGTGCCGCCCCATTGCCGAAGGCGGGCTGGGCTTCGACTACCGCCTGGCGATGGGCATTCCCGACTACTGGATCAAACTGCTCAAGCACCAGCGCGACGAAGACTGGGACATACACAACATCTGGTACGAACTCAACAACCGTCGCCTCAAGGAAAAGAACATTGCCTACGCCGAATCGCACGACCAGGCCCTGGTGGGCGACAAAACCCTTGCCTTCCGGCTGATGGACAAGGAGATGTATTTCCGGATGGGCAAATCGGAACACAGCGTCGTGGTGGATCGGGGCATGGCCCTGCACAAACTCATCCGGTTGCTAACCGCCTCGCTGGGCGGCGAAAGCTATCTCAATTTTATGGGCAACGAGTTTGGGCATCCGGAGTGGATAGACTTCCCGCGCGAAGGCAACGGCTGGAGCTACCAGCACGCCCGCCGCCAGTGGTCGCTGGCCCACAACCCCGACCTGCGCTACGCCCAACTGCTGCACTTCGACCGCGACCTCATCGGCTTGCTGCGCGATCACCGCGTGCTGGAAGACCCCCGCGCCCACGAGCTCAACCTCGACCCTACCAACCAGACGCTGATCTATGCCCGGGGGCCACTGGTGTTTGTCTGCTGCCTGCACCCCACGCGGTCGGTGGAGGACTATCGCTTCTTTGTGCCCACCGCCGGGCGCTACCGCGTGCTGCTCAGCAGCGACGACCCGGCCTACGGCGGTTTTGACCGGGTGGACACCACCGTTTCGTACGAAACCTTCGTGGAAGACGAAGTGCCGCGCCTGAGCCTGTACGTAACCAACCGCACGGCCTTGGTACTGCACCGGGCGGAAGACTGAGCGCAGCGACCAACAAAAAAGCCGCCCCTGCGTGTTGCAGGGGCGGCTCGGGGAGGTCTCGAGCGGATTCGAACCGCTGTACGAGGTTTTGCAGACCTCTGCCTAGCCACTCGGCCACGAGACCTTTTCTGGTCGGCAAAGGTAGTATTTATTTTCGGGCTTCGAAAGGCTAGCGCAACGTAAAATTGCGGCTGATGCTCGGCTCGCCGTCCATAAATACTTCTACCTGATACTCGCCGGGGATGTACTTGCTGGTTCCTTCCCAATTGAGCATTATCCGCTCGGCTTTGCGCTGGTAGCTAACATTTTTCTGCATGGTATAGGGAATGGCTTCGCCGCCAGCCGTGCGGAATGTCTCTTCTTCGTTTTCGGCCAGTACGTAGCCTTCCGGATCGGTTACTACAAAATGGATAGCCTTCTCGCCAGCCTGAGCAAAGCGGTTTTCGCCGATGGTCACACCTAATACCAGCAGGTCGGTCTGCTTGGCCGACGTGGTGGGCAGAGCACCTCTGCGCTTTTGCTGCTGCGGCTCCACACTGAGGGAGTGCAACTTGACGTCGGCAGCCTGTTCAATTTCGCTGTTGAGGCTCTTTTTGTCGTTGCGCAGGGCATCAATCTGCGCCTGTAGGCCCGCGTTCTCGGCTTGCAGGCTCTTAACCTGGTCGTTGAGGGCCACAATGTCGGCGTCCAAGTCAGCCTTGGTTTTTTCTACTTCGGCCAACTTGGCTTGGTATTCGGCCACGCTCTTTTTCAAGGCCGCCGTGCTATTGATCTGGCCCCGATAGCGGCTCACCTGCGCCAGGGCCTCATCGAGCCGGGCTTGCAAGTCGTTGTTGTCCGACTCGAACTGCGCCACGGTGGTTTCGATCTCGACGAGGCGTTGCTCGATGGTACGATGCAGGACGACCACCGAATCTACGGCCGCCGCTGCCGACTCAACGGCCGCGCTGCTCGATTGCTGCAGGGCCGTGTGCTGGCTGTAGAAATGATAGGCCCCGTAGGCCGCCGCTCCGCCCAGCAACGTCGAAACAATGAAGGCGAACATCCAGCCGCGGCCACTGCCCGGCGTCTCTTCTTCGTGTTCTTCCTCGTCCTGGGTGTCGGCATCGTAGGCCGGTTCTAGTTCGTCCTGGATACCGATCTCTTCGGCGGCGGCCGCCTCGGTTTCCTCTCGAGTTTCTTCCTCAGGGTGGTAGGCCTCGTCGCGGCGATGACTCACTTGTTGGAAGCGCAAAACGTGATCCATAAAAACGCTTGATTTTGATTATGTAATCTGTTTGAAAAGCCCTGACTGACAGCCAGTCGGAACGGTAAAACACGCATGAAATGCAAACAGGTAATATTGATCTTTATTCGCCTCTGGCAGACCGAGTACGCGCGGCCAATGGTGATGCCCCAAACCGCCCCCGACCCTGCCAACCCCCACGCGCCAATGGCCGCCGGGCTTTGCACAATCTCCCGTATTTCAGATTCGTAGCGCAAAAGAATAATGATTTGCTGATTGCGTTATGAAGATAGTCATTCGGCAAACCCACCCGTTATGGCCGCAGTACGTACTGGTCTTCGTAGATGTACTATTTGCCTGAGTATGAATGGAGTTGCTTCCGACCAAACCAATTTGAGGGCTGTTCCCACGCACCTGTTCCGTATGGCGTGCTGGTAGTGGAGGCCACAGGCCTGCTCACTACCTTTGGCTCGCCGTCCGGAGCCTATCGAACACCTATTTGCAGATCACGGACGCATTGGATTGCTTTGCAATGAGATGAGCGCAGACAGAAAACGTAGAAATGGCGGGCGTATGACCAAGGCTGCAGTGGGCTGGCTGCTTTGCGGCGCATTGTGGCTGGGCGCTTTTACGCCCCTCGAGCGCCAGCAATACAAGGTTCGGACGGTGGTGATTGACGCCGGGCACGGCGGGCGCGACCCCGGCACCCGGGGCAGCCGCTCCTACGAGCGCGATGTGGCTCTCAAGGTAGCCCTTGAGCTGGGGGCCATCATCGAAAAGCACCTGCCCGACGTCAAGGTGATCTACACCCGCAAGACCAATGACTTTATTCCCCTCGACGAACGCGCCGCCATGGCCAACCGCGCCCAGGCCGACCTCTTTATCTCGGTTCACTGCAACTCGGGCGCCCGGCACGTACACGGCACCGAGACCTACACGATGGGGTTGCACACCTCGGAAGGTAACCTGGAGGTGGCCAAGCGGGAAAACGCCGTTATCCTCAAAGAAGAAAACTATCTAGAAAAATACGAGGGTTTTAACCCCACTTCACCCCTGGCGCACATTCTTTTTGCCAACGTGCAGCACGTACACCTCGACAACTCGTTGCGCTTTGCTGGCCACGTCGAAGAGCAGTTTCGCACGCGCGTGGGGCGGCACAGCCGGGGCGTTAAGCAGGCTGGTTTTTTGGTGCTCTGGAAGACGTCTATGCCTTCGGCATTGATCGAAATTGGCTTTCTTACGCATCCCGAAGAAGAAAAGTATTTAACCGATGACCTGGGCCAAACGTACATAGCATCTGGTATTTACCGCGCCTTCCGCGACTACAAAGCCGAAATAGAAGCCCTAGAATAGGCAGAACCTGTTCCCTGCGAGCCTGGCGGGCGTTTCCACTCTTTCTACTAACTACGTGAAGCTATCAAAAGAACTAAAAGTAGGATTGCTGGCCCTAGTTGGGGGCGTGATCTTCTACGTGGGCCTCAACTTTCTGAAAGGCTCCGATTTGCTTTCTTCCACCCGACGCTATTATATCTTGTACAACGACGTGGACGGCCTGACGGTCTCGAACGCGGTGATGCTCAATGGCCTCTCGGTAGGGCGCGTCAAGACCATCCGGATGCTGCCCGACCGACAGAACGAATTGCTGGTGGCCATTGAAATTGACGCCAACATCACGGTGGGCGACTGTACGCAGGCTGTGCTCACCGACAGCGACTTGCTGGGTAGCAAGACCATCGTGCTCGATATTGGGCGCGGCAGCCGGACGCTCAAGTCCGAAGACACCCTCATCGCAGCCAAAGCCAAAGGCATCTCCGAAATCTTGCAGGAGCGCGCCGTGCCCGTGCTCAACAACCTCGACTCGATGACGCTCGTGCTCAACGAAATCATCAACGAATTTAAGGGCACGGCTACGCAGATCGGCAGTACCATGAACAACTTTGAGCGTACTTCCGAAGTCCTGCAGTTTACCGTGGCCGAAAATCGGGGCTCCATTGGCAGCACCATGCGCAACCTCGACCAACTCACCAACTCGTTGGTGGAAACCGAAAAGCAGATTGGGCCGCTGCTGGGCAAGATGAACCGCCTGGCCGACACGCTCAACGAAGCCGAGATTGCGGCGGCCGTCAACAATGCCAATGCCTCCATCCAGAACCTGAACCAAATTTTGGCCCGCGTCAATGAGGGCGAAGGCTCGCTGGGCAAACTGGCTACCGACGACGGCCTCTACAACAACCTGGAACGCACCACGGCTGACCTTGACCTGCTGCTGCGCGATTTGCGCCAAGACCCGCGTCACTACCTTCCTCCGCTGATCCAGATCGGCAAGGGCCGGGAAGGACGTCAGGCGGCCCGGCAGGAAAAGCGCGAAGCGCAAGCGCCGGGCAAGAAGATAGAAATGGAAATTCAGCCCGGCGACACCACCCGTCCGCAATCGCGTCTTCCCTAAATTCGGCCGTTATCATGCCCCCCCTCCCGAGCGACCTGCTGCTGGAAGAGGGAAACGCGCTTGTTACTGAACCTACTCACCACCTCCTACCCTACTCACCACCTTTGGCTCCTTTCCGATGGACATCGACTACAACCGCAACGAAGACCACCTCAAGCAACTCACCTACCAACTTCAGCAGCGCTTGGCGCGCGTACGCCAGGGCGGTGGCGAAAAAAAAATCGCCGCCCAGCACCAGAAAGGCCGCCTGACGGCCCGCGAGCGCATTGACTTGCTGCTCGACGCGGACACGGACTTTCTGGAGATAGGCGCCCTGGTGGGGGAAGGGATGTACGAGGAGTACGGCGGCTGCCCCAGCGGGGGCGTCGTGACGGGTCTGGGCACCGTGAGCGGGCGGCTCTGCATGATCGTCGCCAACGATGCCACCGTCAAGGCCGGGGCCTGGTTTCCGATCACGGCCAAGAAAAACCTCCGCGCCCAGGAAATTGCCCTCGAAAACCGCCTGCCCGTCCTCTACCTGGTGGACAGCGCGGGCATCTTTCTGCCCCTGCAAGCCGAAGTATTTGCCGACAAAGAGCACTTCGGGCGGATGTTCCGCAACAATGCCGTCATGTCGGCCGAGGGCATTCCCCAACTGGCGGCCATCATGGGCAGTTGCGTGGCGGGAGGTGCCTACCTGCCCATCATGTCCGACGAAGCCTTGATCGTGGAGGGCAGTTCGATTTTTCTGGCCGGGCCGTATTTGGTCAAGGCCGCCATCGGCGAAGAAGTGGACGCCGAAACCCTGGGCGGAGCCCAGACGCACTGCGAGATTTCGGGTGTGACCGATAACCGCTACCCCGACGATGCCTCCTGTCTGGCGGCCCTGCGCCAGATGGTTGGCCACATCGGGGCATCGCCCACGGCGGGCTTTCGGCGCGTGGCCCCGGCGCCGCCCCGCCTCGATCCGCAGGAACTCTACGGCCTGCTGCCCAACGACCGCACCAAGCCCTACGACATGCACGAAGTGATCGCCCGCCTGGTGGACGACTCGGTTTTTGAGCCTTACAAGCCCGGTTTTGGCCAGACCCTGATTTGCGGCACGGCCCGCATTGACGGCTGGTCGGTGGGCATTGTGGCCAATCAGCGCAAAATGGTGCGCAGCCGTAAGGGCGAAGCGCAAATGGGCGGCGTGATCTACTCCGACTCGGCCGACAAGGCCGCGAGGTTTATCATGACCTGCAACCAGAAAAAAATTCCGCTGGTGTTCCTCCAGGACGTGAGCGGCTTTATGGTGGGCAGCCGGGCCGAGCAGGGCGGCATCATCAAGGACGGGGCCAAGATGGTGAGCGCCGTGTCCAATTCGGTGGTGCCCAAGTTTACGGTGGTGGTGGGCAACTCGTACGGCGCGGGCAACTACGCCATGTGCGGCAAAGCCTACGATCCGCGCCTGATGGTGGCTTGGCCTACGGCTCAGATGGCCGTAATGAGCGGCGCCGCAGCAGCCAAAACGCTGGTGCAAATTCAGGTGGCCACCCGCAAGGCCCGGGGCGAGAGCCTCTCGGCCGAAGACGAAGCCACCCTGCAACGCGAAGTAACCGACAGCTACCAGCAACAGCTATCGCCCTACTACGCGGCGGCTCGCCTGTGGGTAGATGCCCTCATTGATCCGCTCGACACGCGCCGCGTGATCTCGACGGGCATTGCAGCAGCCAACCAGGCGCCCACTACGCGGGCTTTCAACCCGGGCGTGATGCAAACCTGATTTTTTTAGTCCGTTTGCTTCCGATTATCTGTCAGGAATTTTATATTACTTTCTGACGAGCCCGGCCAACAGCCCGCCGGGCTTTTTCGTTTTGGACATATGGAGGAAAAAGAACTGAAAGCACTGGTTTCGCTGCTGGGCGACGACGACCACGAAGTGCAAACCCACGTGGAACAGAAAATCCGTTCGCTGGGCGACGCCATCATCCCCTTTCTGGAGCGCGAGTGGGAAACCAACTTTAATCCTGACGTACAGAAACGCCTCGAGGACATCATCCACGAGTTGCAGTTCGACACGCTCGTGCAGCGCCTAACCGAATGGAAAGACAACGGCGGCGAAGATTTGCTGGAAGGTATGTGGCTGGTGGCTACTTATCAGTACCCCGACCTGGAATACCGCAAGCTCCGCGAAGAAATGGAGCAAATTTATTACGAAGCCTGGCTGGCCCTCAAAAGTAACCTCCATCCCTTCGACCAGGTGCGCATCCTCAACGACGTGCTCTTCACGCGATTGCGCTTTGGGGCCAACACCAAAAACTTCCACGCCCCGGGCAACTCTATGCTCAACATTGTGCTCGAATCGCGCAAGGGCAACCCCATTTCGCTTTGCGTCATCTACATGCTGGTGGCCCAAAAACTGAAAATGCCCGTGTACGGCGTCAACCTGCCCAACCTGTTTGTCCTGACCTACAAGTCCGAAGAAGTGCAGTTTTATATCAATGCCTTCAATCGCGGGCTTATTTTCTACAAAGCCGACATTCAGAATTATATCGCGCAGCTCAATCTCTCGCAGCTCGATATGTTCTACCAGCCTTGTCCGCACATCAACATCGTGCGGCGCGTACTGCGCAACCTGACCGTTTCGTTCGAAAAACTGGGCGAAACTGACAAAGTACAAGAAGTGCAGCGCCTACTCGCGTGCGTTGCCGAGCCCGACGAAGCCAGCAGCGACTACTGATCGGCCCACTGGCTGAGGGTGCGCAAATGGCAGCCCGTGGCGCGTCGGTGATACACCGCCGGCGCGTGGCCCCGCTGCAAAGCCCGCAGGGCTTGCTGCACGTAGCACTGCTGCACCCCCTCGGGGCGGTGCGGACTGTGGTCAATGGCCCCCCGGTAGCGAACGTAAAATTGCTGCTCCCGACGTTGCAACAGCACCACTTCGGGCACCTTCTCGATGCCCAGCCGACGGCTCAGGGCCTGTCGCGCATCTTGCAAAAACGCGTGCCGATAGCCGTGAACCCGCCCGTACTGTTGCATGTCTTCCTCCGGTTCCGACTCCGGGTTGATGCACACGTAGCCCAACTGCTCATCCGGAAACTGCCGCCGCAGTTGCGCCAGGCGCTCTTCGTACACCTTGCCGTACGGACACTCGGTGTTGATAAACACCAGCAGTACCCATGGTTGGGTGTACTGATGCAGGCACACAGAATCGCCGCTGAGGGCGTCGCGCAGGCAAAAGTCTGCCACTTCGGCCTCCTGGCGGCTTTGCCCATGGCCCAGGCCCGCGAGTAAGCACCCGGCGATACCCCAGGCGAGTTTTTTCGTGTAGGAGCTAGCCAATGCCGGCCACAAGGGTGTACGCATCATTCTGTTCGTAGTGAAGTGTGATTTCCTGCCCGGTCGGGGCAATGTACCCTTGCAAACTGCCCGTCGGGGCAGGCCGGAAAGGCGCCACCCGCAGATCGCGGCGCAAGTCGAGTTGGCGCTCGCCGTGTATTTTATAGAGGGCCTCTTTGGCACTCCAGAGCAAGCGCAAGGCGGCCCAGTCGCCGTGGGCCGCCGCCAGTTCGTCGGGGTGCAGAAAGCGGGGCGCCAGCCGGATCACCTCCGGCCGCGCCCTTTCGAGGTCAATGCCTACGGGCGCCTGGGGGCGTGCCGGGGGCGAAAGCAGGGCCGCCGCCCGGGGAAAAGCGTGCGAAAGCGAAATGCGAAGCGGACAATTGATGAGCCACGGGCGGCCAAATTCGTCTTTATCAATACCTTCGTACGCGTAGCCAGCCGCTTGGGTAAGTTGCTGGGCCAGACAACGTGCCGCCAGCCACTCCAGCCGCCGCGTCGGATGCGTCAGGACGTCCAGCGCGGCTTGATCGGCGGACGGCAAGGAGCTCCGCAGGTCGTCTTCTTCTTCGGTGATGCACCAAATGGCCCAGTACGGACTTTTGCTTATCAAGGGCATAGCGATTTTGTTAAAGCAAAATAGATATTTACCATTAAATATTTAAATTTTTGCGCGTTACTAACCACCTTCCAGAAGTATGATTTCTCCTTCCGTGCGTGTAGAAAAGCGCGGTGTATTCACAGGTCATCGCGATTGTGTGTACACCCTCGAGCCCGCCGCTCATCCGGCCACGTTTTTTTCGGCAGGCGGCGACGGCATGGTCGTGGGGTGGGACCTCACCCAACCCGACCAGGGCGTTCTCGTGGCGCAGGTGCCCCACTCGGTGTACGCCTTGCACTACCTACCCCAAACCGATACGCTGCTCGTCGGGCATAACTACGAAGGCATTCACGCCGTGGCCGTGACCGAGCGACAAGAAAAACATTCGGTGAAGATTACGGCCGGGGCCATCTTCGACCTCAAGACCCGGGGCGACGACCTCTACGTAGCCACCAGCGAAGGGCGCGTATTGCGCTTGCATACGCAGAGCCTGGTTACGCAGCAAACGGCCACCTACGCGCCCGTCAGCGCGCGCTGCGTGGCCGTTCACCCCTCGGGCTACGAGATCGCCGTGGGCTACAGCGACCACTACATCCGGGTGCTCGACCCCGTCACGCTGGCCGTGCGCTACGCCTGGCGGGCGCACCAAAACTCGGTTTTCTCGCTCACCTATTCGCCCGAAGGCCAGTGGCTGGTCTCGGGCAGTCGCGATGCCCGCCTCAAGGTCTGGGAAGTGAGCGAAGGCTACGCCCCGGCCCACGAAGTGGTGGCCCATCTGTTTGCCATCAACCACCTTGTCTATAGCCCGACGGGTACGCACCTGGCCACGGGCAGCATGGACAAATCCGTCAAGGTGTGGGATGCCACCGACTTTCGCCTGCTCAAGGTGATTGACCGCGCCCGGCACGCGGGCCACGGCACGTCGGTCAACAAGTTGCACTGGGCCGCCCACGAGCACCTGCTCGTGTCGGGCAGCGACGACCGCACCCTGTCGGTCTGGCAACTGCACTTCCCGGCCCAATAGGCCATCAATAGGGAATTAGACCCCTTCATGTAATTTTTTTGGTGGTTATGAATAACTTAGCCGTCCCGCATTTCCCGACTCATCATTCACTTTTCTGTTTAGCTTATCCCGACATGAAGATTACGCCCATTGAAATCCGGCAGAAAACCTTCGAAAAAAACTTTCGGGGCTACGACGCCGACGAGGTGCAGGCCTTTCTGAACTCGCTTTCGCAGGCCTGGGAAAGCCTGCAAGACGAAAATCGGGAGTTGCGTTTGCGCCTAGAAAACAGCGAGAAGGAGGTGCGCCAACTGCGCGAAGTAGAAAATTCGTTGTTCAAGGCCCTCAAGACGGCCGAAGACACCGGGCGCGTGATGGTGGAACAGGCCAAAGAAAAAGCCGAGATCACCGAACGCGAGGCCAGCATGCAAGCCGACGCCTTGCTGA
>DAIRSZ010000028.1:3711-18044 GCA_036804165.1 Catalimonadaceae bacterium | reverse complement strand
CTCTTCTATCAACTGGGTTTCTTTGCTCATAGCAAGGTAGTTTAGAATGGTTCTATGCAGTGATTAACAAAACGGTGTAGCCTAGGTTCCCGTCAATATGCACTATTAAAGTGTTTGATCTTCAAATGTTTCGGCGGGGATCAAATATAGCCATAAATCACTTGGATGCTTGTGAGCTTTATCAGGATAAGCCGGCCAGCAAAGGTTAGTTCAAACATGAGAAGGCAACAACCATATTATTCCGCTCATGGCCGGGGGTTCAAATTAGCCATCTTGTTTTGGTGGCCAGCGAGGGAAATGCCTTGGGGGTCACCGCCATTTGCTGATGCTTTCCCCACAAGTACCTTACAAATCGAGGTTGACAGAGCGCTTGAGGCTCTGCTCAAGTGAAATGAAGGTTTCGGTGCGCTGGATGCCGGGGATGCGCTGGATTTTGTCGTGCAGCAGGTTGCGCAGGTGCTTGGTGTCGCGACAAATGACTTTCAGAAAAATGCTGTAGATACCCGTCGTGTAGTGCATGCTCACCACTTCGGGTACCTCGGCCAGTTCACGATGGACATCGTCATAGACAGAGCTTTGCTCCAAATACACCCCCAAAAAAGCCGTAATGTCGAAGCCCAGCCGAGTGTGGTCAATCTTGAGCTGCGCCCCCGTCACAATACCCATGTCCTGCATTTTGCGCATCCGGACGTGCACCGTGCCGCCCGAAACGAATACCCGCTTGGCAATTTCGGTATAGGGCATATTGGCGTTGTCGAGCAGCAGCTTGAGGATCTTCAGATCCACATTGTCAATTTCAGAATTTGGTGTCATTTGGTTCTAGGCAAATTAAAAATAATTTAATCTAAACAACTTTTTTATAAAATTGTTTTAATAAATGAGCTTTATCGTTACGTATATTGCAAGAAAGGCGGATAGAAAATAGTTTTGTGTCATCGGATAAAAGCACACGGCTTTCGATCACAGTGTAAGGTGGTGAAATTGGCAGACATACCCTCCTGTCCCGAGGGTGGAGGTAGCGCACAAATTCAGCTTGGCCAGTATATGTATTCATAAGTTGGCTGATCTGGACTAACGTCTTCGTGGAGGTTCGAGTCCTTCCCTTACAGCCATTTTGGTTGATTTGGTGTATAAAGTAGGTTGTTTGGACAGTCAGGCTGTGGTGGGCCTGACTGTTTTTTGCTTTATCCCGCGTTGTTTGCAATTGTCATTAAAATCTTACAAAAACCCTTTTAACGAGCCAATTTAGGTATATTTGACTTCGACAGTGACTACCTAAGCTATGGCGAAGCCCTTTTTCTGGATAATGGCGTGGCTGGTGTGCGTACCGCTAGCCAAAAGTGCGGCGCAGGCAACCGTCGAATCCGAAAGGGCTGCGTATGTGGCCCAGACTTTTTTGCTCAAGGTGCGGCCGCCGCACGAGTCGTCGGCCGGGAGCGTGCTGTCATCGGCAGCTTTTGACCGACTCGCCGCGCAGTACGCCGTAACGGAAGTCCGGCAGTTGTTTCCCCACCACCATCCGCCTGCCGTCGCCAGAACGCAAGCCTCGGCCACGCCCGTAGATCTGCGGTTGCTCTACGAAGTCGCGTACGATGCCCCGGCGGACCCCGCGCAGGTGGCGACAGCCTTTGCGGCCCTGCCCGAAGTGGCCTATGCCGAGCCGCGCTTCTGTTACGAAGTGCTGCACGTGCCGCTCGATCCTCAAAATAGTTTCCAAACCTACCTGAGCGTAATTCGGGCGTTCGACGCCTGGGAAGTGAGCAAGGGCAGCACCGAAGTGGTGATGGCCATCGTGGATTCGGGTGTGGACTGGGATCACCCCGATATGGTGGACAACCTCCACCTCAACCTGGCCGATCCCATAGACGGCATTGACAACGACAACGACGGGTACGTGGACAATTACCGGGGGTGGGATTTTGCCGGAGCGACGTACCTGGCCCATTCGCCCGACAACGACCCGATGGTGATGGGTTCCAACAACAAACACGGATCGCACGTGGCTGGCATTGCCGGGGCTACCACCGATAACCAAATCGGCGTTTCGGGTGTGGGCTATCGCTGTCGGCTGTTGCCCGTCAAGGCAGCCGCCGACGACGACACGCGCGGACCGGGCGGTGTAGGCCTGATCAGCCACGGTTTCGACGGCATCATCTACGCCGCCGACATGGGGGCCGCCGTGATCAACTGCTCGTGGGGGGGCACCACGCGGTCTAAATTTGGGCAGGACGCCGTACAGTACGCCACCTTCAACCGGGACGCGCTGGTGGTGGCGGCAGCGGGCAACAGTAGTAATGCCACCCTGTTCTTTCCAGCTTCCTACACAGAGGTATTGTCCGTGGCGGCCACTCAAAACAACGACCTCAAGGCCAACTTTTCCAGCTACAACACTGCCGTGGACGTCTGCGCCCCCGGTGTGGGCATCTACAGCACCTTCTGGAACAATGCCTACGGCTATGAGCAGGGCACCTCGATGGCGGCCCCCATTGCAACGGCAGCGGCCGCGCTGGTCAAGTCGGTTTTTCCTTCCTACAGCGGCTTGCAGCTCAAAGAACAATTGCGCACCACGGCCGACCGCATTGACTCGCTCAATCCCGATTTTGCCGGACGGCTAGGGGCGGGCCGGATCAACCTCTACCGGGCACTGACCACTGCCACGCCCTCGGTGCGCACGGTGGGCCTGACGGTGACGGATCAGAAAAATGACCTGTTGCAAAGCGGCGACACGCTGTTGATCTGGGGCGTGTACCAAAATTTTCTTCAGCCAACGCAGCCCGAGTTGCAAGCTACGTTGCGCAGCACCAGCCCGTATGTGCAAATGCTCGACTCGGTGGCTGCTCTCGGCAGCCTGGCCACCCTCCAGCTCGTAAGTCAGGAAGGCCAGCCCTTTGTGGTGCGGGTGCTGCCCGATGCCCCCGACGACACGGAAGTAGCGTTCGAGATTGTCTATCAGCAGCCCGGCTATCAGGCCCGCGAAACATTTCGGATTGCCCTCAATGCCCCGTACGTCAATATCCGGCAGAATCAGATTGCGAGCACTATCACCAGTGTGGGGCGAATTGGCTATCAGCAGCCCCACACCGGTCCGGGGTTGGGGTGGAAGTTCGGCCAGAACCAACTGCTGGGCGAAATGGGTCTGATGCTGGCCACTGCACCCGATCGGGTGGCCAGCACCGTGCGGGGAAGTGTGCCTGGCACCCTATCCGACGGCTTTGCGTCGGTGCTCAACGTGAGCGAAGACGTTTTTCCGGGGGCAGACTACGCCCTCCGGAGTGTGTTCAGGGTAGATCCATTGCAGCGGGCTAACGTGCTGCCGCTCGAAGTGCAGCAGCAAACGCTGGCGTGGCGGTCGCCCCCGCACGACCAGTACCTCTTGGTGCAGTACACCCTGCGCCACCTGAGCGACACCGCCCTGACTACGCTGTACGTGGGGCTTTTTGCCGACTGGGAAGTGTCGGCCAATGGCCTGCGCGACCGGGCCTTCTGGAACGGCAGTTTCCGGCTCGGCTATGTCACCGACGCCGAGCAGCAAAATTTTGTGGGCGTCCAACTACTCACCGAAGCGGGCTTACCCAATGCCTACAGCCTCGCCCTCGACGGATCGGAAGGAGGCATTGCCCTGACCGACGGTTTTTCGGACGCCGAAAAGTTTGCCACGCTTGCTTCGGGCACCTTGGTGCCCACGGCTGGGCAGGGGGGCATCGGCAAAAATGTGGCGCAGGTAGTGGGCATCGGCCCCCTGAGTGTGCTGCCGGGCGACTCGGTGCGGGTTGGTTTTGCCCTGCACGCGGCCAACACCCTTCAGGAGCTCATGAGCAGTGCCGCCGCCGCCGCCACGCACTACAATCAGGTAGTAACCCACTTGCCTCGCCCCAAAGATTTGCCCGCGTCCTTGGTTTTTCCCAACCCCGTGGAGCGCAACGGACAGCTTTGGCTTGCGGCCCAGGGGCACGGTGCGGTCAGCGCAAGCCTCTACGACGGCCTCGGCCGACTTCGGCACCAGTGGCCGGCGCCACTAGCAGAAAAGTTGCAGGTGCCAACCGTGCCGGCGGGCATCTACTGGCTAGAGGTGCGCCCACAAGAAGGACTGCCTCGTCGCCAGCGTGTCCTCATCAAGTAGGTGCCTGTACACATGTTAGTATTTGCATAAACAAATACTACATTATTCTCTGCGCAACTGATTGCGAAATTTCAATAATGCACGCCAAATTCGGATGCTTTTCTTGATGTTGTGTGGCGTACGCAACCATCAATTATGAATATCAAAAAAAAAGCCCTTCCCAAATGAAATATTTGTTAGGCACATCGCCCATCACGTAAGTTTGTATTGTCAGTGAGGCACATCCCGCTGACAATTTGCAAGCCAACTCGGAGTAGCGGAGGGTTTTTACTTCGCCAACAGGTTCGACTCCTGTGCTTGCCGCCAACTTTTGGTTGATTTGGTGTATTAAGTAGGTTGTTTGGACAGTCAGACTGTGGTGGGTCTGGCTGTTTTTTTTTGCCTTATCCGTTTCAGAAGCCACTGCTTTGTGTGTAGTTCAGCCCAAGGGCCACATCTGGGTGGAATATTGCAAATGCTTCAAAGCGAGACGCTTACGATTTCGGAAATGCTAAAAAACGCGCATTCGCATACAAAAATTTGCACCCATCTATTTGACCTTCTACCTTTGGGTATCAAATAGATCGTAAATCTATTAGCGAAGCAGTAGTTCGGGACGCGTGTCGTCATTCGGAGGTTCGACTCCTCCCTTCGCTGCCAACCTTTGGTTGATTTGGTGTATTAAGTAGGTTGTTTGAACAGTCAGACTGTGGTGGGTCTGGCTGTTTTTTTTTACAGGCTCAGCAATTCTTTGAAACGAATGGCCTGGCGCCGCGAGATCTCGATCCGTTCGCCACCCTGGAGGCGTACCACCAGCCCGCCACTGAAGTACGGCTCAATGTTTTCGATCATACGCAAGTTGATGATGTGCTTGCGGTTGGCCCGGAAAAAAACGTTGGGGTCGAGCCGCTCGTCGAGGGCATTGAGGGAGCGCAAGATCAGCGGCCGTTGGTTGTCGAAGTGCAGGCGCACGTAGTTGCCCACCGACTCGAAGAAGCGCACCTTGCTCAGGGTGACAAACCAGCACTTTTCTCCATCTTTCACAAACACCTGGTCTTGCTCGCCGAGCGGACGGGTGCCTGGCTCGACCCTGCGTTCGGGCAGCGCAGGGTCTTCGTCTTTTTCCTGCAAGCGCCGCAAGGCCGCGTCGAGCCGGTCGGCCTCGATGGGCTTGAGCAGGTAGTCGAGGGCGTTAAACTCGAAGGCCCGCAGGGCGTATTCGTCGTAGGCCGTTGTGAAAATGATGCGGGGTGTGCGGCCCGTCAGCTCGTTGAGTAGCTCAAAGCCATTTTTGCCTGGCATCTGGATATCGAGAAAGAGCAAGTCGGGGTTGAGGGCGTGAATCTTTTCGAGGCCGTCTTCGCCATTCACCGCTTCACCAACGATGCGGATCTGGGGGTGTGGTTCGAGCAGCCGCCGCAATTCGGCCCGGGCCAAACGTTCGTCGTCAATGAGGAGAGCATTCATGGTTGGAGGGGGATTTGAAGTTGCGCCACCACCGTGTGAGTACCTTCCTGATGAAGCGTAAACAGATCGGGTTGGCCATAAAGAAGTTGCAGGCGCTGCCGGGTGTTGCGTACGCCAAATCCGGTGGTGTCGCCGGGCGTGGCCAGCGTGCCGCTGTTGCGAATCGTCAGGTGCAGCCAACCTTTGTGCACGCGCCCCTTCAGGGCAATGAACCCTTCTGCCTTTTGCCGGGCGATGCCGTGCTTGACCGCATTTTCGACCAGCGTTTGCACCATCATTGGGGGCAAGCACACGGTCAGCGCGCTGGCATCTATGTCGAAGGTAAGGTGCATCCGGTCTTCGTAGCGGAGCTTTTCCAGCATGAGGTAGTCGCGCACGGTGCGCATTTCTTCTTCGAGGGGAATGGTGCGCCGCCGGGTGGCCAGCAACGAATGGCGCAGCAAGTTCGAAAGCTGCGTGATGGACTGCTGGGCCTTGGAAGGGTCTTCGGCGACAAGGGCCCGGATGGTATTGAGCGCGTTGAAAACAAAGTGCGGGTTGAGCTGCGAGCGCAACTGGTTGAGTTCGAACTCGCGCATGGCCCTTTCCCATTCGAGTCGCTCAATCTCCTTTTTCTTGTAGTTGAGAAAGAAGTAGGCCGCAAAATACATCAGCGACCACATAAAAAATATGAACGTAGAATTGATGAGCATGACGTAGATCACGCCCAGGTCAATGACGCCCGGCGGCTGGAGACCCAGCAACCGCTCGGTGCCGTACATGCTGCTCACAAAACCGACGGACATGCCCACATTGGCCAGCAAAATGAGTGGTACCAGCCGGGGCAAGGGCCACTGCGCCCAACCATAGCGGTGGATCAGCAGCCGGAAGCCGTGCGTGTAGAGCAGCCCGAACAAACACAGGAAAAAAATGGAGAGCCCTTCGTGAAGACCCAGCTTGGTACGGTCGTTGAGCAAGTACATAACGGCCAGGAAACCGCCATAGAGCAACCAGCCGGCCACCTGACAAAGCCAGTAGGCCTGCGCGTGACTGATCGCCGCTGGGCCGACCGACAGGGGAGGCACCCTGGTGTCCGTCGGCGAAGCGTTCGCAGCCGGACTCGCTACCGGAACGGACAAGGGCGGTTTGTGCGCTGTAGATACTTCGGACATGAGACAAAAATGTGGAACAAGAACGCAGCCTCAACAGGCTCGGTGCCCTTGCGGATGCGTATGAAACCACAAGCTAGGGAGCGACCCGTTTTGAAGCGGGCTGTTTGGGAAGAGAGGTTGGTTTTTGGGTTGAAAGGGGCTACCCATCCGCCAGTTGCCGTGGTTGGCTTTCCGGCCCGAAACCTCGTATTATTGACATCCCAACCGATATTCTATGCCCTACATTCTGATCATTGACGACGAAAAGGCCATCCGCGCCACGCTGAGAGAGATTCTGGAGTTTGAGCACTACACCGTCGAAGAGGCCAAAGACGGCGAAGAAGCCCTGAGCCTGCTGCAACAAAACCGCTACGACGTGGCGCTTTGCGATATCAAAATGCCCAAACTAGACGGCCTGGAAGTGCTCGAAAAAGTTAGGGAAATGGGAATAGACACGCAGTTTATTATGGTGTCGGCGCACGGCACCATCGAGACAGCCGTGGAAGCTACCAAAAAGGGCGCCTACGATTTTATTCAAAAACCCCCCGACCTGAATCGGCTGCTGGTCACCGTACGCAATGCCCTCGACAAGTCGTCGCTCGTGACCGAGACCAAAGTGCTGCGCAAGAAAGTGGCGCGTCATTCCGAAATGGTGGGTACCTCGGAGGCCATGCAACACCTCCGCGAAACAATTGGCAAGGTGGCACCCACCGAGGCGCGGGTGCTCATTACGGGGCCCAACGGGTCGGGCAAAGAGCTGGTGGCCCGCGCCTTGCACGCCGATAGCCCCCGAAACGCGCAGCCCTTCGTGGAGGTAAACTGCGCCGCTATCCCGAGCGAACTGATCGAGAGCGAGCTTTTCGGACACGAAAAAGGGGCTTTTACGTCGGCCATCAAGCAGCACATCGGTAAGTTCGAGCAGGCCCACGGCGGCACGCTCTTTCTCGACGAAATTGGCGACATGAGCCTCTCGGCGCAGGCCAAAGTGCTGCGCGCCTTGCAGGAAAGCAAGATCAGCCGCGTGGGAGGTACCAAAGAAATAAAGGTGAACGTGCGCGTGGTGGCCGCTACCAACAAAAACCTGCGGCAGGAGATCGCCGAAGGCCGTTTTCGCGAAGACCTTTACCACCGCCTTGGGGTAATCCTCATTCCGGTGCCCCCCCTACGCGCACGCCGCGACGACATCCCGCTGCTCGTAAACAAATTTTTGGAAGACATCGCCGCCGAGTATGGCACCACCCCCAAGGAGGTAGCCCCCCAGGCCATGCAATATTTGCAGGCGCTGGAGTGGACGGGCAACATCCGCGAGCTGCGCAACGTCACCGAACGGCTCGTGATCATGTGCGGCAAAACCATTACGGCCGCCGAGGCCGAACTCTACGCCCACGCGCACACCTTGGGCTGACGGCGGTAACGTCCGCCAACCCCGCCGTCGTGAAGGATTGCTGCCACCAGGGGGCCACCACTTTCGTGATCATCGAGCTATTTCCAAAAAAAAGCCACCGCCAGGCGGTGGCTTTTGGCGGCTGTCCCTAAGCTTTAGGTGTTGCGCTTGATGGGAATGCGGCGCGGGTCGGCTGGCTGCTGAAAGGGCACCAAAATGCGCAGCGTAGCCTCCTCGTAAAAAACCTCGATATGGTCAGTATCGGCCACCGGAGGCAGGGGAAATGATTGAAAATAGAGCGGCATGGGCAAATCAGTGGCGTACTCGTCCCGATCCGTAAGTTCGGCCCGTACCAGCAGGTGACGTTGGTGCACAAACACGCCCAGGGCATCGGGAGAGACCGAAGGCAGCCGCACCTCAAAAATAAGACCTTCATCGGTGGAAGTAAGGGTGGCCAGGGCCGACGCTATGCCTCCGTTGAGGGTATTGAGCAGGCTGGCACGTCCGCCAAACTCCCGCAGCAAAACTTTATTATCCAGCAGGTTCATGATTTTTCTCCGTTTAGGTTCGGATTCACCTTGAGCAAATCGTGTACCTACACACATTCTTGTGATCGAGGATCTGTGCGAATGCCAAAGTGGCAGGCCTGCATCGAACGTGCGGCCAGAATGGCACGCCCGTGAGGGAACACCAAGGGGAGAAAATAAAAAATGGCAAACCAAGTACCGATCGCTCAACCACCTACCCTTGCTACCTTCCGGTCCTGGGGGGGTTCAGCAGGAGCTGATCGTACTGATTTGCCAAGGGCAAAGGTAACAGATTCGGAAGAAATGCCAAACCAGGGGCAGCAGCCCGGAATAAGTCAACTTAATTAGGGAAGTGTCGTAGGCAACGATGACATATTTGCGTATGCGTTTCTAAAACCTACTGATCACTATGCAAAGTAACAAAAGTGTTCTCATCACGGGTAGTACCAGTGGTATTGGCCTGGGCATCGCCCGCGAATTTGCCCGGGCGGGCTACGGTGTGCTTTTCAACGGTCTCGAAAAAGAAGGCCCCGACATTGCCGCTCAGATCGGCCAGGAATTTGGCGTCCGGACGGTGTATTCGCCCGCCAACATGCTGCGGCCGACCGAGATCGCCGAGATGGTGCAACTGGCCGAAAGCACCTTTGGCCACCTCGACGTGCTGATCAACAACGCTGGGATCCAGTTTGTAGCTCCCATTGACGAGTTTCCCGCCGAAAAGTGGGATGCTATCATCGCCATCAACATGACGTCGGCCTTTCACACCAGCCGGGCCGCCTGGCCAGGCATGAAAGCCCGGCAGTTTGGGCGCATCATCAACATTACTTCGGCGCACGGGCTGCGGGCCTCCGAGTACAAATCGGCCTACATCGCCGCCAAGCACGGCGTGACGGGCCTTACCAAAGCCCTGGCCGTGGAGGGAGCACCTTACAACATTACCTGCAATGCCATCAGCCCCGGCTACGTCAAGACGCCCCTCGTCGAAGGGCAGATCAAAGACCAGGCCCGCTCGCACCAGATGTCCGAGACGGAAGTCATCGAGAAGGTGATGCTCAAGAAGCAGGCGGTCAAAGACTTTGTGCCCGTAGAGCTGCTCGGACAGGCAGCCCTAATGTTGGCGGCCGAGTCGGCCACCACGCTGACGGGCATCTCGCTGCCCGTAGATGGCGGCTGGACAGCCCAGTAGCGCATCGGATAGGCGGGGCAGGCCTGCTGCTGCGAATTATTTTACTGACATATATGGCCATTATTGAACCCCAGACCGACCGCCCCCAACGGGTCGAACAAGCCCAGCAGGCCACGCGCAAGTACCCTGCCGAAGGCAAGAAAAAAATTAGCCTGGCCCTGCAAGGGGGCGGCTCGCACGGGGCCTTCACGTGGGGCGTGCTCGAACGCTTTCTCGAAGATGGACGGGTGCACATGGACGCCTTTTGCGGTACCAGCGCGGGTGCTATGAACGCGGCCGTGGCGGCCTACGGCATCCACCAGAACGGCCGCCAGGGCGCCCTCGAACTGCTCGAACGCTTCTGGCGGGCCATCTCGCGGAGCCAGCGTTTCAGCCTGCTGCAGCCCAGTCTGCTCGACAAGCGCTTCAACAGTAGGCGGCTCGACTATTCTCCGGCCTATCTGCTGTTCGACATGTACTCGCTCGTGTTTTCGCCCTACCAGTTCAATCCGCTCGACATCAACCCGCTGCGCCAAATCCTCCTCGAACTCATTGATTTTGAAGCCTTGCGCACCTGCGAGTGCACCAAGCTGTTTGTCTGTGCCACCAACGTGCGTACTACTCGGGCCAAGGTGTTCAATATGAGGGAAATATCGGCCGATGCCGTGCTGGCGTCGGCGTGCTTGCCGTACTTGTTCAAGGCCGTCGAAATTGAGGGCGAGGCTTACTGGGACGGGGGATTTATGGGCAATCCGCCCATTTTCCCCCTGATTGACAAGGCCGAGGCGGCCGACATTGTCCTGATCCAGATCAATCCCATCGAGATTGATTACATCCCCAAAACGGCCGACGAAATCCGCAACCGGGCCAACGAAATTTCTTTCAACGCCAGCCTGATGCACGAAATGCGGCGGGTCAATTTTGTGCAGAAGATGCTGGCCCGGGGTATGAACCTGGAGAACAAGTTGCGCGATTTGCGCATTCATGCCGTGGCTCCCACTTCACAGATCGCGTTCTATGGGGCTTCGAGCAAGCTCAACGCCGACTGGTCATTCATTCGGCAGCTCCGCAAGCAGGGCCATGCGGCGGCTGATGAGTGGCTAGAAAAAAACTTTGATAAAATCGGGAAAGAGTCCACCTGCGACGTGCAAGAGGAATTCTTGTAATATTTTGCAAGGTTTTGCTTGAAAATAAAAGGAGCTTTAGGCTCCTTTTTTATTGGCTAATGCCTTGATCTTAAATTTATTTTATCTGAAGCAAGAAATAGTTAATAAATGCCAATTTCGTCGTCGGGTGTTTTATGAAATAAAAAGTAATTTTTTTTACTACAAGGGTTGATTGCTATTTTAAATTAGCTTTTATTGGGCGCAATATGGCTTTTGCTGTATGAACTGTACTTATTTTTTTGGAAACGCGATGTGGTCAGTTCCCACTGTGCAAGTTGGTCGGTCACGCGGTCACAAGATGTAATGTATCCCATCATAAACCCTTCTATTTCTGTTTCAATGAAAAAAAACTACGCAACTAGCAAAGTATGGATTGCCCTGCTGGGGTTGCTTTGGCTGAGTCCGCCACTTGCGGGTTGGGCCCAGTGCACCCCGCCCGTCATCAGCACCTTCCCCTATACAGAGGACTTTGACGGCGAAACGGCCCCGGCACTGCCCTGCGGCTGGACGGTCGAAAACCTCAATGACGATACCCACACGTGGGTAACCCTCTTGTCCACGAGCCTGGTGCAGTCGCCACCTAATGCGCTAGCTATCCGCTGGAACGCGGCGCTGGACATGGACGACTGGGTCTATACGCCCGAACTGATCCTGACGGCGGGCACCAGCTACGTAGTACGGTTTGGCTACCGGACGCAATCGTCCACTTTCCCCGAGCAGTTGAAGGTGCACATCGGCAGCAGTGCTACGGTGACGGCCATGACCACCCTGCTGGGCGATCTGGGGTCGTTCAACAACGTAGCCTACCAGTCAGCGGAATTTGTCTTTATCCCTACCACCACGGGCAGCTACTTCGTAGGGCTGCACGGTTATTCAGAGCCTGATCAGTTTCGGATATTAATAGATAATTTCCAGGTGGATCTGGCGCCAGACTGTCCGGTGCCAACCAGTTTGTCGGCCAGCAATGTGACCCAAAATGAGGCGACGCTCAACTGGACGGGATCGGCGACGGCCCAGAGCTACGCAGTAGAGTTCCGGGTGGGCACCAGCGGCCCCTGGACGGCCGACACGACGACGGCCACGACGCTGACGCTGACGGGTCTGGCCTCGGGCACCCAGCACCAGGCGCGGGTGCGGGCCTTGTGCGCGGCCGAGCTAGAGAGCGATTTTTCTAACACGGTGAGCTTCACGACGCTGTTTCCGGTGCCCGCCAACGACCTGTGCGGGGATGCCATCACGGTGACGTGCGGCACGAATGGGCTAGCGGGTACCAACCTGGGGGCCACGGGCACGGGTGGGCCGACGAGTAGCTGCGGCACCGCGCCGGGCAGCTTCGGGGTGTGGTACACCTTCGTAGGTACCGGCGACAGCGTGAATGTCAACACGTTTGGCTCGCCCAACAACTTCGATACCAAGCTGAATGTGTACAGCGGCGGTTGCGACAGTTTGGTGTGCGTAGGCGGCAACGACGACTCAGGTAGTTTGCAGTCGCAGGTGATTTTCAGCTCGGAGGTAGGCACCGACTATTACATCTACGTAACGGGTTTCGGCACGGCGCGGGGCAACTTTGTGCTCAACCTGAGCTGTACAACTCCCCCGGCGTGTTTGCCACCGACGGCCCTGGCGGCCAGCGAAGTGACCCTCAGCAGCGCGACGCTCAACTGGACGGGATCGGCGACGGCCCAGAGCTACGCAGTAGAGTTCCGGGTGGGCACCAGCGGCCCCTGGACGGCCGACACGACGACGGCCACGACGCTGACGCTGACGGGTCTGGCCTCGGGCACCCAGCACCAGGCGCGGGTGCGGGCCTTGTGCGCGGCCGAGCTAGAGAGCGATTTTTCTAACACGGTGAGCTTCACGACGCTGTTTCCGGTGCCCGCCAACGACCTGTGCGGGGATGCCATCACGGTGACGTGCGGCACGAATGGGCTAGCGGGTACCAACCTGGGGGCCACGGGCACGGGTGGGCCGACGAGTAGCTGCGGCACCGCGCCGGGCAGCTTCGGGGTGTGGTACACCTTCGTAGGTACCGGCGACAGCGTGAATGTCAACACGTTTGGCTCGCCCAACAACTTCGATACCAAGCTGAATGTGTACAGCGGCGGTTGCGACAGTTTGGTGTGCGTAGGCGGCAACGACGACTCAGGTAGTTTGCAGTCGCAGGTGATTTTCAGCTCGGAGGTAGGCACCGACTATTACATCTACGTAACGGGCTTCGGCACGGTGCGGGGTAACTTTGTGCTCAATCTCACCTGCGAGGCGCCGCTGGCTACGGGTAGCTGGACGGGCGGTCAGAACACCAACTTCGGCAACCCGGCCAACTGGGTAGGCGGTGTGCCCGACGCTACGCAGGACGCCGTGATCCCGGCTACGGCACCCAATATGCCTACGCTGGGCACTGGCCAGAGCTTTAGCGTCAAGTCGGTGGCCATCGAGGCGGGCGCCAGCTTCACCCTCAACGGCACGCTCACGGTGGCCACGAGCCTCATCAACAACGGCACCCTGACGGCAGGCAACGGCAGCCAACTGATTTTCGCGGGCACGGCTTCCGGCCAAACCCTCGGCGGCGACAGCCCGCTGAGCCTCCACGACTTGTCGGTGATCAACGGCGCAGTGCTGGGCCTGTCGCATAACCTGAGCCTGCGTAACGAACTGTTGCTCGACAACGGTACGCTGGCCCTGGGCACGCACACGCTGACGATGGTTTCGACGGCCAGCCAAACGGCCAGCATTGCCCCCGTGACGTCGGGCGCGCTGACGCGGACTTCGGGTCAGGTGGTGATGCAGCGGTTCGTGGGCAACCAGACGCGCTACTTCAACCTGAGCACGCCGATGGGCATGAGCGGGCGTAGCTTCAACTTCCCGTTCTTCCTGAGCAACAACGCGGCTAACACCCTGTTCTGGTACGACGAAACCGTGGCGGGCGACCGCAACCAGGGCTGGAAGACGCCGGGCAACCTTACGTCGGGCCTGCCCATGGGCCGGGGTTTTATCGCCTACCTCGACGCGCCCGGCACGGTGAGCACCAGCGGGATGCCCCTGATCGGCACACTGACCCTGCCGCTGAGTTTTACGGCGGCGGGTGGCCCCGACGAAGACGGCTGGCATCTGCCCGGCAACCCCTACCCATCCGACGTGGACTGGACAACCCTGTACAACGCTTCGGCTTCCAACCTGACGCCTTTTGCCTACGTGCGGCGTGCGGGGAACAACTATCAGGTCGTAGAAGCCAACGTCAGTGCCGACCCGACCATCCGCTCTTCCGAGAGTTTCTTCGTGAAAGCTACGGGAGCAGCCGCGCTCAACTTTGCCGAGAGTGTTAAAGCCACTACGGGGGGGCGTGGCCCGGTCGCAGCGCCGATGGCCCGCGTCGAACTGCACCTTGCGGCGCAGGA
>DAIRSZ010000028.1:0-3611 GCA_036804165.1 Catalimonadaceae bacterium | reverse complement strand
GTGGCCCGGTCGCAGCGCCGATGGCCCGCGTCGAACTGCACCTTGCGGCGCAGGATGCGCTCCTCGACCAGACCACCATCCGCTTTCGGCCGGGCAGCCAGGCCGACTACGAGCCGATGCTGGATGCCCTCAAGCTGGGAGGTGGCGCCGCTACGCTCAGCAGCATTGCCCAAACGGGGCAGTGGCTGGCCATCAACTCGGTAGGCGAAACGCCCGAAATGCAGATCGTACCGCTGGCCCTGACGGGCGCGGCGGGCAGCTATACCCTGACGGCCGAAGCCCTCGGCAGCTTGCCCACCACGACCAGCGTGCAGTTGATAGACCTGGTGTCGAACACGAGCGTGGACTTGCGCTTGCAGCCCGAAGTGACGCTGACGCACGCGGGCGGCACGGCCGATACACGTTGGGAAATCCGCTTTACGGAAACCACCACATCGCTGGCGGCGCAGCAGGCGTTGCGGGTATTGGCCTACCCCAACCCGGCGCGGACCGAGCTGCGCGTGAGCGGCTGGGCAGCCGGCGACGCCGTGACGCTGATACTCTACGACGCCCTCGGGCGCTCGGTGCGCCAGTTGACCACGTCGCAGGGTCAGGCCATGCTGTCGGTAGGGGATTTGCCAGCGGGCTTCTACAGCCTGACGGTGCGCACGGCCCAGGGCACGCAGATTGAGAAAGTAGTGATCGAGCGCTAGTAAGGTTAGCTCCTGACCATTGAAAAGCCACCCTCACCGGGGTGGCTTTTTTGTGCTTGGAGCAACCTGTTTTCTTACTTCTCGGCCTCTTTTTGCTGGAGGCGGGGAGGGAGGTCGTGATGGGTTACCGAAATTTGTACTCTAGGCCCCCGTTGAAAAACCGCCCGAACACAAAGTGGTCACTGGCCGTCAGCAGGGCCTGGTCAATGTCCTGAACCTGGAAACGGTCGTTATTCAGCTCGAAATGCGATATGAGTATGTTCTGATCCTGGTCAAAAGGGGAAGAGAGCGT
The DNA here is from genome assembly GCA_036804165.1 of Catalimonadaceae bacterium. Lineage (GTDB taxonomy): Bacteria > Bacteroidota > Bacteroidia > Cytophagales > Flexibacteraceae > DAIMZG01. The sequence continues at coordinate 2,627 of DAIRSZ010000028.1, read as the reverse complement.
ATTGCCCGCGATGTAAGCAGAGTTTTGTGCGTATTCGGCGACCAACCAATTGAAATACAAGTTTTCTTTTGCAGATTTTTCCGGGTTGCTTGGGGCGTCCGGGTTGGTAGCTATTCCCTTAAAAGTCCCAATGCATTCCTGGGCGAAGGTGACGGTAGATATAAGGGAGAAAAACCCAATAAAACTGAGAAACAGGAGAAGTGATTTCATAGGTGGCTTATTCAACACGGTGACCAAGAAATACGTGGGGGGTGCGCTCGGCAGTGAAGACATGGTTGACGATGCTGTATTGTATCCGGATTTTTTGGCCGTTCTCTTCCAAACTAATCCAGCCAAAGGGAGCAAGACATTGATCATAAGGGGATTTTGCGGCCAAGATACCGAAGCGGTATCCCCTCACCATACCATGCCCGTTGAAGCGAGATGGATCGCAGCCAGGATTTAGACCGAAGAGTTTGTAGCCTATGCCGGGGTCTTGACTGTAGGTAATGTCCACCTGTACGGTATCCTGGGGATAGTCTACGAGTACTCCCCTGTATTGCCCCACCAACTGGGATTGATCTCTCGGTACAACGTTAAGCACACGGGTGAGCGTATCGCCGGCCGGGAGGCACTGCGCACCCACGCCGATCGGGTCGCGGACGATGAGGCGAACGGGTAAGTCTTCGACAGGATTGGAAAAAATCAGCCCGAAAGTGCGGGTGTTCCAGGTGCGGTCGTCGTAGCCGACCTGCCATTCGTACTGACGGTAGCCTTCGGGGGCGGTGAAGACGATCTGATCCCAAGTAAGGAAAATACTATCAGGTACCAGCGTGTCAATCTTGGTTCTGGAGTCGTTATCGGCTGTCTCAAGAAAGCGCTTGCTCATCGTAAAGTCAAGCCGGGCGGGCAATTCGGCGCAAGGGTCGGGCGTGGGGTCATCGTCACGCCGACAGCCCACCAGCACCAACAGACAGATCAGTAAATAAAAGCAGTTTTTCATGGCTTTTCGTGTTTGGTCAGGGCCGTTTCAAGTTCTTGGATGCGTTCGGGCGGCGATCCGCGCTCTTGTTCGAGGAGGTAGAGGGTGAGTTCTTCCACTTTTTGTAGCAAGCGGGGACTCATGTCCCCTAAGTCAACGCCTTGGGCTTCTACTTCGGCCGCCGAAGGGATCACCGGACGGGCCAAGGCAAAATGCCCAAGAAATTCAGCGTAAACCTGGTAGCACCAGGCTTTGCTCGGTAGAAATAAAGAAACCGCATGGTGCTTGTGCAGTTAGTTGTTACTAAGATGACGCAAGCATAATGATTTAACAAATAAATACACGAATGACTTGCATTTTGATGTAAGTTTCAGGTGCGATTTGTAATGTTTTAAATATAATCCGGCGTGTAAGAATGGCGTACGCGAATGTGGTAATGTGCAGCATATCGGTATTTACCGGGTAAGAGTTGTACGATAGCAGGTGTTTTTGAAGTGACCCCCTCCCCGGCCCTCCCCCTGCTGGGGAGGGATTCACTATGGAGGGAAGGCTGGGGAAGTGATCACTATGGAGGGAGGGCCGGGGAGGGAAGGCTGGGGAGGGGTCACCCACCCGCCCAACCGAACGGCCCTATCCGGCCGGGGTGTACGGATAAACCGATTGCAGGCGTTACCTTAGGGCATGAGCAAACGCATCTTTGGCTGGACAATCCTGGGTTGGCTGGCCTGCGCATCGGCGTGGGCGCAGACGGCCGACAACTTTCGGCTGCTGCCCGCCAACGACGTGCCCGTACTCGTGGGCAGCGATACGCTGCGCAACGCCTGGGCCGGAGGCATGAACGCTGTGCAGTTTGCCAACTTTCCCCTCGACGACGACGACGTGCCCGACCTGCTGGTCTTCGACCGCGCCTCCAACCAGTTGCGTACCTACCGGGCCGTGCCTACCGCCACGGGCTACGAATGGGTGTATCACCCCCAGTACGAACCCTACTTTCCCGAACTCGATAGCTGGATCCGCGTGGCCGACTACGACGGCGACGGCCGCCCCGATTTGTTCACCCAGACGCGGCTGCCCATTACCTGGAGCGTCCGCATCTACCGCAACGTGACGCCCCCCGGCGGGCCGCCCGCCTTCGAACTGTTCCGCGACGGGCTGCTCTCCACGCTGGCCTCGGCCCCGGGCCAGGTAGCCGACTTGCCCATTCTGGCGGGGGATATTCCGGCCATTGCCGACGTCAACGGCGACGGCCTACTGGACGTGCTCACCTACGGCACGGGGGGCTTGTTCGAATACCACAAAAACAACGGCGATTTTACCTTCGAAAAACGCTCCAACTGCTGGGGCAACTTCCGGGAGATCATCTGCACCGAAGTGGAGTTTGATTTTTTCTGCGGCTTCGACTTCGAACGGCCCGGCCCCACGACGCCCGCACCGCCAAAGGGGCCACCCACCGACGAAAAGGTGCTGCACATGGGCTCGACGGTGCTGGCCTACGACCTGACCGACAACGGGGCGCTGGACTTGCTGCTGGGCGACTCGGACTGCACCCAACTGCTGCAACTTTCCAACACGGGCGAGCGCGACAAGGCTTCGATTACGGCCGTGGATACCCTCTATCCGCCCAATACCCGCCCGGTGGATATGCTTTTCCCGGCCGCGCACCTGG
>DAIRSZ010000027.1:0-18087 GCA_036804165.1 Catalimonadaceae bacterium | reverse complement strand
CGTAAAAGTAAGCAAGTCCCGCCTTTGTTTGAACAGCTTTTTCATTCCTCAAAAATGGCCCGGCCCCGTTTGCAGGCAAGTCAGGCCCAGCGCTCGCCACATGGCCACAGCCTGGTCGCGGTCTTCGAGCACAAAAGCCACGTTGAAGTGGGGCCGGATGTGCCTTTCGTAGAGTTCGCCTTTGACGAGGGCCTCGGGGCGGCGGTCGCCCGGGCGGCGCAGGTAGAGGGCTTCGCAAATGACTTGATGTTGCTGCAACCACGCTTGGGTGGCGCTGCGTTGGGCCTCGTCGCGTGCGGAAATCAGGATTGCCGCTCGGTCGCGCAGCAAATCGGCCACCACCGAGTTGAGGATATGCGAGCCAAAGTGGCGAGTATCGTGCGGATTATCCCCGTGGGGCAGGGCCAGCGCGCCGTCCAGGTCGCAGAGCACAACGGTGGGCAACGCGGGCCTGAACGGCGGCGGCGACGGGCGCGGCAGCAAGTAGCGTTCGTACATCTGACGTATGACGCGCTCACCCACCGACTGCGGCCGCTGCAAATCGCGGGCGATGCACGTCTCGACGTCCACGTGCGTAAAGTCCTTGATCTCGACCTGGGCCGACTGGCCTACCAATGCCCGGATGTTGGCTTCGTGCACGGGGTTGAGGTTGGTATCGTCCACGATGACGTGCTTGCCCGCCGCCAGTGCCCGGCCAATCAGCAGGTTGCGCACTTCGACGACGAAGGCCTCGTGCTGGGGCGTGTGATGACCGTCGTCGAGCATGGCCCGCAGTTCGTCTTTGTTGATGCGCTTGTAGGCCTGCGGATGGCGACGCTGCAAGTCCTTGGCCCAGGTGGACTTGCCACTGCCGGGCAGCCCTTTGGTGATGATTACTTTTTTCATGCGATGATGCTTTCTTCCTGATGCCTCACGCTTTTTCCTGCGTGCGGGGGAAAGCTCCACAGGTCATATCTTCAACTTACCACAAAGATTTACGTTAGCAAACCAGCCGATATTCGGTTTACTTTTTAGACTTCTTCCTTGACCAATGATTACACTGCTGCCCGACTTGTACGTCGTCATTGCGCAACTTGATCACGAGCGTGCGCCCCAGCCCCGTCCGCTGCAGAGCGGCTTTTCGACAGACTGCGCCTACCGCGTGTTGGGCGTTCACTCGCCCTCCGAAACGGCCGAAGCCTACCTGATTTTGTCCAATGACCGGGACGAAATCTGGTTCATTTCTAACCGCCACGTACGCACCTTGGGCCTGCGACCGGGATGTACGCAGTTGCGGCTGTCGCTATGCGACCACCAGTCCGTGTCGGAGCACCTGGGCCTGAGTGCAGTGGCCCTGAGGGCACGATGAGCGCCTGCCCGTCGGCTTCTTCCCGAAAGGCAGCTCCCTGCCCTGCCAGGTGTGGTCGGTGTGCGCTCGGCGCCACTTGCCTTCCTTCACGCTGGTGGGTGCACCACCTGGTGCGAAACCGCTAAGCCCCCCGCCGACAGCTTTCGTATCGAGTGCCGGGTTTATTCCCTATTTTGCCCCGGCTTCACCCAAACGTTATTGCCCGCATGGCCACCATTCTTTACATTTTTCCTCATCCCGACGATGAGTCGTTCGGCCCGGCGGCCATCATGCCCGCCCAGAAAGCGGCGGGCCACCGCCTTTGCCTCTATACCCTCACCAAAGGCGAGGCCACCCGCCAGCGCGAGCGCCTGGGCCTTAGCAAAGCTCAGATGGGCCAGGTGCGCTTCGAAGAGATGGAAGCCGTGGCCCGTACCCTCCGGCTCGACGACATGCGGGTGGACGACTTTCCCGATGGCCGTTTGGCCGAGCTGGACCCGCGCGTGCTCGAGCGCGCCGTCGCCGATCACATCGCCCGCATTCGGCCCGCGGTGGTGGTCACCTATCCGGTCTATGGCGTGAGCGGCTTTCACGACCACCTGGTGACCCACGCAGTCGTCAAGCGGGTTTTTCTGGAAATGCGCGAGGCGGGTGCCGACTACCTGCGGCGGTTGGCCATGCTGGCCATGCCCGAAAAGGATGCACCCGTGTTTTTGGAGAACGGCTTTCGGATTCGCCAATCGCGGCCCGAGGCCATAGACTGCGTGGTGCCGATTGATGAGGCAGGCAAGGCAGGAATGCGCGCCGCGCTCGATTGCTACGAAACCTACCAGCAAACCATTGCCGAGTCCGACGTCGTGGCGCGCGTGGGCGACCAATTGCCCTTCGAGTTTTTTGGCGAATCGTTTGCGCCGCCGCTCAGCGACCTAACGGCTCGGTTGCCCTAGCCGGGAGAACATCTTCTGCCTGGCGAAGCTTGCGCAACAAGCCTATCAGCATGGGCGAGTGCTGAGGGTGCAATCGAGTGTCCACCAGAATGCGCTCCACATTGCGGATGAGTCGGTCGCGTTGGCGCGAATCCGACGCGCGCAAACGGCCGATCATATCGAAGAGCGATTCGAGCGACTCGCTCCGCAGGCGCGTGTCGAACAAGATCAGATCTACGTTGAGCAAATAGGCGTCTTTGTCGGAAAGGGCATTGTTACCAATTTCGGACTTAAGCTCCACCTCCGACCAAAAAGCGGTTGTTTTCGTCATTCCGTTGTCTTTTTGGACGTATCCGCAAATGTCCGTACACGAGCGGTGTACGGACTCGCGGACATTGGTACTGCGGAAACAAGCTAGTGTTTTTTGACCAAAAACCAGGCGGCAAAAGCACGTTTTTGCGCAATTATGCCTCAGGCCCCCAGAAAACCGAGCAGTATCTTGTTGAAGGCCTGTGCGTGCGACACATTCAGCCCGTGCGATCCGCCAGTGATCACCTCGTACTGGTTGTGGGCAATACCCTTGGCTGCCTGATCGGCGCTGGTAGCCTTGGGCACGATCTGGTCGGCATCGCCGTGGACGATGAGGGTGGGTACGGTCACGTTTTTTAGTTCGGGTCGGAAATCGGTGCCACTCCACGCTTTGGCGCATTCCACCGTGGCACGGGGCGACGCCATGGCGGCCACGTTCCAGCTATAGTACAACTGCTGAGCCGACACCGTATCGGGGTTGTCGTCGGCGTTGAAGAAGTTTTTGCCAAAACCCTCCAGAAACTGTACGCGGTCGGTCTGCAGCGACTGCAAGATATCATCGAGGGCCTCGGCAGGTACGCCGTCGGGGTTGTCGGACTTTTGGGCTACGAGCGGAATGATCGAGCTGACCAGTGCGGCTTTGGCCACGCGGTCGGTACCATAGTTGGTGAAATAGCGCACCACTTCGCCCCCGCCCATCGAGAAGCCCACCAGCACGCAGTCGCGCAGATCGAGTCCCAGCACCAGGCTGCGCAAGTCTTCGGCCAGGGTGTCGTAGTCGTAGGGACCCCAGGGCTGCGACGAGTCGCCAAAGCCCCGGCGGTCGTAGGCGATCACGCGAAAGCCCGCGTCGGCCAGCACGGCTATTTGCCTTTCCCACATGCGATGGCTGGCGGGCCAGCCGTGAATGAGCACCACGGGCTGGCCGGAGCCGCCCGTGTCGAGGTAGAAAAGCTGAATAGGCTGGTTGTTTTCGGTCTGAGGGGTGGCCAGAAAAGGCATAAACGGCAGCGGTTAGGTGAGCAGATGCTTTCTTTACGTAACCTGCTTTCCAGCGGTTTATGACAGACTTGGCTAAAACTTATACACCCCGTTGATGGTGAGCACCTGCCGGAATTGCACGGCGGGACCCACGGTGCCGTCTTCCTGCTCGATGTCCACGTTGTTGAAGTAGAGCAACTGCGTGCCAAAGCTGGTGGTGACGTACTGGTTGACCTTGAGGGTCAGCAACGTTTCCCAGGTCACGTCAATGTTGCCCAACGTGGCGTAGGCCGCAAAAAAGTTGACCATAGTTTTGAAGTTGACATTCTCGAAGAGGTTGTAGTCGAGGGTGGCGTTGAGGTTAGGCCCCAACTCCGACAGCACCCGGCTCCCCGGCGTTACGCCGAAAGCCCCCGCCGCCGAAAGGCTGTCGTCGAGCACAAACGTCAGGCGGTTGCTGATGGGGGCAAATCCCACCGAAAACACGGGCGTGGCGTACTGAATCCCCAACCGAACCGACAAAAACCCCGGCGCCATAAACTTGGATATGCGCTGCTCGATGATTTCGTTGCCCAACGAGTCGTTGCCAAACTTGAAGCCGGGCAGCAGTTGCGTACGCAGTTCGGCATTGGCAAAGGCACTCCAACGCTCGGAAAACTTGTAGCCGTACGTGGAAGTGGCAATCAACAAATCGTCGGTTTTTTTGAACAGACGCGTATTGTCGCCAATGCGGGCACCACCCAAGGCCACGTCGAGGGTGTTGTTCCAGACGGACGCGCTGGTTTCGCGCTTGATGCGGCCCGCAAAAATGCCGCCCAGCGAGATGGCACTTTGGCCGCCCCCCACCCAATTGGTGAGGCTCACGTTCGAGAAGGTCAGGCTGATGGAGCCGCCCCGCGACCAGATCGAGTCGGGCGGAATGGGCGTCAGGTCGGCGTCGGCGTCGTCTTGGGCGTGCAATACTCCGGGCAGCAGTGTGACAAGGCAGCATACTGCGCCAACCAAAGTATGAATCTTGTTCATCAAGTGTTGGGATTAATAGTGAAATTGGCCGAAAGCTAACAGATCGCATAAAATATCAAACACCACGATGTCCGATATTTTCTATTATTCTTAATGAAATAATCGCAAGCATTGGCGATGCACGTAGGCAGTTTGCCCTTCCCAGCGCACTTCCACCCACACGTCGGTCTGGTCGCGCACCTGCAGCCGACTGCCGGCCGCTAGCCGTCGTACGGTGGGTGCACCGGCGGCAGGCGCACGCATCAGATAGGCTGGCCCGTCGGTAACGATGCCCATTTGCCAGCGATCGCCGTAGTTGGCCAGAAAGGCTGCTACCCCCACAAAGAGCGCAAAAAACAGCGGGTGATAGAGCGTGGTCTCGCCCCGGCGGCGGTTGCGCCACATGGCCCAGAGCATGGCCACGGCACCCAGCACTAGCAGCCCCAGCAAGTAGGAACCAAAGCGCCGCCAGGCACCTAGTAGTTGGTCGAACCCGGCGGCTTCGTAGCCCACGAGTTGGTGTTGGCGGGCCAAGCCCCGTATTTTGGTCAGCACCATGGGGTCGGGCTGGCGCAAATAATATTGATTGAGGTAGTAGAGCGTTTCGGGGTGGCGCCCCAGGCCCTCGGTGATCAGGGCCATCCGGAGCAGCATTTGCGGCGAATAGGCCCCTTGGGCGTACACCGCTTCGTAGGCCAACAAGGCCCGCTGAAACTTCTGGGCTTCGAAGAGCGAGTCGGCACTGGCCAGGCTTTGCGCACGGGCAAGGCCGGATACGAGCATAAGAACCAAAAAAGCCCTGAACAAGATTTGCATCGAACCAGTTATACGAGTACATTTGCGTCCGCAATTCGAAGAAAGCCTTGGGCGGACGTTGAAGTGCAAAAGTAACGTCAAAGTTACGAATTACGATTCTGTAGCTCAGTTGGTAGAGCAATACACTTTTAATGTATGGGTCCTGGGTTCGAGCCCCAGCGGGATCACCAACCACGTCAGTAGAGGGGCGTGGTTTTTTTTGCCCAGGTGGTGAAATTGGTAGACACGCTACTTTGAGGGGGTAGTGCTCGTTTAGGGCATGCTGGTTCGAGTCCAGTCCTGGGCACCATTTTACCAATAGCCGCAAGGCTTGTTCTTTCTTGTGCCTCCTTAGCTCAGCTGGTAGAGCAACTGACTTGTAATCAGTAGGTCGCTGGTTCGATCCCGGCAGGGGGCTCCCCAAAACACGGCTTACAACCGTGTTTTTTCTTTTGTTACCCAAGCAGCCGCTTTGTGGATGAACACCATGTGATCACAAAGCCGCCCATTGCCCAAAAAGCCCTCATCGTCAGACCTTCGTCGCAGGTGTGGCAGGCCAAACTATCAGCACGGGAATACGTAACCCTGCCGGAAAGATGCGGCATGTCGCAAGATTGAGGGTACATTTTCGTTATTTTTGCTGGGTAATTATCCGACATCTTCGTGGCGTCCGCCCGATTGGGTCGTTGGTCGCATTTCTCTCCTTCTATGACTTCACATCAACTGGCCGAGATCGTCGTGCGCATGGCCGAACTCAGCCGCATGCCCTTCAACTACTTGCAGTTGCGCGAGAGTATCAGCGATACGCAGAGTTTCAATACCGACGAAATTGAGTTGATGGTCGGGGCCCTCATTCAGAAGGCCCAACTAGTCGGCATGATCCCCGTCCGGCACGCCGTACCGCGCGCGTCGTTGCCGCAGTTGCTCTCGGAGGCCGAATATCCGGTGCTGGCCTTTCGCACCGACGAAGGGCTGGTGCCCGTGTTGTTCTACCACGACAAGCGCAATCGGCTGCACGCCCTGGAGTTCACCGAAGGAGGCCAAACGGGCTTGCAAGACCCCAAAGTTGTCTTCGACAAGTTGCACACCGAAGACGGCGACAAGGTGGTCATGCTGGCAGCCTTTCCCCTGCGCTCGCTCGTCAGCGACGACGAGGCCCCTCCCCAAAAGCCCATGACGCCCGTGCGGCGCCTTTTTCACCTGCTCAAGGTCGAAAAGCGGGATATCTACATCATCTATGTCTATGCCATCGCGATGGGGTTTATCAACCTGAGCCTGCCCCTGGGCATTCAGGCCATCATCGGGATGATCTCGGGCGGGATGGTCTTCAACACGGTGGTGGTGCTGATCGTGCTGGTCGTGATTGGGGTGCTGATCGCGGGCGGCCTGCAAATTATGCAGATCACGATGGTCGAGATGCTGCAACGGCGGGTGTACGCCCGGGCGGCCTTCGAGTTTGCCTACCGCATTCCGCGCTTTCGTACCGAAGCCCTGACCAAGTTTTATCCACCCGAGCTGATCAACCGCTTCTTCGACGTGCTTACGATCCAGAAGGGCCTGCCCAAGATTCTCATTGACATCACGCAAGCGGTGTTGCAGATCGTTTTCGGCCTGATTTTGCTCTCCTTCTACAATTCGTTCTTCGTTTTTTTTGGCATCCTGATTGTCACGGCTGTTTTCTTGTTGTTTTATCTAACTGGCCCCAAGGGATTGTCCACGGGCCTCAAGGAGAGTAAGTACAAGTACAAAACGGTCTATTGGTTGGAGGAAATGGCCCGCACGGTGCAGACCTTCAAGTTGGCGGGCCGCAGCCACTTGGCCGTCGAGCGCACCGATGCCCTCGTCAATGGCTACCTCGACTTCCGGCGGCAGCACTTCCGGGTACTGATGACCCAATATGTCTATCTGATTATTTTCAAAACGGTGATCATCGCTACGTTGCTGGCCTTTGGTACCTTCCTGGTGGTGGATCGGCAGATCACGCTGGGCCAATTTGTGGCCTCCGAACTGATCATCGTGCTGGTGATCGGCTCCATCGAGAAAATCATTCTCAACATTGACGTGATCTACGACACGCTGGTGGGCGTCGAGAAGGTAGGCAACGTGACCGACGTGGGCCTGGAGCGGGCCGGCGGGCTGCGCTTTCCGGCCAAGGCGGGCGGTGTGGCCATTGCCGCCCACGACCTGCGCTATCAGCACGCGGGCAAACGGCGTCCGGCCTTGCAGGGCATCAGCCTGGAAATCTCGCCCGGCGAGAGCATCTGCCTGTCGGGGCCCAACGAGTCGGGCAAGGGCACGCTGGTGCAGATTTTGGCCGGGCTGCGCGAAGACTACCAGGGCGGCTTTCGGATGGACGGCATGTCGCTGCGCGACGTAATGCTCGAAGACCTCCGCGATCAGGTGAGCGACTACATCTCGCAGGAAGAGCTTTTTGAAGGCACCCTGCTCGAAAACCTTACTTTGGGCAAACGCCACATCGGCCACGAAGAAATTGGCACGGCCCTCGACATGGTCGGGCTGGGCAATGCCATCGCCGCCCTTCCCGAAGGACTGCAAACGCACATCGAGGCGGGCGGGCACCAGTTCTCCGACGCGTTCATCAATCGTTTTATGGTGGCCCGTTGCATTGCCTCGCGCCCCCGGCTGCTGATTCTCAACGACTATCTCCAATACCTCGACAAGCGCGAAAAACTACGCCTGGCCCAGTACCTGACCGATCCCGAACGTCCCTGGACCTTCGTGACGGTCTCCAACGACCCGGTGTTTCAGAATGCCTGCGACCGCGTGGTGGTGATGCGCGAAGGCAAGGTGCTGGCACAGGGTACGTACGAATCGTTGCGCGAAAATGCCGATGCCTGGGAAGTGTTACAAAACATTTAGTCTGATATTATGCTCAACATCTCTTCGGATAAGGTGGACAAATTTATGCCCCGCTATCCCATTCATTCGCTCTCGACCCTGAGCACCCCCCGGGCTGGGCGCATCATGGCCCTGTGGCTGATTGGCATTTTTGTTTTGCTGTTTTTCTGCCTGTTTTTGCCTTGGCAGCAAAACATCAGCGGGGTTGGGCGCATCACGGCCTTCACCCCCCAGGACCGGCCGCAGACCATCGAGACGGCCATTGCCGGGCGCGTAGCCAACTGGCACGTGCGCGAAGGCCAGTTTGTGCGCCAGGGCGACACGATCATGGTCATCAGTGAGATCAAGACCGAATTTTTTGACCCCGAGCTGCTGCCCCGCGTGCAAGAACAACTCACGGCCAAGCAGCAAGGCATTCTGGCCACGCAAGGCCGGGTGCAGGCCCTCAACGACCAGTTGGTGGCCATGCGCGAAAACATGCAGTTGAGCCTCGAACAAACCCGCAACCGCCTGCGCCAAGCCGAGCTAAAGTTGCTAAGCGACAGTGCCGACTACAGCGCCGGACAGATCAACTACCAAATTGCCCAAAGGCAATTTGCCGGAGCCGACAGCCTCTTCCGCGACGGGCTCATTTCGCTGACCTCCTTCGAACAACGCCGCCAGCGCCTGCAAGAAACCGAGGCCCGCCTGACGGCCCTCGAAAACCAGTTTATGGCCTCGCAGAACGCCGTCCTCATTGCCCGCATCGAGGTCAATGCCCTGCGTGCCAGTTTTATGGATCGCATTGCCCGCACGCAGTCTGACCTGAGTTCTTCGCTTTCTTCGCTGGCCGCTTCGGAAGGCGACCTGGCCAGTATGCGCAACCGCTACGCCAACCTTGTCATCCGCAACGACCAATATTCTATCCTGGCCCCGCAAGACGGCTTTGTGGTACGGGCCCTGCGGGCGGGCATCGGCGAGACGATCAAAGAAGGCGATCCGGTCGTGACCATCATGCCCGACTCGCCCACGCTGGCCGTCGAGATCTTTGTCCGCCCCATGGATTTGCCCCTTTTGCAGGTGGGCACGCCCGTCCGCATCGAGTTCGACGGCTGGCCCGCCTTGCAATTTTCGGGTTGGCCCAACGTGTCGGTCGGTACGTTTGGCGGGCGCATTGCTGTCATTGACTACGTCAACAGCGAGAATGGCCGCTACCGCGTACTGGCCGTGCCCGACCCCGACGAAGAGCCGTGGCCCGAGCAGTTGCGTGTGGGCACGGGCGTGTTTGGCTGGGCCATGCTCAACGATGTGCCCGTTTGGTACGAACTCTGGCGCCAACTCAACGGCTTCCCGCCCGACCTGATCCCGCGCGACCAACAAACCGACAAGTCCTATCAGGCGCAAGCCAAGTCGAAGGAAGACAAATCAAAATAATCGAATATGAACCAAAAGGGTCGCATTCTCAGGTGGGACAGGCGTGCGTGGTGCCTCCTGATCTGGAGCCTGTTGGCTACTGCGGGAAACCTGCGGGCCGAGAGCGATTCGCTGCGTACCCTCACGCGCGACGATTTTTACGGACTCATCATCGAGACGCACCCTGTGGTGCGGCAGGCCGAACTGATGAGTGAACAGGCCCGCCAGGAAATCCGGTTTGCCCGGGGCTTTTTCGACCCCAAGTTTATCACGGACTTCAGCCGCAAGGAATTTCGCGGCACCGACTACTACAATAATTGGTACAGCGAGTTGAAGGTGCCCATCTGGCTCGGCGGTGTGGACCTCAAGGCGGGTTTTGAGCGCAACGTTGGCACCTTCGTCAACGACGAAAACATCACCGACCTTAGCGGCAACCGGGGACTGACCTTTGTTGGGCTGGTGGTGCCTTTGGGGCAGGGCATGTTCATTGACGAGCGGCGCACGGTGGTGCGGCAGGCCGAGTTGTTTCAGGAAATTGCCGAGGCCGAGCGAATCAGTATGATCAACAAGATTCTGCTTTCTGCCGCCAAAGACTACTGGGACTGGTACGCCGCGCAAGAAACCTACCGCTACGTGTCCGACGGCTTCGAGCTGGCCGACGTGCGGTACCGGGCCGTCAAGAATCAGGTGATTTTCGGCGACCTGGCCCCGATTGACTCGGTGGAGGCCAAGATCATCCTCCAGCAGCGCGGCATTGACCTGCAACAAGCCCAGCTAGATTTGCGCCTGGCCCGGCTGCGCGTATCCAACTACTTGTGGGACGAACAGGGCATGCCCCTCGAACTGAGCACGCAAGTGGTGCCCGAACGCGCAGCCCTCGACGTATTGCCCTTTCGCGACGTAGATCGCCTCCTGCTGCGGGCTGAACAGCGGCACCCCGACCTGGTAAAGCTTGAGTTTAAGTACCGCCAGCTCGAACTCGAGCAACGCTGGAACCGCGAGATGCTCAAGCCCATCTTCAACGTACAGTACAACATGCTCTCGCGTCCCCGCGAACCTGTGGGCGAGCAACTCACCAGTGTGGACTACCTGGCCAACAACTACAAAGCGGGCTTTTTCTTTAGTTGGCCCATTTTTCTGCGCAAAGAGCGCGGCAAGCTGCAACTGACCACCATCAAGGCCCAGCAAACCAACCTGGAACGGATGCAGCGGACGCTCGAGATTCGCAACGCCGTGCAGGGCGCCTACAGCGAGGTGGTCACTACCGAAAGCCTGGTGGGACAGCAGCGGGAGATGGTGCTCAACCACGAACGGCTGGTGTCGGCCGAACTGCGCAAGTTCGACCAGGGCGAAAGTTCGTTGTTTCTGATCAATACGCGCGAAACGTTCCTCATCAATGCCCAGGTAAAGTTGGCCGAATTGCGCGGCAAGTACGAAAAAGCCCTGGCGACACTCTACTTCGAGTCGGGCACACTGGCCTTTGTGCCCGCCGCACAGCCCTAAAAGATTACCGTGGGTTTACCTTTTGGGTTTGGATAGATCAATGGATAACGCCTAGCTCCGCTACCCTATGCCTGACCTTCGTTTTTATTTGCTCAGCGTGCTGATCGCACTGTCGTTTCCACTTTTGGCCCAGCCAGACTGCGGCGGGGTGTTCTACCCGTTGCGCCAGGGTGCTACCTACGAGCAAACCCACTACGACAAAAAAGACAAACCCACAGGCAAGACCCGCTCGTCGGTAGAAGCCGTGCAGCGCAATGGTCGCCAAACGGAAGCCACGTGGCGCACTGTTCACACCGACGACAAAGGCAAAAATGAGCGAACCCAGCAGTTTACGATTGTTTGCGACGCCGAGCGCACCCTGCTCGACGCCCGGATGATACTCAACGCCGACATGGTGCCCAACGCCGAACAGATGGAACTCAAGGTGGACGGCGACGGACTCGCGCTGCCTCATACCCTGCAAGCGGGTCAGGCCTTGCCCGATGCCACCCTGCGCATGGAAGGTCGCTCGCCCGACAACCCCGGAATGCCCGCCACCAAAATCACGATGAAGTTTACCAACCGCAAGGTGGGCGCACCCGAAAAAGTCACCACCCCGCGCGGCACACACGAGGCCTTTCGGCTGACGCAAGACCTGGAGATCGTCACCGAAGTGATGGGCCTCAAAGTCCCCGCCCGCCTCAGCACGGTGGAGTTCTACGTTCCCCGCGAAGGCATGGTACGCGCCGAAACCTACCGCAAGGGCAAGCTGGTGGGCTATTCGGTACTGACCGACGTGCGCTGACACCCAAAAACGCAGGGCTGCGTATTTTGGGCCATGAACCGAAACAAACGCCTGCTGGGCATCTTTGCGCTGATCTTCACGCTGACAATGGCCTTTTTTGCCTACGACTTCTACCGGCGCACCATCTCGCCGATGGAGCGCAAGCGTTTGCGCCAAACGATGGTGCCCACCGGGCAAGACTCTTCGCTCGTGGATACGGCCGACCAGCCCGTACGCCCCGGGCGATAGCCTTTTTCTGTTATCTTGTTGGTGACTTTTCACACCGCGATGGACATCTCCTACATCCTTAACGAATTGGGCGAGGACCGCACGGCCTACCAGCAGGCCGTTGCTCCGCCCATTGTGCAAACGAGCAATTTCTGCTTCGACAGCGTGGCGGCCATGCGCCACACCCTGCACCACGAATCGTCGCTGCCCTTCTACACCCGGGGCGTCAACCCCACAGTAGAATTGCTTTGCCAGAAAGTAGCCGCCCTGGAGGGTACCGAGGCCGCCCTGGCCTTTGCCAGCGGCAGCGCGGCCGTGGCGGCCGCCGTGATGGCGCAACTGCGGGCCGGCGACCACGTGGTCTGTGTGGCCAAGCCCTATAGCTGGACGGCCAAGCTGCTCAGCCAACTGCTGGCACGCTTTGGGGTGAGCAGCACCTTTGTGGACGGCCGCGACCCGGCGCACTTCGAAGCGGCCCGGCAACCCACCACACGCCTATTTTTTCTCGAAAGCCCCAACTCGTTCACCTTCGAGCTGCAGGACATCCGGGCCGTCGCGGCACTGGCCCGCGCCCACGGCATCCTGACCCTGATTGACAACAGTTGCGCCAGCCCACTGCTGCAACAGCCCATTGCCCTGGGGGCCGACTTGGTGATCCATTCGGCCACCAAATACCTGGGCGGCCACTCCGACGCCGTGGCGGGCATCGTCTGCGGCACGCGGGCCATGATGGAGAAAATTTTTGCTTCCGAGTTTATGACCCTGGGGGGCGTTGTCTCGCCCTTCAACGCCTGGCTGGTACTGCGCGGCTTGCGTACGCTGCCCCTGCGGATGGAGCGCGTCACGCGCAGCACCGAGCAAGTAGTGGCCTACCTGAAGGCGCACCCGCTGGTACGGCGCGTGCACTACCCCTTCGACGAAGACCACCCGCAGCACGCCCTGGCCAAAACGCAGATGACGGGCGCGGGTGGGCAGTTTTCGGTCGAACTGGATACGGACGATTTACCCGCCGTCGAGTCATTTTGCAACGCCCTGCGCCGCTTTTTGCTGGCTTGCTCGTGGGGAGGGCACGAGTCGCTAATTTTTCCGGCCTGTACGCTCTACAACTCGGCCAACTACGCTACCACCCTGCCCTTTCAACTTATCCGCTTCTACGTCGGACTCGACGAACCCGACGCACTCATCGCGGACCTCGAAAAAGGCTTTGCCGCCCTGCGGACGCACGCCGCCGTGGCTTCCTAGCGACCGAACTTGCTGCGTAACTGAGCCAGTTTGGCCTCAAAACTTTCTTCTTCGGGCACGGGCGCCGGCTTGGGCCGCTCCGCAGGTTTGGCCTTGCTGCCGGGCACCGCCTTGGGCACTGGCCGCTTGGCCGCCTGTTTTCTGTCAGGATGCGACGCATCGCGTGCCGGCTTTTCGGGTACGACCTGGTTTTTTTTCCGCGGAGGTGCGGCTTCGCGAGGAGGAGGCGTCGCGAAAGGGTCGGCCTTCATCGAGAGGGCCACGCGTTTGCGGGCCACGTCCACTTCCAGCACCGTGACTTCTACTTGCTGTTGTACCTTGACTACCTCGTTGGGGTCGCGCACAAAGCGGTCGGCCAGGTGGCTGACGTGTACGAGTCCGTCCTGGTGTACGCCTACATCTACAAAAGCCCCAAAAGCGGTAATGTTGGTCACGACACCCGGCAGCTTCATGCCGACGGTCAAGTCTTGGAGGGTGTGGATGCCTTCGCTAAACTGCACCGACTCGAACGCCGCCCGGGGGTCGCGCCCGGGCTGGGCCAGCTCAGTCATGATATCCTTCAAGGTGGGCAAGCCGATAAACTCGGTCTGGTAGCGCGTCAGGTCAATCTGGGCCCGCAGGCTTTCGTCGGCCATCAGGTCAGCTACCGAGCAGCCTAAGTCGCTGGCCATTTGCTCGACCACGCCGTAGCTTTCGGGGTGCACGGCACTGCGATCGAGGGGATAGTCGGCATTGCGGATGCGCAAAAATCCCGCTGCCTGCACAAAAGCCTTTTCGCCCAGCCGGGCGACCTTGCGCAGATCGGCCCGTTGGCGAAAGGGCCCGTTGGCGTTGCGGTAGTCCACAATGTGCTGGGCCAGTTGGGGACCCAGGCCCGACACGTACGTGAGCAACTGTTTGCTGGCCGTATTGAGTTCTACGCCCACGGCGTTGACGCAGCTTTCGACGGTGTCGTCGAGGCTGCGCTTTAGGGCCGAAGGCTCTACATCGTGCTGATACTGGCCGACGCCAATAGATTTGGGGTCAATCTTGACCAGTTCGGCCAGCGGATCCATCAGCCGACGCCCGATCGAAACGCCGCCCCGCACCGTGATGTCGTAGGTAGGAAATTCTTCGCGGGCCACTTCGGAGGCCGAATAGACTGACGCGCCACTTTCGCTCACCATCACGACGCTGATTTCAGGCGGCAGGCCCAGGCTGCGGACGAAGGCTTCGGTTTCGCGCCCGGCCGTGCCGTTGCCAATAGCAATGGCCTCCACGGCATTTTTGCCAATCAGAAAGCGCAGTGTGGCACCGGCCTGCGCGGTCTGGCGCTGCGGCTCATGGGGGAAGATCGTATCGAAGGCCACCAGTTGTCCCTGGGCGTCGAGGCAGACCACTTTGCAGCCCGTACGAAAACCCGGATCAATGGCCATGACGGGCTTCTGACCCAGGGGCGGGGCCAGCAGCAACTGCCGGACATTCTCGACAAAGACTCGAATGGCTTCGGCATCGGCGCGCTGCTTGAGTTGCAGGCGCAGCTCGGTTTCGAGGGCGGGCTTGAGCAAACGTTTGTAGCCATCGCGGGCAGCCAGGCGCACCTGTTCGGCGCTGGGGTGCGTGCCGCGCACGGTCAGCCCTTCCAGCAGGCGGAGGGCGTCGGTTTCGGGCGGGGCAATGTCGAGGCTGATGATATTTTCTTTCTCGGCCCGGCGCAGGGCCAGCATCCGGTGCGACGGAATTTTGGCGGCTGGCTCGTCCCACTCGAAATAATCGCGGTACTTCTGCCCTTCGTTTTCTTTGCCAGCCATCACGCGGCTGCGCACTTGGCCTTGGGCTACAAAAAACTGCCGCATCCGGGTTCGTACGTCGGCGTCTTCGCTGAGGCGTTCGGCCACAATATCGCGGGCGCCGGCCAAAGCTGCTTCGGCGTCGGGCACCTCGGCGTCGGGCCGGACAAATTCGGCCGCCCGGGCTTTTACATCGCCTTTTTCTTGTTCGAGGAGCCACTGTGCCAAGGGCTCTAGGCCACGCTCGCGGGCCACGGTGGCGCGGGTGCGGCGGCGGGGTCGGTA
Source organism: Catalimonadaceae bacterium (assembly GCA_036804165.1). Classification (GTDB taxonomy): domain Bacteria; phylum Bacteroidota; class Bacteroidia; order Cytophagales; family Flexibacteraceae; genus DAIMZG01. Next base: position 2,706 of record DAIRSZ010000027.1, on the reverse strand, counting down.
GGGCAGGTACACGTCTTCGAGCCGGGCCATGGTGGCGGCGGCTTTCACCTGCTCGACCAGCTCGTCGGTCAGCTTGCCCTGCTCCTGCAGGGACCGGAGGATGGCCGTACGGCGGTCTTCAAGCTCACGCAGTTGCCGCAGGCGGTCGCGGATGGCCGCAATGGCCACTTCGTCGAGGCTATCGGTGAGTTCTTTGCGGTAGCGGGCGATGAAGGGAATGGTGGCCCCTTCGTCGAGCAGTTCGGCCGTGGCACGTACCTGGGCAGGCCGAAGCTGCAGCTCGGCGGCAATAATTTCGACAGAAGACATGGTGCAATGGGATGAAAAGTACGCGCGGGCAGGGGCGGTTTTTCAGACTAGAAGATGGCGAAAAGTTTCGATCAAGGGCGGTGCGAAGATAAATATATTACCCGATCAGAAAAGTTTGGTGTTGGCAATAAAAGTTAGCGGCCCGGCCAGTGCCACAAGTAGGCCACCGACAGCGTTACGGCCTGGCTGTTGGTATTGAGGGTGCGGTTGTCGAGGGTAGTGAAAAGTTGACCAAAACTTTGGTGGAAGCGTCCCTCGACGGCCAGCACCTGGCCCATCACGGGCAGCCGAATGCCCAGCCCACCCCCCAATCCGTAGTCAACGGGGTTTTCGACCCGGCGGCCGAAATACTCCCGCGCATTGGCCGGATCGGTGACACGGGCATTTTCCTGTTCGCCCAACAAATAAGACACGAAAGTTCCTGCCGACAGATAGACCCGAAAGCCTCGGCGACCGAAGCCGATCATGGTGTAGAAGGGCACCTCGACGTAGCTAAGTCGGCGTTCGTAGCTATCGGGTCCTTCGATGTTTTCGCCCCAGCCGCGCTGGGCAAAGTTAAGCTCTAGCTGCACGCCCAGGTTGCGTTGTTCGAAGTGGCGGAAGATCAGCCCGGAGGCCATCCCCGGCAGGAAGCGTTGCGCCGACGACGGGGGCGTGTTGAGCCTGCCCAGCGTGAGGCCACTCCGCAGGCCCAGCTCGGTTTGGGGTCGGTAGTCCGGCGCGGCGTCCTGCGCCCAAACGACCGTCCAGACAAGGCAGAGCAGTGTCCAGGTGCAGGTCCCTCTTTTCATCGGATCATAAACTCGCTTTTGCCAATCAGGTGGCCCTCGGCGTAGAGTTCTACCGGGTAGGTGCCAGCCTCGAAGGGCGCACTCTTTTCGTAGATGAACACGAGCTGCGGCCGGCGGTTGTCGAACAGAAAGCTCTGACGAGCTGTGTAGTCGAGCGCGCGCCCTTGGGCCGTAGAAAAAGTGCCCGAACCCGTGGCCACATCGGGCAAGATTTGCCCATCGGGTCCGAGCAGGCGCAGCATCACCTCTTTGGTCTCGATGCGGGCCACCGGATTTTCGGCAATGACGAAAGATATCTTGAGCTTGTCCACCCGGCGGGCGCGGAAACGGTTGTCGTCGTCGCCGCGTTCTTTGCCTCGGCTGTCAATCACCGCAATTTGCATATCTACCGCTTGCAGCACCGAGGCCACCGCTACCTTCTCGTTCAGCTCTTGCCGCCCCTTGATGAGGCGGTTGATCGAATCTTCACGCTGTACGATAGCTTGCTTGAGGCCCACATTTTCCTGAAAAAGCACTTCGTTTTGGCTTTTGAGGCCCACTATTTCTTCGTCCTTGCGCGTGAGCAGGGTGCGGAAGTCTTCGCGCAACTGGTTGTATTGCGAGCGGGAGTAGTTGGCGTCGCGGCGAGCGCGGCCCAATTGGGCGTCGAGCGAGTCGAGCGACTGGCGAAGGCTGGCCGTGTCGCCACCGAGCGAGGCTAGTTCGCGGTAGCGCGTTTCCAGTTCGGTGCGCAGCGAATCTAGCTCGGTGGTGGAGCGCGTGATGGCTACGCGGTTCTCTTCGATGATGGTGGTGCTCTCTTCGATCTGGCGCTGGTTGCGCAGCAACAAATAAAATTGCACGCCCACGATAATGAGCAGCACCACGATGATGCCCACGAGCAAACCCCGGCGCTGGGTGTCCTGGTTTTCATTCATATTGTCTAGTGGTTGCCTCCGTTGGGCAACAAAGCTAATGGAATGCCTAGCTTTTTCAATATTTGCGCTTATGACACCCTTCGATGCTACTTATTGGGAAGAACGCTACCGCACAGGCCAAACGGGCTGGGACGCGGGTGCTGTGACAACGCCTCTCAAGGCTTATTTCGACCGCCTCAACGATCTTTCGCTGCGCGTCCTTATTCCGGGCGGGGGCCACAGCTACGAGGCGGCCTATTTGTTTGCGCGAGGCTTTCGGCACGTGTGGGTGCTCGACGTCGCCCCCACACCTTTGCAGCGCTTTCGCGAACGACACCCCGACTTTCCGGCCGATCAGTTGTTGCAAGAAGATTTCTTTGCGCACCACCAGACCTACGACCTGATCGTGGAGCAGACCTTTCTGAGTACCTTGCCGCCGGCCCTGCGCCCCGCCTATGCCCGGCAGATGCACGCGCTGTTGCGCCCCGGCGGCCGCCTGATGGGCGTGCTCTTCGACGACCCGCTCTTCGACGACCACCCGCCTTTTGGGGGCAGCATGGCCGAATACGAAGCCCTGTTCCGCCCGTGGTTTCACTTTCGGCACTTTGGCCGGGCCTACAACTCCATCCTCCCTCGACAGGGACGCGAGGTATTCATCTGCCTGGAAAAACTGGCCGAGCCGCTCGCAAAAAAAACCCGCCCTGACTAGC
>DAIRSZ010000026.1:0-18119 GCA_036804165.1 Catalimonadaceae bacterium | reverse complement strand
CGCTACGCCGAAGGGCGCGGCTGGCGCTTCGAGACGCTCGACTATACCGAAGGCTCGGCCGGTGGCTACAAAGAAATCATCACGACGGTGTCGGGCGAAGACGTGTACGGGGTGCTCAAGTACGAGTCGGGCGTGCACCGCGTGCAGCGCGTGCCCGCCACCGAAACCCAGGGGCGCGTGCACACCTCGGCCGCCACGGTGGCGGTGCTGCCCGAAGTAGAAGACGTCGAGGTCGAACTCAACATGAATGACATCCGGAAGGATACTTTCTGCTCGTCGGGTCCGGGCGGACAATCGGTCAACACCACCTATTCGGCCATCCGCCTGACGCACGCGCCTTCGGGGCTGGTGGTGTCGTGTCAGGACGAAAAATCGCAGATCAAAAACTTCGAGAAGGCCTTGAAAGTGTTGCGTTCGCGCCTCTACGAAATGGAGTTGCGCAAGCACAACGAGGCCATCGGGGCGCAGCGGCGCTCGCTGGTGGGCAGTGGCGACCGCTCCGACAAGATTCGCACCTACAACTATCCGCAGGGGCGCGTCACCGACCACCGCATCGGGCTGACGGTCTATAACCTGCCCAACGTGGTGGGGGGCGATCTGGAAGAATTTCTGACCCAACTGCGCATGGCCGACAACGCCGAAAAGTTGCAAGAGGGCAGCGACGCCTGATCGGCAATGTTTGGCCCGAGGGCCCGTTTCAATCCTAAACAATATGGCTGTGCGCATCCTGATCGGACTGGTATTTTTTCTAGCGATATTGAGTCGCTGCACGCCTCCCGACGAAGTGCTCACCGATGCGCCAGCGCAAGCCCTGACCTTTTCGGCCGATACGGTTTTCTTCGATACGCTGCTCACCGACCTGCGCTCGGCCACGCGGCGGCTGCGCGTGTTCAACCCCAATGCCAACGCCATCCGCCTGCGCGAAGTGCGCATGGAAGATCCTGCTTCGCCCTTTTCGCTCATCGTCAATGGACGAACGGGGCCGAGTGTGCGTGACTTAGTGCTGCGCGGGCAAGACAGCCTGCTGGTGATCGTGGACGCCCGCCTCGACCCCAACAACCTCACGGATACTACTTTCCTGATCACCGACCGGATCTTGTTCGACGTGGAAGGGCGGGGTGTGGAAGCGCGCAACCCAGTGGTGGCCGCCTTCGGGCAAGACGCCTTCTACCTGCGCGACACGATTTTGCCCTGCCAGGCGCAGTGGACGGCTGGCAAGCCCTACGTGCTGTTTGGCGTTACGCTGGTGGATACCAACTGCCGGCTGACGCTGGGCCCCGGCACGCGCGTGCTGGCCGCGCCGGGCGCGGTGCTCATCGTGGCGGGCACCCTCACGGGCGAAGGCACGGCCGAAGCCCCCGTGACCTTTTCGAGCATCCGCACCGACGGCGGACGGCGCAATGCGCCCGGCCAGTGGGAGAGCATCGTGCTGCTGGGCACCAGCCGGGGCAACGTGCTGCGCCATACCGTCATTCAGAACGCTTCCCGAGGCTTGCAAGTGGGGCTGCCCGAAGACGCGAACCAGCCCAACCTGATCATCGAAAACTCGGTAATCCGCAACATGTCCACCTACGGCCTATGGGCTTTTCACCCCGATTTTTTGGTGGCCTACAATAACCTCATCCTCAACTGCGGCACCAGCAATGTGGCGGGTTTCAGCGGGGGGCGCTACTTTTTTGTGCACAACAGCACCGGTTACAGCAACACCCTGGGTTTTGTGCGGCGCACGCCCGCCGTGAGTTTCAGCGACCGCTTTGTGGTGGACAACGAACTGCGCGAGCTGCAGCCCCTCACGCTGGTGATGGCCAACAATGTGGTGTCGGGCCGCGAGCGCGACGAGTTTGTGCTGGCCGCCGATGGGCTCGACGACGTGGTGTACATCAACCACAACTACATCCGGACCGAGGAGTTTCCGCTCGACACCCTCCAGAACTTGGTGCGCCGCCAGCCGTTTGCCTTCGATCCCGTTGACCCTTTCACGCTCTTCCCCGATACGTCCTTCACCGATCAGGCTTCGCCCGCCCGGGGAGCGGGGCAGTCGCTGGCTACTCCGCCCCTCACTGACCTGGCCGAACAGTTTCCGGGTCTGCGGCAAGACCGCCGGGGGCTGCTCCGCAGTGCGGTCGCCCCCGCACTGGGCGCCTACGAGTTGCCCTAAAACCATCGGGCTGCACGCGCAGTTAGATATGCGTGAAAAAGCAAAAAATCCTCGTTTGGCTGCGCAACGACCTGCGCCTGCACGACCACGAAGCCCTGCACCGGGCGCTGCAAAATGCTCCCAGCGTGGCGATGGTCTATTGCCTCGATCCGCGCTTGTTTGGCAAAACGCCCCTGGGCTATCCTAAAACGGGCCCGATCCGTGCCCAGTTTTTGCTCGAAAGCCTGGCTGACCTGCGGCGTTCGTTGCAACGGTGCGGCAGCGACCTGATCGTACGGCACGGTCGGCCCGAAACCGTGCTGCCCGAAATAGTTCAGGCGCATGGCTACGAGGCCGTGTACGCCCACAAGGAAGTTACCTTCGAAGAAAAACGCGTTGAGTCCGGGGTGGAAGTCGCGCTGAGGGCCTTGGGTGTGCCCCTCGGTTTTTTCTGTGGTACTACGCTGTATCACCCTGAGGACTTGCCTTTTCCGATCAAGTCTATCCCCGATGTGTTTACACAGTTTCGTAAGGCTATCGAACGCGAAGCCCCCGTGCGCAAAGTGTTCCCTACGCCCGACGTCGTGCCGCCCCTGCCCGAGGGCCTGGCGCCGGGCCAATTGCCGACGCTGACCGATCTGGGGCTCGAAGCTATGCCCCCCGATCCGCGCGGTGTGCTGACCTTTGAGGGCGGCGAAACCGCCGGAAAAGCGCGGCTGAACCGTTATTTCTGGGAGCAAGACGCCCTCAAGGTGTACAAGGAAACGCGCAATGGCCTGCTGGGCAGCGACTACTCCTCAAAATTTTCGGCCTGGTTGGCCCTGGGCTGCCTGTCGCCGCGCTACGTGCACGCCGAGGTGCAGCGCTACGAGAAGCTCCGCTTCAAGAACCAGTCCACCTACTGGCTGATTTTCGAACTGATCTGGCGTGATTATTTCCGCTTTGTAGCCAAAAAGTTTGGCCACGACATGTTCCTGATTGGGGGCATCCGGCGCGACGATCTCAACCTGCGCGACGACGAGCGCCTTTTCGAGCGGTGGGTAGCGGGCACCACGGGCATTCCCTTCATTGATGCCAACATGCGCGAAATTGCCGCTACGGGCTTTATGTCGAACCGGGGTCGGCAGAATGTGGCTAGTTTCCTGGTCAAAGACCTGAAAGTCAACTGGACGTGGGGCGCCGAATATTTCGAGTCGCAACTGGTGGACTACGACCCGTGCAGCAACTGGCTCAACTGGAACTACGTGGCCGGTGTGGGCAACGACCCGCGCGACGACCGCTACTTCAACATCAGCAAACAAGCGCAGACCTACGACCCCAAGGGCGAGTACGTCAAGCACTGGATACCGGAACTGCGCGGCGTGCCGCCCCACCAAGTGCACGCGCCCTACGAACTTTCGAACCGCCAGCTCGACGTTTTCGACGTCAGCCTGGGCAGCGACTATCCGCACCCGGTGGTCAAGTTGCCCGCCTGGCGCAGTCGGTAGGGCTAGGGTGCAGGGTGCCACCAACCCCGGTCGCCTCCGGGCAACTCTACCAAGGGTACACCCTCAAATTCGCCCAACACGCGCACGGGGACTTCGGCGGTCAGGGTGCGGATGGGCAAGGCATCAGCAGCTACGCCTTCGCGCAGGGTGGCCGCCTTCCCCAGGGTACGCAGGGGCGTGGCCAACTCCAGCAGTGGTCCGAAGACAAAGCCCGCAGTGCCATCGGGCAGGGCTACGCGGTACCACTGCTCAGCAATGGCCCAGGCGCGCACGGGGGTTTGGGGAGGCAACTGCTGCACGACCAGCGATCGGGTGGTGGGTGCTTGCCGGAGGTTGGTGCGGCCGCGCACACGCAGCCATTGGCCCAGCCAATCGGGCTTGCCCCCCGCTGGCATGGGCTCGGGGTCAGTGCGCAAAAAGGGTAGGGGGTCAATAGCCCCGCTTCCCAGCGCGTAAATACCCAAATGCAGGTGCGGGGGGGTGGTGCGGGCATTGCCCGTGTTGCCCATAAAGCCGAGCGTATCGCCCGTTTGCACGCGCTGTCCGGCACGGACGGCGTGGCTGTCGAGGTGGGCGTAGTAGAACGAACGCTGCCGGGCCGCCTCCCAAAGCCAGACCACCTTGCCCCCCAGTCGGTTGTCGGCCGTGCTACGAATCCAGCCGGGCGCCGCCGCCACCACGGGCGTGCCGCGCGGGGCAAAAATGTCCACCCCCTCGTGCCGCCGCCGCCCGCCGTCGCGGGCTACGCCAAAAAAGCTGCGGATAGCCCGCACGTCGTGTCCCGACACGGGAAAGGCCAGTCCCGAGATCCGCCGGATGCTCACCTCGTAGCGACCACTGCGGAGCAGTTCGGGCTGGAGGCGCAGCAGGTAGTCGCTGTCGTGGAGTACCTCGTGCCGAAGCAGCGAATCGCCCGCCAGGGCTACGCGGCGCGGCGTTTCATCGAGGCGGAACAGGTCGGCAAAAAGCAGCCAGTCGTCGGGCGTGGTGCGCACGGCGATTTCGAGCACTTCGCCCTTGCGGGCGACAAAGCGCAGGCTGGTGGCGGCGGGCTGTTCGGCGGCAAAGTAGCCCGCTTCGCGCAGGGGCAGGGTGCGCCGCACGGTGTCGCGGAGGGCGGCCTGCCCAACGGCCCGCCACCGCGTGCCGAGGGCCGTTTGGGCCAGTTGGGCGCTTTCGAGCCGCTGGACGTATTTTTCGTAGGGAGAATCCGGACGGATGAGCGAGCGCAGCCCGCGGCTTTGGCAGTTTCCCAGCAGCAAGGCCGTGCTGAGCAGAAGAAAAAATCGCATGTGAAAAAGTAGAGACTTCATAGATGACAAGCCTCAGCGCAGGCATTTGGTTTCTTGTGCGCTACCAACCTAAGCGCCTGTTACTGAGCCTTTTTGGGGCTATTTTTATCAAACATTGGGGTTGTAATTGCGTACACGCATACATATTGAACAAAATTACTTTCTGACCATACGGCGGCTATTACGGCTGACCCGATTTGTAGCGACCCATGGCACGACACATTACCATCTCCAACCGATTGCCCATTTCAATTGTCCGCCAAGAAAACGGCGAGTACGAATACCAACTTAGTGCGGGCGGTTTGGCGACGGGGCTGCAATCTTTTCACGACCAGAACGAAAGCCTCTGGGTGGGTTGGCCCGGCATGAGTATTGACGAGGAAGCCGACCGTAGGTTGGTCACCAAACGCATGGCGGGTGACAATATGCTGCCCGTTTTTCTGACGCAAGAAGAAATTGACGATTTTTATCTGGGCTTCAGCAACCAGACCATCTGGCCGCTGTTTCACTACTTCAAGCAATACACCGAATACAGCCCGCACTACTGGGAAGTGTACCAACGGGTCAACGAATATTTTGCCGAGCAACTGCTGAAAGTAGCCCGGCCCGACGACATCTTTTGGGTGCACGACTACCAACTGATGCTCTTGCCCCAACTAATCCGCGATCAATATCCCGATGCCACCATCGGGTTTTTTCTGCACATCCCTTTTCCTTCGCACGAGATTTTCCGCACCCTGCCGTGGCGGCGCGAAATTTTGCGTGGCATGTTGGGGGCCGACCTGATCGGGTTTCATACCTACGATTACGTTCGGCACTTCCTCAGCGCGACGCGGCGCATCCTCGACCTGGAGCATTCGCTGGGCCGGATCAAGATGGACGGACGCGTGGCCGATGTGGACTCTTTCCCGATGGGCATTGACTTCGAAAAATTTGCCAAGGCCATCCACGAACCTGATACCATCGCCGAACTGGTGAGCGTCCGCAAAAACTTTGGCAAAGAAAAACTGATTCTGTCCGTTGATCGCCTCGACTATTCGAAAGGCATCTTGCAGCGCCTCCACGCCTTCGACGCCTTTCTGGAGCGCCATCCCGAATACCAGGGTCAGGTGTCGCTCATCACGGTGCTGGTGCCTTCCCGCAACAACGTAGATCAATACCAGCTTCTCAAAGAGCAGATAGACGAAGCCGTGGGGCGCATCAACGGCAAGTACAGCTCGCCCGAATGGACGGCAATCCATTATTTCTACCGGGCCTTGCCGTTCTCTACACTCACTTCCCTCTACTACAGCGCCGACATCGCCCTCATCACGCCCTTTCGCGATGGCATGAACCTGATCGCCAAAGAGTACGTGGCCACCAAACGCGATGGCAAGGGGGTGCTGATCCTGAGCGAAATGGCCGGAGCCGCCAAAGAGCTTACCGAAGCCCTGTTCATCAACCCCAACGACATCGAGGGCATCGCCGATGCCCTCCACGCGGCCCTCAACATGCCCGTCGAGGAGCAGCAACGTCGTCTGAGCGAGATGCAGTCGCGCCTCAAACGCTACGACGTGACGCGCTGGGCCAATTTGTTCATCAAGCGGATGCACGACGCCCACCAAATCAACGAAGAACGCAAGCAGCGCATCTGGAACCCCCGCATCGAGCAACAGTTGCTCAGCGATTACCAGCAAGCCCATCGCCGACTTCTGTTGCTCGACTACGACGGCACGCTGGTGGGCTTTCACCCCAACCCCGAGCAAGCGTATCCCAGCCGCAAAGTGATCGGAATGGTGCAGGCCCTGGCCCAAGATGCGCACAACCAGGTGGTGATCATCAGCGGGCGCGACAAAACCTTTTTGGAAAAATACTTCGGCGAACTACCCATGGACATCGTCGCCGAGCACGGTATGTGGCTCAAGTCCCACACCGACGAGCAGCCCTGGCAGACCATTCGTGAGCCCGTGGTGGGTTGGAAAGCAGAAATCCACAAAACCCTCGATTGGTTCGTGGACCGGACGCCCGGCTCGTTCATCGAAGAAAAAGAGTATTCCCTGGCCTGGCACTACCGCAAAGTAGATCCCGACCTGGGCGAGATGCGCGTACGCGATTTGGTGGACGCCCTCTCGCACGACGTCAACCGCCTCAACCTGCACGTGATGGAGGGCAACAAGGTGGTGGAGATCAAGACGGCGGGGGTGGACAAAGGCAATGCCGCCCGGCGTTGGGTGGAGCGCGAAAGTTGGGATTTTGTGATGGCCATCGGCGACGACTACACCGACGAAGATACTTTCAGTGTGCTCGACGAAAGTGCCTACACCATCAAGGTAGGGTACAAAGACTCGCGGGCCCGCTTCAATATCCCGAGCGTCGAGGACGTACACCAACTGCTTGACGCCCTCCGGGCACTCGATCCGCAGTTGCAGCGCACAGAAAACGCTTCGTCATAGTAAATAACTATGACGCCATGTTTATTATTGATTTGATTGATAAGTTCAGTCGTCGCACCTTTGTAGGGTGAAGCGCCTGATAGCTTGACCCCCGTTTGTATAACCAAACCTTCAATTACCATGACACAAGTACAGAGAGGAATCATCCCCGTAGGAAGCCAGTTTCCTGCTTTCCACAAAACGGCAGTAGTTTCAATTGAAAAAGACAAGGAATTTGTCGAGATGTCGTCGGACGATCATAAAAAAGCGGATCAGTGGCTGGTGATGTTTTGGTGGCCTAAAGATTTTACGTTCGTCTGCCCCACCGAAGTGGCCGAGTTCAACCGCAATTACAGTGAGTTTCGCGACCGGGATGCCATGCTGATTGGCGCCTCGACCGACTCGGAGTTTGTACACGCCGCCTGGCGCCGCAGTCACGACGACCTGCGTGACTTGCGTTTCCCCATGCTGGCCGATACTTCCAAGTCGTTGGCCGAAGAGTTGGGCATTCTCGAAGCCAACGAAAAAGTGGCCTACCGGGCCACGTTCATCGTAGATCCGCAGGGGATCGTCCGTTGGGTGTCGGTCAACGACCTCAATGTGGGCCGCAACGTGAAAGAAGTGCTGCGCGTGCTCGACGCCCTGCAAACCGACGAACTCTGTCCCTGCAACTGGGAGAAGGGCGAGAAAACCCTCAGCGACGCCGTCGAAGCCTGAGTTGGTATTTGACCTGTTTTTATGACAAAGGGCCGCCCACCGGGCGGCCCTTTTACACCTTAATCCAGACAATATGAACGCGATGTTAGAAACCGCGCAGGACTTGAAAGCCGACCTGCACTACGACAACCAAACGCCCCTGCTGCTCGACGAACTGGCCGCGGGCGAAAGCAGGTTCGTCAAAGACTTGCGCATCAACCTGAAAAACACCCTGGAGTCGGAGCACTTCAGCCGCAAAGAAGGTTTGCTGCTGGCACTGGCCGTGGCCGTCAATGAGCGGCACGAGCGCCTCACGGATGCCTTCCGCAAAATGGCTCAGGCAGAAGGGGCCACCGAAGGCGAACTGGCCGAAACCTATGCCTGCACTTCCCTGCTGGCCACCAACAACGTATTCTACCGTTTTCGGCACTTTGCCCACAAAGACAGCTACGAGCAGTTGCCTGCCCGCCTCAAGATGACCATCATGGCCAAGCCCGTACTGGGCAAAGAGTTTTTTGAACTCATGAGCCTGGTGATATCGGCTGTGAACGGCTGCGAGCGGTGCGTAACCAGCCACGAATCTTCGCTATTGCAATTGGGCAGTAGTGAGCCGCGCATCTTCGACGCCGTGCGGCTTGGGGCCGTGGTGACGGGACTGAGCAAAGTGGCCTGATATTTGAGACCAGACTGGTGGTTTGAGAATTGAGTGATTGTGAACAGAAAGGCCCGGCGAATTTCGCTGGGCCTTTTGCGTAATCAAGTGCTGATGAGGCGCTAGTAGCCTCCTCGGAACTGCAACGTTTTGGCCACCTTGTCAATGGCCACGATGTAGGCCGCAATGCGCAGCGGCACCTGGTATTTGGTCGAGGTCTGATATACTTTCTCGAAGGCTTCTTTGAGGATGCGGTCGCTGCGGCGGTTCACGCGGTCGAGGCTCCACTTGTAGCCCAGGCGGTTTTGTACCCACTCGAAGTAGGACACCGTAACGCCGCCCGCATTGGCCAGGATATCGGGCACGGCCATGATGCCCTTTTCGTTGATAACGCTGTCGGCACGGGCCGAAGTAGGGCCGTTAGCCCCTTCCACGATCAGGCGGGCCTTTATTCGCTCGACGTTCTGCATGGTGATCACGTCTTCTTTGGCGGCGGGCACCAGCACGTCCACTTCGAGTTCGAGCAGCTCGCCAGGGGCCAGGTAATCGGCCCCATCAAAGCCTTCTAGCGTGTTGTTGTGTTGTTCTTTGTAGGCAATGGCCGCCGGAATATCAATACCTTTGGCGTTGAAATACCCCCCCGAAATATCGCTGACGGCCTTGATGGTCACACCGCGTTCGTAGAGTAACTGCGCCGAAATAGATCCCACATTGCCAAAGCCCTGCACGGCGCAACTAGCGCGGGCCGGATTGAGGCGCAACTTTTCCATGGCGGCCAGGGTGTTGACCATCACACCCCGGCCCGTGGCCTCGACGCGGCCCAGCGAGCCGCCCAGCACCAGGGGTTTGCCCGTCACGACGGCGTTGATGGTGGTGCTGTGGGCTCGCGAATACTGATCCATCAGCCAGGCCATTTCGCGCGGGCCCGTGCCCATGTCCGGGGCCGGAATGTCGCGATCAGCCCCGAAGATGTCGAGCAGCGACGAAGTGTAAGCCCGCACCAGGCGCTCCATCTCGCCGGCCGACATGCTGCGCGGATCGCAGATGACGCCGCCTTTGGCGCCGCCGTAGGGGATGTCCACCACGGCGCACTTCCAGGTCATCCAGGCGGCCAGGGCCTTTACTTCGTCGAGGTTCACGTCCAGGTCGAAGCGTACGCCGCCCTTTGAGGGGCCCAAGATATTGGAGTGAATGACGCGATAGCCTTCAAACACGCGGATAGAGCCGTCGTCCATCGTGATGGGCAGCGAGACGATCACCTGTTTGGTAGGCGACTTGAGTACGTTGTAAGTAGATTCGTCGAGTCCGAGAATTTGCGCGGCGATGTCGAAACGGGACATCATGGACTCAAAAGGATTTTCTTTATCCTTTATGGGCGCGGGTTCGATATAAGCCATACCGTTACGCATAAGAAGTGAGGTGGATAGGAGTGGTGTAAAAAGTAAGCAGGTGTTTGGTGGAGCAAAATTAGAACAAATAACGGCAGCAAACTTTGCAGAAAACCATGAAATGCGTTGCGGTGAATACGACCTAGGCGGGTTTGGTAAGTTTGCCAGCGGCGTCATAACAAAAACGGCCCTCAGCAACAGACTGACGTACGTAATCGAGCACGGCGTAAGAGGCCGTGCCGGGCAGGGCGGCCACCAGTTCTTGCGGGGTGTGCGCCTGGAGGGTCAGCAGTTCTTCGAGCCGCTGACCCTCTTCGGGCGTGAGGGCCGCCGTGCGCTTGCGGGCCAGGCACACGTCGCACACCCCGCACGGGGCGGCTGCCGTTTCGCCAAAGTAGGCCAACAAGAGCGTGGTGCGACACTGCTGGCGGTGGTGGGCATAGTGGGCCACGGCCGTCACGCGGGCCAGGTCGCGGGCACGCCGCTGGGCCATTTGTGCCTCTTGCAAGGGCAGGCGATCCGTGGCGTGTCGGTCTGTGACAAACGTGAGCTGCGGCTTGTCTTTGCGGGGTTCGTAGGTCAGGATTTCTTGCTGGTGGAGGTACTGAAGGCCCGTCCGCACTTGCGCGGGGGTGCTTTGCAAGGCGTTGGCCAGTTCGGCTTCGCTGATGCGGACAAACTGCGCAAAAAGCCCCCCGCCGTAGAGCCGTAGCATCGTCTTGATGAGTGGGTCTAGCCCGGCGTTGGCCACCTGAAAGGCGTAGAGCGTTTTCTGATCCACGGTGATGTACGCCCGCGAAGGACTAAAAAATTGCTCGTCGAACTGAATCAGCCCGAGCCGTTCGAGTTGGCGCAAGGCGTAGTACGTGTCGAGTGGCGGAAGCTGAAACGTCCGCTGGAAGTCGTCGAGGTCGAAGTCGAAGCTAGTGAACTGGCCACTGCCCACGGCGAGCTGACAGGCATTGGCCAGTGCCTGATAGACGCGGCGCAACTGCTCGGGTGGGGGATAGGCCTGGGCTACGCGCTTTTCGAGTTGGGCCAAATCGTCGGGGTGATAGAGCAGCACGGCGTAGGCTTTCTGCTCGTCGCGCCCCGCCCGCCCGGCCTCCTGGTAGTAGGCTTCGAGCGTGTCGGGCGGTTCCAGGTGCACCACCGTGCGCACGTCGGGCTTGTCAATGCCCATGCCGAAAGCGTTGGTGGCCACCACCACGCGCGTGCGGCCCGCCACCCAATCGTCTTGGGTGCGGCTGCGCAGTTCGGGCGTCAGTCCGGCGTGGTAGTGAGCCGCCCCGATGCCTTGTCGGCGTAAAAAAGCGGCCACGGTTTCGGTGCGGCGGCGGCTGCGCACATACACCACCGACGTGCCAGGCACGCCCCGCAGCACGCGCAGCAGTTGCCCTTCCTTGTCTTCGGTTTCGCGGACGGCGTAGGCCAGATTGGCCCGGGCAAAGCTCTGCTGAAATATTTTGGGCTGACGAAAGCAAAGTTTCTCGCAAATGTCGTCGCGCACGGCGGGCGTGGCGGTGGCCGTCAGGGCGATCACGGGTACGTCGGGGAGCAGGGGGCGCAGGTCGGCAATTTGCAAGTAGGGAGGGCGAAAGTCGTAGCCCCACTGCGAGATGCAATGGGCTTCGTCCACGGCCAGCAGCCCCACCGTCATCCGGGCCAATCGGGCCAGGAACAACTCCGTTTGCAACCGCTCGGGCGATACGTACAAAAATTGCGTGCCGCCATTAACGGCGTTGTCGAGGGCAATGTCAATGCCCCGGTGCGACAAACCCGAGTAGATCGCCTCGGCCCGCAGGCCCCGCTGCCGCAACTGCGCCACCTGATCCTTCATCAGGGCAATCAGCGGCGAAACCACCACGCACACGCCACCCCGTACGAGGGCCGGGAGTTGAAAGCAGAGCGATTTGCCGCCCCCCGTCGGCAGCAGGGCCAGCGTGTCGTGCCCGGCGAGCACGGCGCGGATGATCTCCTCCTGCAAGGGCCGGAAGCGATCAAATTGCCAATATTGGCGCAGCAGGGCGTGCAAATCGGTCACCCGACAAAAATAATGAATTTGATCTTTGTGGGGCGAGCCGTTGCCAAACCCCTTTTTCTCGGATAATTTGCCTGCTCAATCGCGCGTGTATATGAAAATAGCCAAGTTTGGAGGTACCTCGGTTGGCACGGCCGACAGCTTGCGCCGCGTGCGCGACATCGTGCTGGCCGACGCCGCGCTGGGCATCGTGGTGGTGTCGGCCCTGAGCGGCGTCACGGATCAGTTGGGGCAGATGGGCCACGCCGCTGCCCGCCAGGACGCGGCCTATCCCCTCATGCGCGAAACCCTCGAAAATCGTCATTACGAACTGACGCGCGACCTCTTCGACGTGCGCGTGCAGGGGCGCGTGCTGGCCCAGCTCAAGCGTCTTTGCAACGAACTCGAAGATTTGCTGCACGGCATTTCGCTGCTGCGCGAGTGTTCGCCGCGCGTGCAAGATTTGCTCCTCAGTTTCGGCGAGCAACTTTCGGCCACGCTGATTGCCGCCTTCCTGACCGAGGCCGGGCGGCCCGCCCTCTATACCGATGCCCGCCGATTGATTCGCACCGACGACCACTTCGGCGCGGCTCGTGTGGACTTTGCCACCACCGAGGCCCTTACCCGGGCTTACGTGGCTGATCAAACCGCTCTGCCCGTCGTGACGGGCTTTGTGGCCGCTACGGCCCGGGGCGAAACCACCACCCTGGGCCGGGGCGGCTCCGACTACACGGCGGCGATCCTGGCTGCGGTGCTTGGCGCCGAAGAAATTGAAATCTGGACCGATGTGGACGGCGTGATGACCGCCGACCCGCGCCGGGTGCCGGGAGCTTTTTCGCTGCCCACCCTCTCCTACGCCGAAGCGATGGAAATGTCGCACTTCGGGGCCAAGGTGATCTACCCGCCTACGCTGCAGCCCGCTTTCAGCCGCCAGATTCCCCTGCGCATCCGCAATACTTTTCGTCCCGAATTTGCCGGCACCCTCGTCAGCGAAGCTACCGACACGGCGCGGCCCGTCAAGGGCATCTCTTCCATTGCCCACGTGGCCCTGCTGACGTTGCAAGGCAGCGGGCTGGTGGGCGTGCCCGGCGTGGCGTCACGATTGTTTGGCGCGCTGGCGCGGGAAAATATCAACGTCGTGCTCATCACGCAGGCTTCCTCCGAGCACTCCATCTGCTTTGCCGTTGCCCCCCAAGAGGTGGGGCCTGCCCGCGTGGCCGTGGCGCAAGAGTTTGCGCCCGAACAAGCCGCCGGGCAAATCGAAGAATTGAACATAGAGCCGGACTTGTCCATCGTCGCCATCATTGGCGAGGGTATGCGGCGGATGCCCGGCATCTCGGGGCGGCTGTTCGGTACGTTGGGCCAAAACGGAATCAACGTGGTGGCTACGGCGCAGGGGGCTTCTGAGCGGAACGTGTCCGTTGTGATCGGCTCGGCCGACCTTCCCAAGGCACTCAATGCCCTGCATGAAGCCTTTTTTCTGTCCGACCAGAAAACCCTGCACCTCTACCTGGTTGGCACCGGGCTGGTTGGGGGCACGTGGCTGCGCCAACTCGCCCAACAAGCCGATTTCCTGCGCCGCGAACGGGGGTTGCACCTGCGCGTCCGGCAAGTGACCAACCGCCGCCGCATGTGGGCCGAGCAAGACACGCCCTGGCCGACCGATTGGCAAACGGCGCTGTCCGAGGCGGGCGAAGCGGCTGACCTGACCACGTTTCTCGACCGGATGCGGGCCGACAACCTCCCCCACAGCGTGCTGATAGATTGTACATCGGGCACCGACGTGATCCCCGCTTATGAGGGCGCCTTGCGGGCGGGCGTAGCCGTAGTGACGCCCAACAAGCTGGCCAATACCGGGCCTTATGACCAGTATGCAGCACTGCGGCGCGCGCGCGGTCGTTTTTGTTATGAAACCAACGTGGGCGCCGGACTGCCTGTGCTCAGTACCTTACAAGACTTGCTGGCCAGCGGCGACCGCTTGCTGCGCGTCGAAGGCGTATTGTCGGGTACGCTCTCGTATCTGTTCAACCACTTTACGGGCGAAAAGCCCTTCAGCGAACTGGTACGTATGGCCCAAGCTGCCGGACTGACCGAACCCGATCCGCGCGACGACCTTAATGGGAAGGATGTGGCCCGCAAGGTGCTCATCCTGGCCCGCGAGGCCGGGCATCGCCTTGAACTGGACGACGTTCAAGTGGAAAGCCTGCTGACCGAGGCTACGCAAGAAACCCCTCACGTGACCGACTTTTTTGCAAAGTTGGCCGACCAAGACGCGCACTTCGAGCAGCAACGGGCCGAGGCCGCCGCGCGGGGCGAACGCCTGCGCCACGCCGCCACGCTGGCCGACGGCCGGGCGGCGGTGGGGCTGCGGGCATTTGGTGCCGAACATCCTTTCTACGCCCTTTCGGGCAGCGATAACATGATTGTGTTTACCACCGAGCGCTACCACGAGCGGCCACTGGTCATCCGCGGGCCCGGGGCCGGAGCCGAGGTGACCGCCGCCGGGGTGCTGGCCGAAGTGATCGGGCTGAGCCGGTATATTGGTTGAGCTGCGTATGACTACTGCCATGACTGCGCCCGACCCGCTCGGGCAGGCCGTCGCCGATTTTTACCGGACGGGCCGCCGCCGCCGCATCAAGGTGCACAGCTCCATCACAAGCCCCGACACAATTCCGGTCGAATACCTCTTTCGTGCCTACGACGACTGGCCCGCACGCGAGCAACTGGCCCTGACGCACTGCTACGGGCACGTGCTCGACGCGGGCGCCGGGGCAGGGGCCCATAGCCTGGCGCTCCAGCAACGGGGGTTGGCCGTCACGGCCATTGATACCTCGCCGGGGGCCGTGGCCACCATGCAGGCGCGGGGTGTACGGACGGCCCGCCAACAAAACCTCTATGACTTGCACGGCGAAACCTTCGACACTGTGCTGCTGCTCATGAACGGGCTGGGACTGGCCGGCACGCTGACCAACCTGACGCCTTTTTTGAGCCACCTGCGTGCGCTGCTCCGGCCGGGGGGGCAAATTCTGGCCGACTCGACGGACATCCTCTACATGTTTGAGGAGGCCGACGGCTCGGTAACACTTGACCTGAATGCGCCTTATCACGGCGAAGTGACCTACCGGATGGAATACCAGAAGGTGCAGGGACCGCCCTTCGAATGGCTATTCGTGGACTATAGTCTCTTGCAAGACCACGCCGCCGCCGCTGGACTGCGGGCCGAATTGCTCCACACCGACGAGGCTGGGCAGTACCTGGTCCGGCTGATCTGATGCTTACGGGTCTTGGGTCTCGCTAGACTGATCCGAAAAAACTGGTGCAACACAAAATCTCGGGATGAGCACTTCAGAAGGAAGCATACGTGAACGCAGGCTATCGGGCCGTTTCAGGAACCAACCACTGCGGGCGTGTGCCGCGTCCGGGTTCGGTATCGCCAAAACAGCCAGCCGCCCAGCATGGGCATCAGCAGCAGGGCCGCCCAGCCCCACAATTCATGCCCGCGCGAAACAGGTGTAAGCGGGTCCGGGTCACCCATTAGCACAAACCCGCCCCAGTAATAAGGGTTGGCCGTCAGGGCATCGGCGTGTTGCAGGTAGGTCAGTTTGGCCCGCCGCAAGGCTATATGTTTGGGTGTGCCTTGGGCTAGTTCGGCGTAGAAATAGGTCATCAGGTCGGCCGTGGCCTGGTCGGCGGCGGGCCAAAGGCTCATGACGATGCTGCTGCAACCGGCGTAGGCAAAAGCCCGGGCCAGGCTCATAACCCCTTCGCCCCGTTGAATTTGTCCAAAGCCCGTGTTGCAGGCACTGAGCGTGACCAGTTCGGCGTTGAGGCGCAGGTTGTACAACTCGTAGGCGTGCAGCAAGCCATCGTTGAGGGTGTCCCCAGCGGCGAACACGAGTCGCGAGAAGTCGGGGTCGGCGTCGTCCACGAGGGCGTGCGTGGCCAGGTGCAAAATACGCGACTGGCCCGTCCAGGCCTTGAAATTGGTTTCGGTGGCTTGCTCACGCACAAACAACTGGCCAGGAAAAAACTGCTGTACAGTGTTCACTTCGCGTGCTGCGCCATAGAGGGTTTGCAGCCCCGTGCGCACCGTGTCGCGAAAAGCCAGCAAACCAGCAGCATCGGGAAAACTTTCGCCTTCGAAGTGCGGGGCAAAGCCCAGCAGTGCCGACGTGTGGTGGCCATCGGCGGGCACTTGTTGCCTGGGACGGATGGCTTGCGTGGCCGACAACTGATAGAAGGGCACGTAGTGGCGCAGCAAATAGGGCAAGTCGCGGTAGCGGGGTGTACCCTGTCGAGAAACGGGCCTGGTGAGCAGCAATTCGAACGGGACGTAGTGCAACGGTCCGTCCGGTACAATGCAGAGTTGCTCGTTGGTCAGGTAGGGACGCAAAGGGGCGATCAAATACTGATAGAGCCGCTGTGCCGTCTCGCAGTAAAGTCCATACTGATTCTGCGTGAGGGCTTTGCGCAGCCGAATGCTTTCCTGCTCGATGGAAGTTTGGCGCCCCAGCGGCACCAGGTGCGTCTGTTGGCCCACCACAAAAGCCCAGTTGCCGCTGGCCCCCAGGTGGTAGCTCACCAACGTAGTGCGCTGCGTTTGGCCCCAGCGCTGTACTTCCTCCAGCGTGGCCAAGTCGTTTTGATATTTGTGGGAATAATAGTCGGGATGATGAGTTTCGAAGTAATGCAGCAGAGCAGTGTGAGCAGCCCGCTGTTCGAGCAGGCGGCTGTTGATTTCGATGAGCACTTTGGCTTGCGGGTCTTCGCGCATTTGTTGCCAGTAATGATCTTCGCTCAGCGCAATCTGTCCGAGCAACTGCCGCTCGCGGGCCAGCAGCGAGTCGGGCAAATTGGCAAAAGCCAGGGCGCGGTTGTCCTGAGTGGTTTCGCGCAGGCTAAGGGCTTTGCCCTGCTCGGCAAAGGCGAAGGCCGCTTCTAGCCACCGGGTCTGCCCCGTCCGTTGGTATTGCAGGGCCGTCACGTTGACCAGCACGTCTATCAGCGCGTGGCGGTCTCGGGTGCCCAACAGTCCGCGGGCCATTTCGCGGCGATAGCTCCGGCGCGATTTGTCGTAGGCGTGTAGGGTAAACTGGCCCGTTTGGTGGACGAGCGCGAGCAGGCTCGTGTCGCCCGTTTGCTGATACCGTCCCCAGAGGGCTCGGGTCTTGAGTCCCATCAGGTGTATCCACTGCCGAGGTTGGGGGGGGCGCAAGTCGGGGTTGTAGGCATAGGGCGCCGTGCCGCCATTGACCGTAGCGGAGGGTGGGGCAAAGGTGGCTTGCAACAAGTCGAGTGCTTCGGCATGGCGGTCTTGTTGGAGGTAGATACCAGCCAGTTTCCCGACGAACTCAGCGTGCTGATTGGGCGGTAAGCTGTTTTCCAGAGATTTCCGAAAGGCCGCTTCGCTCTCGGCGTAGAGTCCCAGTTCGTAGTAAAAATCTCCTTTGGCACTATTGACATGGGCCAGCGTGTTGGCTTGGGTGGCATGTGGCTGCCGGGCCGTTTCGAACAATTGCGCCAAGATGGCTTCGCCCGCCGTGCGCTCGCCCCGGGCCGCGTGCACGAGCATCAGGTTTTCTAGGGTAGTAAGTCGCTTCGAGAAAAACGAACCGTGCACCTGCCCGATAATCTCATTGGCCCGTTGGGCGTGCCGCAGGGCCAGATCCAGGTTGCCCATTCGTAGGTAGGTAATGCCCAGGCAATCGTGCAGGTGACCCAACTCTTCCAGCGGGGCTTGCAGGCTGTCTTCGCCGTCCAGTCCCCGTAGTAAGTAGCGCAGGGCCTCGGGGTAGTTTTCGGCCACGAAATGGTGCTGCGCCAGCCCAATGTAGCCCATACGCACTACCGGGTGCTGGGGGCCGTACATCCGGGTGCCCAGGGCGATGGCGTTGCGCTGCGATTGCAGGGCCATTTCTGGATCGGTGTGTTGGTAGTGAATAGCCCGGTTGATCAGCAGGCTAGGAGCCGACGAAAGGGTATCGCGGCGGGTGGCGTAGAAGAAGGCCGAATCCAGGTACTGCAACGTCAGCCACG
>DAIRSZ010000025.1:0-18988 GCA_036804165.1 Catalimonadaceae bacterium | reverse complement strand
ACTACGACTGGCAGCTCGAACCCGTACACGGGCGCACCATCCTCCAGATGGAGGGCAAAGAGCACTCTACGCACCGCAACATCGTGACGCCCGCTTTTCGCGGCCGCGACCTGCACGAGAAGTTTATGCCCGTCATCGAGCGCAACGCCCGCGAGCTGATCGCGCGCTTCGAAGGCCAGCAGGAAGTAGAGCTGGTCAGCCAGTTTGCTACCCTGTTTCCCATCAGTGTCATCGTGGATATGCTCGGCTTGCCCCGCACCGACATGATGCGCTTTCACGGCTGGTACACGTCCATCATGGCCTTTCTGTCGAACCTGACGGGCGACCAGGAAGTCATCGCCCAGGGACTAAAAACCAAGGAGGAGTTTGAGTCTTACATGATGCCCATCATCCGGGAGCGGCGTCAGCAGCCCGGCCAGGATCTGCTCTCGACGATGTGCAACGCCGAAATTGATGGCGTGCGCATGAGCGATCAGGAGATCAAGGCTTTCTGCAGCCTGTTGCTGACGGCTGGCGGCGAAACCACCGACAAGGCCATCGCCAGCCTGTTCCGCAACCTGGTGGCTCATCCCGACCAGATGGCCGCCGTGCGGGCCGACCGCAGCCTGGTCGCCAAGGCCTTTGCCGAGACCCTGCGCTACACGCCGCCCGTGCACATGATCATGCGCCAGCCCATCGAACCCGTCGAGATGTCGGGCGGGGTGATCCCGGCCAACGCCACCGTGATTTGCCTCATCGGGGCGGCCAACCACGACGAGCGGCGCTACCAGCACCCGGAGCGGTTTGATATTTTCCGCGAAGAGCTCGACGCGCAGCGCTCCTACACGGGCGCGGCCAATCACACGGCCTTTGCCTTGGGACGGCACTTTTGCGTGGGGGCTATGCTGGCCAAGGCCGAACTAGAGATTTCGACCAACCTGCTGCTCGACCGCATGGAGGACATCCAGTTCAAGGACGAGATGCCCGCCGAAGAGGGTGTGTTTACCCGCGCCCCCAAATCGCTGCCCCTTACGTTTCGTCCGGCCCGGGTGTCGGTCACGGTCTGAAGAATGGGTCTAGGGCAGTGCGCACGGCCACCAAAAAAGTGTCCCGTCTGCGCACCAGCACATCAAAAAAATCACAACCTGTGAAAACTATCTATGGGAATTTGGAGCGGTGGTGGGCCGTTGGCGCACTGCTGCTCGGTTTGTCGGCGGTCGGGGCGGCCTTGTGCCTGACAAACTACACCACAATGGGCGTGGGGGCGCTGGTAGTCGCGGTGTTGGTCAGTATGCACCACGCGCGCTACGCGGCCGCCGGGCCGCTGATGCGCCTGCACAAGCTGGTTGGCGACCCAGCGGCCCCCGGACCGACGGCGGCGCACCCGCAGGCGCACCAGGTGGCGAATGTGCTGATGCAGCAGCGGCAGCGCACGGCACGGGCCACGGCCTTCGTAGAGGCCATCGGCCGGGGCGAACTCGATACGGCTGCTGCCAACTTGGGCGAAACCAATGGGGAAGGTCAAGACGCGCTGGCAGAGGCCCTGCAACGTATGCAGCAGCAAATGCAGACCATGGCCGACCAGGAGCGCGCCCGCAATTGGGTGGTGGAAGGGCTGGCGCAGTTTGTGGAGTTGCTGCGCATGCAAAACCTGAGCGTCACGGAACTGAGCGACCAACTGCTGGCCAAGCTGACCCGATACGTGGGCGCTAACCAAGCCGCCCTGTTCATCGCCTCCGACGAAGAAAACAACGAAGTGCTCGACATGGTGGCCTGCTACGCCTACGACCGAAAAAAGCACCTGCACAAGCAAGTGCAACCCGGCGAAGGATTGCTGGGGCAGGCCTTTCTGGAGGCCGAAACCATTTGCCTGACGGAAGTGCCCACGCACTACGTGCAGATCACGTCGGGGCTGGGCGAGGCACCGCCCACGTGTTTGCTCATTGTGCCGTTGCGCCTCAACGATGTGTGCTTTGGCCTGATCGAGCTGGCCTTCTTCCAGGTGGCGGCACCTCACCAGATCGAGTTTCTCGAACGTCTGGGCGAGAGCATTGCCGCCACCATGGCCAACGTGCGCACCAGCGAGCGCACCCGCCTCTTGCTCGAAGCCTCGCAGCAACAGTCCGAAGAATTGCGGGCCCAGGAAGAAGAGATGCGCCAGAACATGGAAGAACTCAGCGCCACGCAAGAAGAAATGATGCGCAAGCAACACGAACTGGAGCGCTACCAGGAAGAACTCCAGCAAAAGCATGAAGAAGTGGAGCAAACCCGCCGCACCGAGCGCGAACGGGCCGAGGCCAAAATAGACGCACAAAAAAAGGCTATGCAGCAGGTGATGGAGCGGATGAAAGCCCGCGAGGGCGAGCTCCAGCAGCAACTGGCCGCCTGTCAGGCCGAAATGGCTGCCCTGAAAAGTAACTAGAGGCTAGTATTTTTTCACAATTACACAACCCACAATAAGATGATCGCATCTCAAGAAAAAGTAACCTTCGATTCGCATTTTCTGCGTGTGAGCTTCGAAGCCCAAGTGCCCTGCGTGACCATGCAGTGGAAAGGCTTTGCCACCAGCGAAGAATTTCGCGAAGGGCTCGACGCCGGGCTGAAAACCGTGCAAACCGAAAAGTGTGGCAACTGGCTGGCCGACCTGCGCAAGATGGAGGTGATCGCCCCCGAAGACGAGGCCTGGAGCAACGAAGACTGGTTTCCGCGCGGACTGGCCGGCGGCATCAAGAAGATGGCCCTCATTCCCTCCGAAGATGTGTTCAACAGCCTGTCGGTGGACAGCATCATGAGCAAAGTAGAAGGCACGGGCCTGGTGATTCACTACTTCAGCGACGTGGACGAAGCCCGGCAATGGCTGGCCAAAGCCTAGCCTTTCCCCTTTTCTCTCCTCTGTCCAGCCACCGTCAAGCTTTGCTTGGCGGCGGCTTCTTTATGCGCCCTCTGGCCAGGCCAGGTGCAGGCAGCCTTCGCTGAAGCGTACGCGCAGCGGGTTGAAGTTGGGCACCACGGTTCGCGCCCCGGCAGCCCGCAGGGCGGGGGCATAGGCCGCAGCATTGATGGCCACCACGGTCGCGCCCGCCGCTACCCCCGCCCGCGTACCGCTGACCGAGTCTTCGAAGACCACGCAGTGTTCGGCGGGCACGCCCAGCTCGCGGGCGGCCAGCAAATACGGGTCGGGGGCGGGCTTGCCGTGCTGGATGCGGTCGGCCGTCACGACCGAACCAAAACGCAGGTCAAACTGGCGAAGCGTGGCCTGCGCCTTGGCCGGCAGGGCGCTGGTGACCATGGCCGTCGGGATGCGGTTGGTCTGGAGGCGCGCAATAAAATCGAGCACGCCGGGCAAGGGCGTGTAGGTCACCTCCAGGTCGAAGCGGTCGCTCTCGTCGAGGATGGCTTGGCGATCGGCCGCGGGCAGGTCGGCAAAAAAGCGGGCGATGGTCTGGCGGGCGGGCATACCGTGCAACTGTACGAAGTCGTCGGCCGAAAGGGCGCGGTCGTAGCGGTCGGCCCAGCGTTGCCAAAAGCGCTCTACTTCGGCACCGGAGTCCACGATGACGCCGTCCATGTCGAACAGCACACCGCGCAGAGAAGAAAGGGACATTTTTTTCCGTAAAGGTAGGGTAGATACGTGCTTCTATCAAACCAAGTGGCTACGACTATTCCAGTGTTCGTTCCGCCGGAAAAACTCGGAGTTTGAGATTATCTTGACAAGAAAAGCGGCCGTTTTTGCTTTTGTTTGAAACCATTATTACCCAAAACCCTACGATAACCCATGCCTACGATTCAACAACTCCGGGTCTATCCGATCAAGTCGCTGGATGGTTTCGCCGTGGACGAAGCGCACATCTGGCCGGGCGGTGGTCTGGCAAACGACCGTGAGTTTGCCCTTTTTGCCAGCAACCACCGCGCCCTGACGGCCAAAACCCACGCCAAGATTCAGCGCGTACGGGCCAGCTTCGACCTGCCCAACCGCCTCGTGACGCTGACGCACAATGGCGAGCCCGAACTGTTTCACCTCGACGAACAGGGCGATAGCATCGGCGAGTGGTTTAGTGATTTTTTGGGAGAAGTGGTCACGTTTCGCCATAATGACGAAACGGGCTTTCCCGACGATTACGAATACAGCGGCCCCACCTTGCTCAGCACAGCTACCCTTCGGGAGGTAAGCCGCTGGTTTGGGCTGGAGTTGGAAGACTGCCGCCGCCGCTTCCGGGCCAATATCGAGATGGGGGGCGACGGGGTTTATCCTTTTTGGGAAGATTGCCTGATCGGGCTGCCCCACGAAGAAAAGGCGTTCTACCTGGGCGACGTCGAAGTGCGCAATGCCCGTCCCTGCGCGCGCTGCCCGGTGCCTTCGCGCGACCCCAACACGGGCGAGCCGCTCTCGGGCTTTCAGAAGTACTTCGCCGAACAGCGCCGAGCCACCATGCCCGACAGCAGCCCGCGCGATGCCTTTGGCCACTTTTTTTATCTGGCCCTCAATACCTACATCCCTTACTACGAAAAGGGCAAAGCACTGCGCGTAGGTCAGGAACTGGGCGTTCCCGTCTGAGGCGCATTGGCGAGGCGTTGCCGGACGGCCGCCATTTCTTCCGGTGTGTTGACGTTGCGTAAAGCCTCGGGCCGGAGCGGTTCGAGCACCAGGCAATCGCTGTTGATGAGCACCTTGCGCGGGCACGAATATCCCATACCCAGAAACTGGAGCAGTACCGGATAGCTGCGCGGCTCCCAGATGGCGACGAGCGGCTCGGGAAAATCGCTTTCCGAATTGCGGAAGGCCGTCGCCACGCGGCGGGCGTCGCGCTGTTGGGCCAGGTGCGCCAGCGTGGCCGCGTCGAGCAGCGGCAGGTCGCAGGCCACCACCAGCCAGGCTACGTCCGGATAGGCCCGAAACGCCGACAAAATGGCCCCCATTGGACCGAGATCCGCAAACGTATCGGGCAGTGGCGAACCGTCGGCCCGTACGTCGGCCACCTGATCGGGGCGGCAAGAAAGAAATACGCGGTCGGTGACGGCGGCCAGTTGCTGGGCAACATAGACCCGCTGGGGCATTTGTTGGTGGTAGGCAATGCGCCCCTTGTCGTGCCCCATGCGCTGGCTACGGCCGCCGGCCAGCACCAACCCGAAGAGCGGCGGACGCGCCGCCACGAGTTGCGCTCCGAGCCAGGCGGCCATGCCCACTATGTCGTCGGAAGCCAGGCGGTCGGGGGGGGTGGGCTGCTGGGCCAAGTGCGCGGCAACCGCCGGGGAAAGTTCGGCCGTGGGCGGGGCCAGAATCAACCGAACATCGGTGAGCCGATCGAGCTTTTGGTCGAGCGGCTTGCGCGGATCGAGGAAAATAATTTGCCGCGCTGCCCCAAAATGGTTGCCATTGACCAGCACCGCGTCGGCCGCCTGCAAGAGGGTGCGCTGCTGGAACGTGCCCAGGGGCAGTTGCCAGTCGAGGCGGAAGTAGCCAATTTTGTCGGTTAGTTCCAGCACGGCGCCGTGCGCCCGGGCCGAATTGGCTTCGGGCGAGGGGACGTCGGCGCTGGCGTGGTCGGCGTCCACGTAGGCCAGGCGGTGGCGGTCGGCCAGGGCCGCCGTCAGGGCGAAGGCCAGCCTTTTGATTTCGCCGCAGGGAGCGCCCAAGATGGCCCACTCTTGGCGAGCAAATTGGCCCAGAGCAGGGCGGGCCAGCGGGGGGTGCTTAGGTTTCGGTGCGTTGGGTGTCATGCTTACCTCCGGTTTTGGTGATGAGTTGGGCCGAACGGATTACGATGTCCGACGAGAGGGCCTTGCACATGTCGTAGATGGTCAGCGCCGCTACGGTGGCGCCCGTGAGGGCTTCCATCTCGACGCCCGTTTTGCCCGTTACGCCCACGGTGCAGTCAATGACCACCTCTTTTTTTTCGTCGAGTGAAATACGGAGCTGGCACTTTTCGATGGGCAGCGGGTGGCAGAAGGGAATCAGCTCGGCCGTTTTCTTGACGGCCATGGTGCCCGCCACGATGGCTGTCTGAAACACGGGGCCTTTGCGGGTCTGGATGTCGTCGCCCCGCAGTTGGTCCAAGACGTTGGGCGGCAGCCAAACGCGGCACCGGGCCGTAGCCAGACGGGACGATACAGCCTTGTGGCCGACATCCACCATGGTAGGCTGGCCAGCCGAATCCAAGTGAGAAAACGTTTTTTCTTCCAAAATAAGTCTGAACAGGTAGGGAAATAAAATTAAAAGACAATTTAAAGTCGTTTTAAGCAAATAACTTGACTGCCCAACTTGCGTTCATACTTCCAACACTGATTTTTTAATCCAATCACAACACAATGGACAAGCTCAGATTAAAAGGCTCTTGGAATGAGATCAAGGGCAAGATCAAACAAAAGTACGCAGACCTGACCGACGATGACCTTACTTTCGTAGAGGGCAAAGAAGACGAGTTGCTGGGGCGCCTCCAGCAAAAAACGGGTAAGACCCGCGATGAGGTTCGCAGCATGATTGAAAACCTTTAACAGTACGATCCATGGGTAACATCTTATATATCGTAGCGGTCGTGTTGGTCATTCTGTGGCTGATCGGCTTTTTAGGTTTTCCTGACGCAGTGGGTGGTGTTATCCACGTGCTGTTGGTAATCGCCGTTATAGCAGTTCTTTTGCGCGTCATAAGAGGAGCCGCCTGACCAT
This sequence comes from Catalimonadaceae bacterium, assembly GCA_036804165.1. Lineage (GTDB taxonomy): Bacteria > Bacteroidota > Bacteroidia > Cytophagales > Flexibacteraceae > DAIMZG01. Next base: position 12,346 of record DAIRSZ010000025.1, on the reverse strand, counting down.
CGCACAAGTTTTGTGTCATTGGAAATTCTACTTTATTTTTTCGGCTCTTTCCTAACTACAAAAAACCGCTTCTGTCGCAGAAGCGGTTTTTTTTGTGCCAGCGGCTGCGACGCCCTGCCCCTATTGCTCGGCCTAGTCCCTATTTTTGCCGTTGCTTCCTCAATTTTTCATTCCATGCTCTACGTATTGCCTTTCATTTCGGCGGCCATTGGTTGGTTCACCAATTTTCTGGCCATCAAAATGCTGTTTCATCCACGTCGCGAGTGGAACTTGTATTTTTTCCGTTTGCAGGGCGTTTTCCCTAAGCGACAGCCCGTACTGGCCGAAAAACTTGGAAAAGTAGTAGGTCAGGACTTGTTTTCGATGGTAGCCATCAAAGAGCGGCTCTACACCCAAGAAACCAGCGCCGAAATCGAGCGCACCATCGAGCGCGAGGTAGATGCCTATCTCGAACGCAAGGTGCGCGATTTTATCCCCCCGGCCCTGCCCTTTGTCAAACCTGAAAAACTGCAAGAGCGCGTAGATCAGATCCGGATTCAGTTGCGCGACCGCATCTGCCGCGAGTTGCACCAGTTTACGCCCCAGTTGCTCGACCACCTGGGGGCCAAGCTCGATCAGGTGGACGTCGAGCAAATGGTTACTGACAAAGTAGCCAACTTTTCGGCCGACCGTCTGGAGTCGCTGCTCATGAACGTGATCCGCACCGAGCTGCGCTTCGTCGAGATTAGTGGAGCCGTGCTGGGCTTTCTGATTGGATTGGTGCAGATTTTGCTGCTTTCGGCTTTCAAATGAGCGCTCCGCAAAAAATTAGCGTAACCTTTGTGATGCCTTTTTGCGTAAAGAGAATTTACCTAACGATCGTTAGCAATGATCAGGATTTTTTACTAATATGTGCTTGAAATAGCATCATCCAGTGACACCAGACACGGGCACCTACCATTTTCCACCAAGCGTTTCGTAGGCCCGGCGTCTCCAAAGAGTTTTTTAGTAAGCAGCCCTTTTTCCACCCACCATGAAAAACTGCATGTTAACCTACAGTAAGCTTATTCTCGAGAAGGTGAGTTTCTCGCCCGAACTGTTCGAGAAAGAGTTGCGCAAAGCCATTGGCCGTTTGCTCCACGAAGAAGTCACCACGCTTCGCCACTGGTGTCAGCAACGGTTCAGCGATCGGTACGCCGGCATCATCGAACATTGCTTTGGTAGGCCCCAACCCTGCGACTACCAACTCAAAAACACCATCGCTACGGTCTGAAAGGCCCTGGCAAATGCAAAGCCCACGTCTTTGGAGGTGGGCTTTTTATTTTTCGGCCAGCAATTGCCCAATCAGTTCGGCTTCGTAGCCTTTGCCGAGGGCATACCGAAAAAGCTTTTGTATTCGCTGCGGGGCAGGCTCGTGGGCCAGGGCGGCGGCCTTTCGATCGAGCAATTGCCGGAGCGTATCGCGGTAGGGGGCTTCGCCAATCTCGGCCAGCCCAGCCGCAACGGCTTCGGCACCAAGTCCCTGCGCTTGCAGTTGCAACCTGATCTTGATGCGCCCCCAGCGCTGTTGCCGAAACTTACCGCCCGCATAGGCCCGCGCAAAGCGCAACTCGTCCACAAAACCATCGGTTTGCAGTTGGGCGTAGGCCCGGGCTTGCTCCTCGGCCGTGAGTTCGGTGTCGCGCAGCTTGGCCCAGACAGCCTGCGGACTGCGCTCCTGATAGGCGCAGTAGCGCATCAGGCGGGCCACCACACTTTTATAGTCCTGGGCTTTGGGCATGCGCAAGTCCGGACGCGGTTCAGGTAGTCTTGAGGTGAACGACGTACTTCTCGGCGAAGTAGGGTTCGTCGAAGTAGCGATCGAGGGGGAATATCTTGGCTTTGCCACGGGCTTTTGTGGTTTCGGCTTCCAACTGGCCACCCTTGAGGCAGAGCAACCCATTTTTGAGGCGATGCCGGAACACGTTGCTGATCTTGCCGCGTGTCCAGCGTTCGAGCTGCGAGAGTGGAGCCACGGCCCGCGTCACGACGAAGTCGTAGCGAGCTTGTACCTTTTCGGCGCGTTCGTGGGTGCAGCGCACGTTGTCCAGCCCCAGTTCGAAGGCAATTTCGCGGGCGGCGTTAACTTTCTTGCCGATAGAATCCACCAGGTGAAACTGCGCCTCCGGAAAGAGAACCGCCAGCGGCACGCCCGGAAAGCCGCCGCCCGTGCCCAAGTCCATCAGTTCGGCGCCAGGCACAAAACCAATCACCTTGGCCAGTGCCAATGAGTGAAGCACGTGTCGCTCGTAGAGGTGGTCAATGTCCTTGCGGGAGATGAGGTTGAGCCGCTCGTTCCATGTCGTATAGAGTGGGCCTAGGGCTGCCATTTGCTGTTGCTGGCGCGGCGTGAGGTCAGGAAAATACTTGGCGATGAGATCCATCCGACAATAAAAAAGCTCAGATGGCGTCCTTGCGGGTCTTGACCATGTCGTAGAGCAACTCGCGGGCGCGGTGCAACTGGGCCTTGACCGTGCCGAGGGGGGCGCCCAGTTCTTTGGCGATTTCCTCGTAGGAAAGTTCGCGAAAGTAGCGCAACTCCACCAGGGTTTGGTAGCGGGGGGGCAGTTTGGTGACAATCGCCTGGATGATAACGATCTTCTGCTCCTTGATGGCTTCTTCCTGCGGGTCGAGGTTGATGTCTTTCAGGTCCAGCCCCACGTCCGAGCCGTTGTCGTCCACGTAGGTCGAGCTAATGCTCATGGTGTTGAGCCGCTTCTTGCGGATGAAGTCAATGCAATTGTTGGTGGCCACCCGGAACAGCCAGGTGCTGAACGTAAACTTGGGGTCGAACTTGTCGAGGTTGCGAAAGGCCTTGGCAAAGGCTTCGATGGTGAGGTCTTCGGCGTCGTCCACGTTGCGCACCATCTTGAGCAGCGTGTGGTACACCGACTTCTTATACTTCTTCATCAGCTCGGCGTACGCCTTCTGATCGCCCTCTTTGGCCAGGCGAATCAGCTCGAAGTCGTGCAGGGCCTTGTCGGAAAATTGTTTCTTTACTTCCATCTAACTCGTTTTGCAGCCAGTGCCGAAACACCAATCGTAAGGTAATATAGCAGGTATAAAAGGTCGAACAAAGGAAACCAAAACCAGGGGAAACCTTCTTGAAGCTGGCGGCTAATTTGGTGAAAAATTCGGGCCTGAAGGCCACTGCGTAAAGCCCATCCGGCCACCACCCATTGGCCGTAGGGCGTACCCAGAAGTAGCAAGCCCACAGCCCAGCCCACAAAGTGCGAAAGGGCCAGTGCGCCCAAACGCCAGCGGTCGGCCGGGCGGTATTTTTTTCCCACCGAGAGGTGGCGAATTTTTTGACGAAACCAAGCTAACCAAGTGTTTTTGGGATAAGAATACGTAAAACTGTCAGGATGTGTACAAACGGCTACGTTGTGCGCAGTAGCTACCTGATTGATAAATAGATCGTCGTCGCCACCCGTTACGTGCGCATGGTTAGCAAAACCGCCCGCCGAAAAAAATAACGCTTTGGCGTAAGCCAGATTGCGTCCAACGCCCATATAGGGCCATCCTGTCAATCCGAAAGATAGGTACTGAATGGCGGTATATAAAGTTTCGTACCGGATAAATTGGTTCAGGAAGCCTGGCTGCCGCAAGTAGGGCGCATAGCCCAGCACGATCTGCCGGGGTGGGTGCAGGTGGGCCAGCATGGTGGCGATCCAGCGCCTGGTGGCCGGGCGGCAATCGGCGTCGGTGAGCAAAAGGAGGTCGTGCTGCGCGGCCGCAATACCCTGCGCAAGGGCAAATTTTTTGGGGTTGAGGCCCGGCGGGGTGGCATCAATCCGTACCACGCGCAAGTCGGCAAAGCGCGCCTGGCACTGGGCCAGCACGCGCTGCGTGGGTTCGTCGGAGCGGTCGTCCACCACCACGAGTTCAAACTTTGGGTAGTGCTGCGCGTAAATCTCTTCGATGAGCGTGCCAATCTGGTGCGCTTCGTGGTGCACGCACACCACCACCGAAACGGGCCGAAGACCGACAACAGCGGGCGGTGGCGGGGCCAAACGCGTCAGGGGTCTGCACACCACAATCAGAAAGTAAAGTTGTATGGCCCACGCCAGGCCAAAGGCCACCAGGCCCAAGGATAACCACATGGGTGCCGTTTTTTTTGGGGAACGCGTGCGCACTTGACAACCTCACACCCGTCTGCTGGCCATTTAGTGAGACCTCAATCCGGCAACAGTCCACTGCGACTACCATGCTTGACCGGAAGAAGGCCCCGTATTCACGAACGAATAACCACAAAATCAATGAAAAAAGGATGGATTTACGTGCTGGTAGCCTTAGGGCTGCTGGCAGGTGCGGTATGGGCCTTGAGCCGTTGGGCGCAGCAACAAATACCCGATACGGTGCAAATTCGCTACGACGTCCACCTGGAAGGCGACACGGCCGAAGTGCGCGTCCGGATGGCTCAGGCTGCGCTGCGCAAAGTAGTGGGCCTGATGGACAGCGTACGCTTCGACCTGACGGTGGACGACGAGCACCTCTGGCAAGGCCGGATGGACGTGGACGAAGACATGCAAGTGGGCGACTCGGACACCCTCCAGGTTCCGATCAAGATTGCCTACCGCCAGATGATTGACAAGCTCAAGGCCCTGCAGGATACCGACAGCGTGAACTACCGCCTGGACGGCGAACTGCGCTTTGCGGGCTGGTGGGGCCAACGCGCCGTGCCCTTCGAGCGGACGGGCCGCACGCGCGTACCCAAGTTGCCCCAGCTATCGCTCGACGACGTGGAGCGCGACGGCCGCACTTTTACGCTCCACCTGAACGTGTACAACCCCAACCCGGCCGAGATCGTCGTCGAAGGCTTCAACTACGACCTGGTGATGGGCGACAGCCTGCTGGTGACCAAAGGCCGCTCGGCCGAGAGCTTCACGGTGCCGCCCTTCGACACGGTGGCCATTCCCCTCGAGGTGCGCCCCGAAAACCTGCGCCTGCTCGAAACCCTGGGCCGCGCCCTGATTGGCCAGTCGTTTCCGTACTACATGCAGGTGGACATTCGGCTGGTGCCCAACCCCGCGTGGGACATTCGGTTCAACTACGTGGCCGACATTCGGGGCGAAGCCGAATTGCTCTAACGTGTCGGCTTAGTAAAACCGCTGTACCAATTTCGGTGCGGGTTCGTCCGGTGGGTACGTAGATGAAAGGGTGTCGGTGCCACTGATTTTTTGCATGCCGATCTTAAGATTTTTAGCAAACAAACAAACGTGAATGATGCTTGTAGGGTACTATCCAGAAATCTGACTACAGAGAAATCTACGTAGGTACGACACTGTAATTCATTCAACCTGTCAACCTACAATTATGAACAAGTACTCGCTATTGCGCTGGTCGGCCTGCTTGCTGACGGGTGCCTTGCTCGCCGCTTGCGGCAACAATGACGATGACGGCATGCCCATGATGCCCGACCCGCCCGCGCCCGAAGCACCTAACCTGATCTTCTACGCCCTAACGGACAATAACCGCTTGGCTCTCTACAATGCGCGCAGCCTTGGGACGCCTACGGCCACGCTCGACGTGTCGGGACTGGCGTCGGGCGACCGCCTGCTTTCGATTGACTTTCGGCCCGCCACGGGCGAGCTTTACGGCATCAGCCAAAACAGCCGCCTCTACGCCATCAATCCGGGTTCGGGGGCGGCCCGCACACTGCGCGAGGCCCCCTTCGAGCCGAACATCTCGGGCGACGTGGCCTATCTGGACTTCAACCCCACCGTGGATCGCATTCGGCTGATGACCAACCAGGGCCAAAACCTGCGCCTCAATCCCGAAACGGGAGCCGTAGTGGCTACCGACGGCAACGTGAACGGCATCAGCAATGGGGCCATTATCACGGGTGCCTACACCAACAGTTTTTCGGGAGCCACGGCCACCGAATTGTTCAACATTGACCTGACCACCCGCAGCCTCTACCGCCAGAATCCGCCCAACGACGGCACGCAAGAGACGATCGGCGAGTTGGGCATTATGTTTGACGGCGTGGGTGGTTTCGACATCTCGCCTGACAATGCGGCGGCCTTGGCGATTCTAAGTGTAGGAACGCAAGCCAGCCTCTACACCATTGACATCTCGACGGGACGGGCCGCCAAGCTCAACGACTTCCCGGCCAGCCAGCGCCTGATTGACATCGCCATCCCGACCAATCCGGTGGCCTACGCCGTAGATGCCGAAAACAATTTCCATACCTTCGACCCGACTGCTCCCACCAACCTCATCACCCGGCCGCTGCAGGGGCTGGGCAGTGGCGAACGATTGCTCGGTATTGACTTTCGCCCCGCCAAGGGCCAACTCTACGCTATTTCTAGCAACAGCACCCTCTACACGATCAACCTGGCCAACGGCATGGCTACGGCCGCCGTGGATCAGCCCATCATGCCCGGTCTGATGGGCGAGGCCGCAGGTTTCGATTTCAACCCGGTGCCGGATCGGCTGCGGATCGTGACCACCACGGGCCAGAACTATCGCATCAACGTCGAGACGGGCGAGGCGATTATGGACGGCGCGGTCAATCCCGATACGTTTACTATCTCGGGCTCGGCCTACGAGAACAACTTTGCGGGCACCACCAGCACGACGCTTTTCAACATTGACGCCGCCACCAACCAACTCACGCGGCAGGTGCCGCCCAACGATGGCACGCAGGTGTTGGTTGGCAATTTGGGGGTGGACGTAACGGCCAACAACGGCTTCGACATCGGGGGTGTGAGCAACGAAGCCTACGCCATCCTGACGGTTGGGGGTCAAACGGCTATCTATGAGATCAACCTGACCACGGGAGCGGCCACCCGCCTGGCCGACTTCCCCCGCGCGGTCACGGGTATGTCGCTGGGCCTGGGTTTGTAGTTGGCCCCCTTCACGTAAAAACCCCACGGGAATTCCGGTGGGGTTTTTTTGTATGCAGCTTTGTATGCAGCGACTTGGGCGCGCAGAGATACGCAACTACTCCTTGCGCCGCAGGGGTATCCACACCGAAAAGCGGTAGGACGCCACGTTGTCATTGCCCGACCGGGTGCCCAGTTGCGAGATATTGTCGAGGTAGTCGGTGGCGGGATGGAGCCATCCGGCCTGAAAGCCTGCGCCGTAGCGGTTGTCAAAATAGTAGGCCACCCCCACCGAGGTGGGCAAGGTAGCCGTCACGTTGTTGTAGGTTTCGCCCTCGGCCCGCGTAAAGAACTGTCCGGCCAGGTCTTGGTTGCGCTGGTCGCGGACGGTGAAACGAAAAAAGCCCAGCCCCTGCGACACGTACACTCGCCAATGATCGGTACGCAAAATGTTGAAAGCCAGGGCGTAGTGCAGCGAAAAGAAGCGGGCTGTGAAAAAGTTGTTGGGCGTGACGTCTTCCGGCAAGTCTTCAATGAACGTGGGGCGGCGATCTTGACCCACTACTTGCCCGACGGTGAGCTGAAAGCTGCCGTTGAGGCGCTGGCGACGGGTGAGGTGCAGACTCAGATGGTAGGCCGACGTCCAGCGCTCGTAGCGACTGGCCAGGTCGCCCCGGTAGGCGTTGGCACTCAGGCCCGCTTCGAGCAAAAGGGGCGTGTCTGTAGGTTGGGCCAGGGCCGCCGTGGTGCCCAACCAGGCCAGTCCGAGGGCCAGCAGGATGTTTCTCATTGGCCTAAATGTACGCATTGTCGGGTAGCATCGGCAGGGGCTTTGCAGCGCGCCTTACATTCGCCAGAAAACGCTGCAGAACGATGCGTACACGTTTTTGCATATTGCACCCTTTCCGTTGGCTGACCTCTATATGGCCCTGACCCACCCGATTGCTGCTACCCTTACCACGGCCCATCGTCAGACTTCGATTGACTTGCTGCGCGGCCTTGTGATGGTGTTAATGCTGCTCGACCACTCCCGCGATTTTCTTCACCACGACACGTTGCATTTTAGTGCCACCGATTTGTCGCGTACCTATCCGGCAATGTTTTTCACCCGGTGGGCGACGCACTTTTGCGCGCCCATTTTTGTCTTCCTGGCCGGCACAAGTGTGTATCTGCAACGTTTGAGCGGCGTGCCTCGCTCGCGGGTGGCCCCCCTGTTGCTCACGCGGGGCCTGTGGCTGGTGATGCTCGAACTGACGCTGGTGCGCCTGGGGTTGACCTTCAACTTCGACCTGGCGTTTCTGGGGGTGCTGCAAGTCATCTGGGCCATCGGCATCTCGATGGTGTGCCTGGCCGGGCTGATCTATCTGCCCACGGGCATGGTGGCGCTCTTTGGCATATTGCTGGTGGGCGGCCATCACCTCTTCGATACCCTGCGGGTAGGGCCTTGGGCCCCGGGCGAGGTGCCCACCTGGGCCGAAGGCCTCTGGATGGTGCTGCACCAACCGGGCACTTTACCCCTGGGGGCCTCCCAAGTGTACGTGCTCTACCCGCTCGTGCCGTGGGTAGGGGTGATGGCCGCGGGCTATGCCTTCGGGGCGTGCTATGGCTGGCCGACCGCCTGGCGGCGGCGTTTCCTGCGCGGGGGCGGGCTGGCGCTGGTGGGGCTTTTCGGGCTATTGCGAATGCTGAACGTGTACGGCGACCCCGAGCCGTGGAGCGTGCAGGACAGCCCTTTGTTCACGATAATGTCTTTCCTGAATACCACCAAATATCCGCCCTCACTGCTGTTTTTGCTCATGACCATCGGGCCGGCCTGGCTGCTGCTCTGGGCTTTCGAGCGCTGGCCGCCCGCCGCCTGGGCCTGCCCGTTGCGGGTGCTGGGGCGCGTGCCTTTATTTTTCTACTTGTTGCAGTGGCCCACGGCGCGCGCCATCTCGCTGCTGCTGCACGCGCTAATGGGCAAAGAAGTAGCCTTTTTGTTTGCTACCCCCGGCCAGGGTGCCACCGTGCCGCCCGAGGCGGGGTTCGACCTTTGGGTGACTTACGTAGGCTGGCTGATCGGAGGGCTATTGCTCTATCCCTTCTGTCGCTGGTTCTACGGTATCAAGCGGCGTCGTCGCGACTGGTGGCTGCGGTACCTCTGAGGGGCATGGTGCCAAACACATAGTCCCACAAAGGCGACGACACGCCGAAGGCCCGCTGGTCGTCTTTGTAATGGTGAATGGCGTGGTGGGTCCAGAGCACGCGGAAGGCATTGCGGGGCGGTCGGTAGGCGTGCACGACGTAGTGCACCAGCAAATAGAGGGCATAGCCCGTCAGGAAGCCCGGCAGAAAGGCAAACGCAGCGGCCCCCATTGCCCACCGGAATAGCATGAACAGCAGCGTGGCCAGCGTGATGCTCATCAGAGGGGGCATGGCCAGGCGATCCTTGTCTTTGGGTACGGCGTGGTGTACACCGTGAAAAATGTGCTGTACCCGCGCCCGGAAGCGCGTGTGGGTGGACATGTGAAACACGTAGCGGTGCATCAGGTATTCGAAAAGGGTGAAGCCCACCAGCCCGAGCAAAAACAACGCCGTAGCCCGACCAAACGGAAGCAGCGAATAGTATTGGGCATAGGCAAACAAGCCCGCCGCAAGGCTTAGGAAAAGCGCGATGGGCAACGCAATGTGCGTGCGCGATAGCCGCTCCACGAGCGGGTGACGGAAATGATAGGCGCCATTTGGCGAAGCAGGAAGCTGAGGCATGAGGCAGATAGTCAGGTGGAAAATAGGCACTGACGGCCGCAGGAAAACAAAAGCTGGGGCAATGCGCTTCCCAACGGCTGTCGTTCCGATAATTAAACTAACATTTTTCTAAACAGTTGCTGGTGTGTGACTTGTAAAGGGGTGCGTGGTGGGAATGGCCACCAAAGCGGATAAGCGGCCTGCAGCCGCTGCGGGGGCAGTTTCGGGCACTTGGGTGCTCGTTCGGTTTTTATAAACGCTCACGATGGCGTATTTTCGCCGGGAAAAGCACATCTGCAAAACCACTTTACTCAAATTGATATGGCATTAGAAAATGGATCAGCCGCCGTTTTGGTGGGGCGCGTCACGCAGGTGATTGGCCCTGTGGTGGACGTGGCCTTTGAAGGGGAGAGCAACAAACTGCCCAACATCCTCGACGCGATGACCGTTACGCGCGAAGACGGCCACGAAATTGTGCTGGAATGCCAGCAGCACCTCGGCGAAGACCGCGTGCGTACCATTGCCATGGACGCGACCGAAGGGCTAACCCGCGGCTTGAAAGTAGTAGCCAGCGGCAGCCCCATCCAGATGCCCATCGGCGAGGCCATTAAGGGTCGGTTGTTCAACGTCGTCGGCCAGGCCATTGACGGTATCCCGCAGCCCAAAGTCAAAAAGTCCCTGCCCATTCACCGCTCGGCCCCCAAGTTCGAAGACCTCTCCACTTCCACCGAAGTGCTCTACACGGGTATCAAGGTCATTGACCTGATCGAGCCGTACGCCAAAGGCGGCAAGATTGGCCTCTTCGGCGGGGCGGGTGTGGGCAAGACGGTCCTCATCCAGGAACTGATCAACAACATCGCCAAGGCTTACGCGGGCCTCTCGGTGTTTGCAGGCGTGGGCGAGCGCACGCGCGAAGGCAACGACCTGCTCCGCGAAATGATCGAGGCGGGCATCGTCAATTACGGCGAAGACTTTATGCACTCGTTCGAGTCGGGCGGCTGGGACCTGAGCAAAGTAAACGAAAAGAGCCTCGAAGAGTCAAAGGCTACTTTTGTGTTCGGACAAATGAACGAACCCCCCGGTGCCCGCGCCCGCGTGGCCCTTTCGGGGCTGACGCTGGCCGAGTATTTCCGCGACGGCGAAGACGACGGCGACGGCCAGGGCCGCGACATCCTGTTCTTCATTGACAATATTTTCCGCTTTACGCAAGCCGGGTCGGAAGTATCGGCCCTGTTGGGCCGGATGCCCTCGGCCGTAGGGTACCAGCCCACGCTGGCCACCGAAATGGGCGCCATGCAAGAGCGCATCACCTCGACCAAGCGCGGCTCGATCACCTCCGTGCAGGCGGTGTACGTACCGGCTGATGACTTGACCGACCCCGCACCGGCCACCACCTTTGCGCACCTGGATGCTACCACCGTACTCTCGCGCAAGATTGCCGAGTTGGGTATCTACCCGGCCGTGGATCCGCTCGACTCCACTTCGCGCATCCTCAACCGCGACACCCTGGGCGACGCGCACTACGACTGTGCCCAGCGGGTGAAAGAGATTTTGCAGCGCTACAAGGAATTGCAAGACATCATCGCCATCCTAGGGATGGACGAACTCTCGGAAGAAGACAAGCAGGTGGTGCACCGCGCTCGCCGTGTGCAACGCTTCCTCTCGCAGCCCTTCCACGTGGCCGAGCAGTTTACGGGCATCCCCGGTGTACTGGTGGACATCAAAGACACCATCAAAGGGTTCAACATGATCATTGACGGTGAGATGGACCACCTCCCCGAAGCGGCCTTCAACTTGGTGGGCGACATCGAGTCGGCCATTGCCAAGGGCGAAAAACTGATGGCCGAAGCCAACGCCTAAGCCCATGCAAGTCGAAATATTCACCCCCGACAAAAAGGTGTACGAAGGCGAAGCCGATTCTGTCCGCTTTCCGGGTAGCGAAGGCGATTTTCAGGTGCTGCGCAACCACGCCCCCCTGATCGGCATTTTGGGCCGAGGCGACATCCGCCTCAAGCGCGGCGGCCAAGAAACGCGCTACCGCATTGACGGCGGCGTGGTGGAGGTGCTGCGCAACCGCGTGATCGTGCTGGCCGAAAAAATCGTGACCGACTAGCACACACTTCCCCGAGGCAAATAAAAAGCCCGGCCATTTGGCCGGGCTTTTTCCTTTTGGGGAGCCACGAAGGCTTATTTTTTGTCCGAGTCGCTGCTGCTGCTGCGGCCCCCGCCACTGCCCCCGCTTTCGGGCTTGGCGATGGATTCGCGCATCGAGGTATCAGACTGGATGTTCTGCATGCGGTAATAGTCCATGATGCCCAAATTGCCCGAGCGGAACGCTTCGGCAATGGCCATCGGAATTTGTGCCTCGGCCTCAATCACGTTGGCCCGGGCTTCTTGCGCCCGCGCCTTCATCTCCTGCTCGACGGCCACCGCCATGGCGCGGCGCTCTTCGGCTTTGGCCTCGGCCACGCGCAGGTCGGCCTCGGCCTGGTCAATTTGCAGCTTGGCCCCAATGTTGGTGCCTACGTCCACGTCGGCAATGTCAATGGAGAGAATCTTGAAGGCCGTGCCCGCATCGAGACCCCGCCCGAGCACCAGTTTCGAAATCTTGTCGGGGTTGGCCAGCACGTCCTTGTGGCTGGCTGCCGAGCCGATGGAGGTGACGATCCCCTCGCCGACCCGCGCCAGGATGGTGTCTTCGCCCGCCCCACCCACGAGCTGCTGGATGTTGGCGCGCACCGTTACGCGGGCCTTGGCGATGAGCTGGATGCCGT
>DAIRSZ010000024.1:0-19357 GCA_036804165.1 Catalimonadaceae bacterium | reverse complement strand
AGGGCGCACCGTAGAAGCGGCGCGCCAGATCGGCCAGCACCGGGAAGGGCTGCGGGTTTTCAGGCTTGATGGCCGCACCCGCAATGGTGTAGGTCCACGAACCCCACTGGCAGATGCCTTCGTCGTAGCCGGGCAAATGGCAGCCGGGCAACAAGGGCACGTCGCCATCGGGGCCAGTGGCCACGGCACCCCGCTCGACCACGTAGTACGCGGTTTGCGCACGCCACGCATCGCGCACCGAGGCCGCCAGCGGCTGGTGCTGCTTGCTGTCTAGCCATCCTTCGTAGCCGTCGAAATCAATGCGTATGCGCAGCCAAGCCCCGTCATCGCTGCTCTCCAGCAAGGTGTAGGTGTCGCCAAAGAGCAACTGCGTACAGAGTTCGTGGCGGTCGCCGGGCTGGGTGCGTACGGGCACCAGGCTCAGGGTGCAAATACCGGCTTGGGTCATGGTCAGAGGCGGATGCGGTTGAGTTCGCGCTTGGCGTCCTTTTCTTTGAGGTCTTGGCGCTTGTCGAAGAGCTTTTTGCCCCGCGCCAGGGCCACTTCCAGCTTGGCAAAGCCCCGGTCGTTGATGAACAGGCGCTTGACGGCGATGGTCAGGCCCTGCTCTTGCAATTTTTTGCCCAGTTTGGCTAGCTCACTCTTTTTGAGGAGCAGCTTGCGGTCGCGGCGGGGCGCGTGGTTGTTGTACGTACCAGCCTCGTAGGGCGATACGTGCAGGTTGACCACGTAGAGGCCGTCATCTTTGAACACGCCGTAAGCATCTTGCAGGTTGACTTTGCCCTGCCGGATGGATTTTATCTCGGTGCCGCGCAGCGAGAGGCCTGCCACGAAGGTTTCGATAAACTCGAACTCGAAGGCGGCCTGCCGATTCCGGATGTTGACAATCTTTTCGATCTTCTCTTTCATACACACACCCGCCCTTTCGCCCAGCGGGCGACAAAGATAGCATTTCTGCGCGGCTAGTCCTGGTGGGCTTTCCCTGCGCGTGGGCGGTGGCAAGGGCTGTCATCCCCGCTTTGGGAACAGGCAGCCCGATGGGCCTGGCTCAAGTATATGTCTGATGGATTTGTCCAACTCGGAAAAACCTTCTGACTTATTGATATTTTTGATAAACAAAAAAGTTTAACATCTTTATTAATATTAACATTCTCATCAAAAGGCTCCGACATGCATCCGTCTAAACTGGCCAAGCCGCACCGTAAAAACTTGTCGAGGAAAGTTTTACCTCTCGAAAAACCGCCACAACCACCGTCGCGGCCGCTTGCCCGATCTGGTAGCGCCAGCTACTTGTTTCTGTGGGTGTTGGTTGGCATCGTACTGCTTACGGGGCTGGTCTTTCCCGACCTAATGGGTGCTGATGCCCCGCAGGACGCGGGTATGGCCATGCGCATGCACCAGCAGAACGATTACGTAAACCTATTACGGCGCAGCGGCGACTATCTCGACAAGCCCCACCTGCTTTTTTGGTCGGCGGCCCTGGGCTACAAGCTGTTTGGCGTTCACGACTGGAGCTATCGCCTGTGCTCGGTACTGGTTTGCTTGCTAGGTGCCTACGCCACCTACCAGCTCGGCCGACTGCTCTACGGCCGCAGTGCTGGCAGAATAGCCGCTCTCATATTCGTTACGGCCCAAGGCATCTTGCTGGGCAATCACGACGTCCGGATGGACGCCCTCCTGACGGGCTTCACGGCGGTGGGCATCTGGCAGTTTGTACTGTACGTGCGCACGCGGCAGCTTGCCTGCATGGTGGGCGGCGCCGTAGCCCTCGGACTGGGTATGGCCACCAAGGGAGCCATTAGCGTGGTGGTGGCGGGGTGCTGCGTATTTTTCTACATGCTCGGCTTGCGACGCCTCCGAATGGTCTGGCACTGGCACTGGCTGGCTGGATTGGCGGTGTTCATGATTACCCTGTCGCCTGTTTTGTACAGCTATTACTTGCAATTCGACCTTCATCCCGAAAAACTGGTACACGGTCAGCAAGGCGTATCGGGCGTGAAGTTCATTCTCTGGCAGCAAGGGTTAGAACGGTTTAGTGGGCAAAACGGCGCACACGCGCGGGTACAAAGCCCCGAGTTTTTCTATTTTCACCATTCGTTCCTCTGGGCCTTCCTGCCCTGGAGCTTGCTCACGCTGGCGGCACTGACCAACCGGATCGGCCGTTGGCTGCGGAACGGGTGGCGGGCGTTTTTTACCCAAGAGCAACTGACCTTTGTGGGTGTGCTGGTGTTTTTCCACGCCCTGAGCCTGTCGCAGTTCAAGTTGCCGCACTACCTCAACGTGCTGTTTCCGATGTTCGCGGTCTTCACGGCGGGCTACGTGGACGAACTGCACCGCCGCACGCAAACCATTGTCCTGCGAAGGCTTTACGCAGCCCAGACGGTGCTGGTCGTCCTGATCTTGCTGACCGCTGGGCTGGTGAACGGCTACCTCTTTCCGGTGCAATCGGCCTGGGTAGGGCTGGGGCTGCTGGGCTTTGGCGGGGCACTTTTGGCGTATTTGCGTCGCCCCTCCCTACTGGAAAGGGTATGGATGCCTTCGGCGGTTGCCATCTTGTTGTTCAACTTTGCGCTCAACACCAGTTTTTATGTACAGATCGCTCACTATCAGGTAGGTGCGGCCACCGTCCGGCAAATCAACCAGCACGACGTAAACTGGGCGCACGTGTACATGTTTGAGCGGTGGTACCTACCATTCGATTTCTACGCCCGCCGCTTCCCGTCTCTGCTCTCTACCGCACAAATTCAAGAGAAACGCACCCGATCCGAACCTGTGTACGTGGTAACCAACGAAGCAGGCAAGCAGCGTCTGACAGCCGAGGGAATATCTGCAGCGGAAGTTTTTCGGACACCCGACTACCACCTTACCAAACTGAAAATCAACTTCCTCGATCCCCGCACCCGGGCTGAGTCTTACGGATACGCGTACCTGCTGCGGATAGACTAACCTTCGGCGCATCTAGTCGGCCACCACGTAGGGCAGCAACCGGGCAACGTCTTCGGGGCTCAGCACGTGCAGTTGCCGCAAATCCTCCACCTGCCGAAAAGGGCCGTGTTGCGCCCGATAGGCCACCAGCGCGCGGGCTTGGCGCAGACTCAGATACGGGTGGTCCGCCAGCGTAGCTTCGTCGCTGTGGTTGAGCGAAAGGCGTTGCGGCCCGAAGTCTTCGGCCACAAAGCCCAAAGTCAGGAGTTGGGTCACCACCGAGTCGGGCAACCCCCACACTTCGCGTACCTGATCGGGCGCACGAAAGCCGCCCAGGGCTGTGCGGTAGGCCACCACCCGCCGCGCAAGGGCGGGGCCAATGCCCCGGATGCGCCTGAGGGCAAGCGTATCGGCTGCATTGAGGTCGAAAGGAGCCAAGACCGTGCGGGTCGGAGCCGTCGGCAACGGAGCTTCTGGCGCGGGCAAGATGATGTAAGGCCGGAGGGCCGCCAGCAGCGTGTCGGGGAAGTCGTAGATGCGGGCCAGGTCGTCGGCCCGGCGAAACTGGCCGCCCTTGGCGCGGTAGTTGACAATGCGGCGGGCCAAGTGAGGCGTCGCGCCCAACTGTTCCCACTCTTCGGCCGTGGCGTCATTGGGATCGAAGGCAAACCGCCGGACGGTGCGCGCCTTGCGGATGGGCCTATCAGTCATAACCTGCGCAGGCGCACTGGGCAACGTGATGTAGGGGCGCAAGGCCGTCAGCAGCGTGTCGGGGAAGTCGTAGATGCGGGCCAGGTCGTCGGCCCGGCGAAACTGGCCGCCCTTGGCGCGGTAATTAGCAATGCGACGGGCCAGGTGAGGCGGTGCCCCCAACTGCTCCCACTCCTCGGGCGTGGCGTGGTTGGGATCGAAGGCAAACCGCCGGACTGCCGTTGGCGCGGGCGGGGGCGAAAAGGTCAGTTCGGCCCGCCAGGCTTCCAGTTGTGCCAAGTCACTGGCCCGGTGAGCATCGGTATCGGCAGTTAGCCACGGGTGCAAGATTTGCGGCAATCCCAAGCCTATGCACAGCAATACCAACAACCCGATGGCGCCATTGGCTTCAGCGGGCGTGCATCCGAAAAAGTCCATTACTGATCGTCGTATGCGCATACGTCCCGGGAACCCTCTATTCTTTTTGCAAAAGGATTAAATATTCACACTTCCGGGTGTATAACTATCACGGAAAACTGGTATTTTTAAAATGATTCTAGGTGATTGAAACCCCATATTTTTGAGGCCAGCACTTTTTAGGAATGTATGACCCCCTCAGCCCCGCTCCCTACGATCGGTCCGGCCCAAGCCACCGACCTTATCACTCAACAGGTGCTCACCTTGCCCGACGAAATGGTCGCGCTGGCCAGCGCGGCTGGCCGGGTGCTGCGCGAAACCGTGGTGGCTGACCGCCCCTTTCCGCCCTTCGACCGGGTGGCGATGGACGGCATTGCGCTCGCTCGGGCCGACTGGGAGGCGGCCGGACAGCCCCCGCTCACCATCGAGGGTCTGCAAATGGCCGGTGCCCCGCCCCTTACCCGAAAAAGTCCCACGGGCGGCCTGGAGGTGATGACCGGCGCCGTATTGCCCGCAGGCACCGACACGGTGGTGCGCTACGAAGACGTGGACATCGCCGAGGGGCGGGCGCACATCCGGGTGCCCCCGGCCCGAACGCACCAAAATGTTCATCAAAAAGGCACCGACCAACCCGAGGGAGCCACCTTGCTGCGGCCGGGCCAGCGCCTGACAGCCGCCGAAATTGCCGTGGCAGCCACGGTGGGCCGAGCGCAACTGCGCGTAGCCCGTATGCCCCGCGTGGCTTTGGTGGCCACCGGCGACGAACTGGTGGAAGTGGACGCAGAGCCGGCCCCGCACCAAATTCGCGGTTCGAACATGTACGCCCTGGCCGCTGCCCTTCAGTCCGTCGGAGTCGCCGCCGACCGCCACCACGTCCGCGACGACCAGACAACGCTCCGCCAACACCTGGGCCAATGGCTGACTGCCTACGACGTGTTGGTGCTGAGTGGGGGCGTGTCGCGCGGCAAAGCCGATTACCTGCCCGCAGTGCTGGCCGAGTTGGGAGTCGTGTGCGCCTTTCACCGCGTGGCCCAGCGCCCGGGCAAGCCTTTCTGGTTTGGCTACCAACCCGGCGGAGCGGTGGTGTTTGCCCTGCCCGGCAATCCGGTTTCCACCACGCTGTGCTACTACCGCTACGTGCAGCCGTGGCTGTTGCGCAGCCTGGGACAGACGAGCGCGCCCGCGTGGGCCGTGCTGACGGCCGACACCCATTTTGCCCCTTCGCTGACCTATTTTTTATCGGTCAAGCTGACGGCTGCGCCCGACGGCCGTTTGCTGGCTACGCCCGTGGCGGGCGGCGGCTCGGGCGACCTGATGCACCTAACAGCCGCCGACGGCTGGCTAGAGCTCCCTGCCGATCGGCAACACTTTGCGGCGGGCGAGGCGTGGCCTTTGTGGCGCTACCGCGCCTGAGGTCGCCGCACGTAGGCGTCGGAACCAGCGGACATGTACTGCGCCTGCAAAGCGGGCACTCGCTCGAAAAGCCGGGCGGCCCACCCTTCGGGGTCAATCACCACGTCGGGCGGGTCGCGCTCCCACTCCTGGTAGAGGCGCCGCACCGACGCGTACGTGTCGGTATCGGCAAAATCGCGGCGGGCATAGTCCCAACTGAGGAAGGGCGTGGCCAGCGCACTCTCCTGATAGGGGCTCAGGTGGTGGCCGAGCACCAGAATCCGGCGTTGGCGCGTGAGGTCGGCCCAGGGGTGAGGTTGGAGCACCAGTGGCTGCTGGGCCAGGTTGGCTTCGGGAAAAAGCTGGTTTTGCTGGCTGGCCAAAAACGTGCCCAACACACCTATCAGCAAGACGGCCAGGGCACTCTCTCGTTGCCACCAGTGGGGGTTGTTCGTAAAAAAATGCGCTCCCAGAAAGGCCCACGGCGGCACAAACAACAGCAAGTTGTGTACGGCGCGATGGTGATCCAGGAAAAAAGCCAGCACGGCCAGCACCAGCCAGAAAAACATCACCTGCTGGGCGACGTTTTGCAAGTTGGTATAGCGCGTATTTTGCAATGTGAACAGTGAGACAATCAGGGCCAAGACGGGCGTGGCCAGCACCATCAACAGCAACTCTTGCTTCACCAGATAGCGGTAGGGCAGCGTGAGAGGTTCCCAGATGGCGTAGCGGAGAAATACCTCGGCGTTGTCGGACCACAAGTACACCAGCAGGCAAATGGCATATGGCAACGCAAACCCGAAGAGTAGCAACCCGTGTTGGCGGAAGTTAGTGCTGCTATAAAACACGAAAACCATCAGTGGCAAGGCAATGAAAAGCACAGCAGGCAGGTAGCAAAGGCCCGCCAGCCCCGTGTAGAACCCGATGACCAGCAGCTCGTCGTCGCGCACGCCCGCGCGGATGTGCCGGAAAATGCCCGGCAGTGTCGCCAGTAGGAGCGTGAGGGCCATCAGTACGGGCGAGAGCGTCAGGCTATCTACGAACAAGTGGCTAAATACCAGAAAGAGCAGCCCCGCCAGGTGGTTGCGCTCCAGTAAGAACCCTTCGCGCCGGACGAAGTAATCGAAGAAGTACATCTGAAGGCCCACCAGCGCGGTGGCCAGCACGTGGTAGGCCAGCACCGATTTGCCCACCAGCAGGTGGATCAGCCCGTAGGCAAGGCCGGCCAGCACGCCCGTGTCGTCGTAGATGTCGCGGTAGAGCCAGGCGCCCTCGGCCACACGCTGGCCGAGCAACTGCCACTTGATGTCGAGCACAAGCGGCGTGGGCGTTGCGCCCGTGAGCACCAGCCGCAGGACGACGAGCAGCATCCCCAGCACAATGAGTTGGAGGCTCCCTACGCGCCGAAAAAACTGAACCAATGCCTTAGCAATTTGAAGTGAACAGGTTGACCTCCAGCAAGCGGCGCAACCGATGGGCCGAAATTAAAGTAAATGTGAAGAACTATTCGGCCAAGTCGCACACTTTTATACACCGTGGAGAAAGAATCGCAAAGACAAAAAAAATATGCCCGCCTGTTGCAGCGCGACCTGGGCGAGATTTTTCAGCGGGAGATGCGGGGCCAGTTCGGATCGGCTTTTATCACCATCACCGAGGTGAAGGTTAGCCCCGACCTGGGTATAGCCAAGGTCTATCTGAGTTTTTTGCAGGCCAAGGCTCCCCAGCGGCTCATGGACGACATCGCCGACAAGAACAAGGCGATCCGCCACGCCCTGGCCCAGCGCATCGGCAAGCAGGTGCGCGTGGTGCCAGTCTTGCGCTTCTATCACGACGATTCGGCCGCGTATGCCGACAAAATTGAGGCACTGTTGGCCAAGATTGACATTCCTCCTGCCGACGACAACCCCGACGAAAGCCGCTAGCGACGGGCTTTTGCTACCTTCGCCAACACCGTTGCCTTCGTCTTGAACCTCTCGCTTTTTATTGCCCGCCGCTACTTCTTTTCTCAGCAAAAGAAGAGTTTTATCAACGTCATTTCCATCATCTCGATGATCGGCGTGGCCGTAGGGTCGGCCGCTTTGGTCATTGCCCTTTCGGTATTCAACGGTCTCGAGGAGCTGATCCGAAGCCTCTACGGCACCTTCGACCCCGAGCTGCGCGTCATGGCCCAAACGGGCAAATCCTTCGAGGTGGACTCCCTGTTTTTGCAGCGGGTAGCCCACGTGCCGGGCGTGGAGGTGGTGACGGAGGTGATCGAAGACAACGCCCTGCTGCGCTACCAAGACGCCCAGATGGTGGCCAAGGTGAAGGGCGTCAGCGACAATTTTATCACCCAACAGCGCATGGCGGGCGTGATGGTGGGCGGTCAGTTGCGCTTCTACGACGCGCAAAACGACCGCGAAATGGCCATCGTGGGGCTGGGCGTGCAGTATGCCCTGGGCATCTCGCTCAAAAACGAGTTTGCCCTCCTGCAAGTCTGGTATCCGCGCACCAGCCGTCGGTTGGGCCTCACGGTCGAGAGTGCGTTCAACCGGCGCAGCCTGGCCCCGGGCGGGGTGTTTGCCATCGAGAAGCAGTACGACGACCAGTACATTTTTGTGCCCCTGCGCTTTGCCCAAGACCTGATGAACTACGGCCCGCGCCGCACGGCGCTGGAGGTTAAGACCGCGCCGGGTGCGGGCGTCCGCCAGGTGCAGACCCGCCTGCAGGCCGAGCTGGGCGAAGCTTTTCTGGTCCAAAACAGCGACGAGCAACACGCCAGCCTGCTGCGGGCCATCCGCGTAGAGCGGTTGTTTGTGTTTCTGACGTTTGCCTTCATCATTTTTATTGCCTCCTTCAATATTTTCTTTTCGCTGAGCATGCTGGCCATCGAAAAAAAGCGCGACGTGGCCGTGCTCTACGCCCTGGGGGCCACACGCGGCTTTGTCCGGCGCATGTTCATGACCGAAGGGGCCTTGATCGCCTTCATCGGGGCGGGCGTGGGCCTGAGCCTGGGCTGGCTGGTGTGCTGGTTGCAGGCCCACTACGAACTGGTCTCGATGGGCATGGACACGGCCGTCACCGACGCCTATCCGGTGGCCATTGACCCGTTCGATTTTTTGCTCTCAGGCTTGCTGATTGTCCTGATCACGCTACTGGCCACCTACCGCCCGGCCGCCCGGGCAGCCCGCGAAGCCGAACAACAGCAACTCCTGCTTTGAACACCGGGCTGCAGCACTTGGCAACCGCCCTTCGGGACGCCGGGCAACCGCCCTCTCAACGGCCTGCCCGGCGGGCTATGCCGTTCGCCCGACGTTTCGATTCCCCCGCATTTTTTGCTAAAATTGAAGCTTATTGCGCTCCTCATGAAGGTATCTACTACGCAGCCTTTTCAAATTATCTACGCGCTTTTTGAGCACGAATTTCTGGGTTTTCTCTTCGAATCATTCGTTGTACAACTCGACGATCAGGGGCGACTCACGCTCCAGCACCAAAATATTTCCTCTAAAAACGCCCCCGAGTTTGGTGCCCAACTGCAAACCGACGACTACACGCTGATCCGACTCATTGACGAGATGCACCAAGACGTGGTGGCCAAAAAATTTGCCAAGAAAAAAAGCACCACGGCCGACTTTTTCTTAAAAACATACGACGCCGCCAAGGGCGACAAAGCCTTGCAGGAAGTGATTGACGGCTATCTGGAAAGCATCCGGTCGCAGGTGCTGCCCATGCTGGCAGCCAAAGCTGTGTTTGAGATGGGCAACGACGGCGACCCCACCTGGAAGCGCCTGGAAGTGGCCTCCGAAGCGGCCACGGTGCGCTTTGTGTTCCGGCGCAACGAAGAAAATACGCACTACTTTCCCATGGTCAGCTATGGCGGCCAGAAGCTCGACTTTCAGTACAAAAACGCCATGATCGTCTGCCGCACCCCGGCCTGGATGCTGCTGGGCAACCGCCTCCACCATTTTGGTGCGGATGTGGATGGCAACAAGCTAAAACCTTTTCTCAACAAGAAGTTTATCATCATCCCTCGCAAAGTAGAAGAGGTATATTTCAGCAAATTTGTGATGCCCCTCATCGAGGCCTTCGACGTCCGGGCGACGGGTTTCGAAATTCGCCAGCAAAAACTGCCCGGCAAGCCCGTGGTGCTGTTTTGCGCCGAAGGCGAAGAAAACGCGCCGGTGCACTTTTACCTGGTCTTTCGCTATGGGCAGCACACCTTCGAGCGCCTCAACGGCCACCCCGTGAGCGTAAGCATGGAAAAAACGGCTGATTCGTACGTGTTTCACCGTGTGCGGCGACACCGCGAATGGGAGCAGTCCCAACGGCAGATGCTGGTTGAGTCGGGGCTGCCCCTCGACGAACAAGGGCAGCTCGAATGGAGCCGTGGCCTGGCCTTCGACTGGCTGGGACATCAGGCAGATCGTTTTCGGGAGCTGGGCTTTGAGGTGGCGCAGCGCGGCGAAAGCAAGAAACGCTACTTTGCTGGTGCGTCTTCTATCCGCCTCGAAATACGCGAGAGCCAAGACTGGTTCGACATCCACGCCGTGGTGCGTTTTGGGCCTTATGAGGTGCCTTTTCTCAAGTTGCGGGCGCTCATTTTGCAGAAAAAGCGGGAGTTTAAACTGCCCAACGGGCAGTTTGCCGTCATCCCCGAGTCGTGGTTCACGCAGTATTCCGAGCTGCTGGCTTTCACCGAAGAGAGCAAGACCAAAGAGCTGCGCTTGCGCAAATTTCACGTGGCCTTGGTCAAAGAATTGGCAAGCCACCACCTGGCCGAGGTGACCATTAGCCACAAACTGGAAAAGCTGCGCGACTTCGAGCTGATCGAAGACCAGCCGCTGCCAACGGGCTTTCGGGGCGAGTTGCGCCCCTACCAGAAGGCGGGCTACAACTGGATGCTCTTCTTGCACAAATTTCAGTTTGGGGGCTGCCTGGCCGACGACATGGGCCTGGGCAAGACCATCCAGACGCTGGCCCTGTTGCAACACCAAAAAGAAGCGGGCGAAAAGCGGGCTTCGCTGCTGGTGATGCCCACTTCGCTGATCTACAACTGGGAGATGGAGGCCCGCAAGTTTACGCCCCAGTTGCGGGTACTCAACTACACGGGCACGCACCGCGACAAAAGCGTGAGCCCCTTCAACGACTACGATGTGGTGCTAACTTCCTACGGCATTGCCCGCCTCGACGTGGAGTTGCTCAAGACTTATTCGTTCAACTACGTCATCCTCGACGAGTCGCAGGCCATCAAGAACCCGGCCTCGATCATTGCCAAGGCTGTGCGCAAACTGTCGGCTCGTCATCGGCTGATCTTGACGGGCACCCCCCTCGAGAACAGCACCATGGACTTGTGGTCGCAACTGACGTTTGCCAACCCGGGGCTGCTGGGCACGCAGCAGTTTTTTCGCAACGAGTTTCTGACGCCCATCGAAAAAAGGAGCGACGAGGCCAAAAAACAGAAGCTCTACCACATCATCAAGCCCTTCGTCTTGCGACGGCACAAATCGCAGGTGGCCCGCGAACTGCCCGAGAAGGTGGACTACGTGCAATACTGCGACATGACCCGCGCGCAGGCCAAGCGTTACGAAGAAACCAAGTCGTTTTACCGCAACAAGATCCTGGATCACATCGAGCAGGCGGGCATGGCCAAGTCGCAACTGATCTTGTTGCAGGGCCTGACGCTGCTGCGCCAACTGGCCAACCATCCCCGCCTGGTGGACACGACCTACGAAGGCTCGTCGGGCAAGCTCGAAGATGTGCTCTACAAACTGGAGAGTGCTACCGAAGAGGGCCACAAGATTTTGGTCTTCAGTCAGTTTGTCAAACACTTGGGCGTGCTGCGCGATCACCTCGACGACGTCCGTATGCCCTATGCCTACCTCGACGGGAGCACGCGCAACCGCCAGGAAGTGGTCGAGCGTTTTCAACAAGATGACAACATTCCCCTCTTTCTGATCTCCCTCAAAGCGGGCGGGGTGGGACTCAACCTGACCGCCGCCGACTACGTGTTCATCCTCGACCCGTGGTGGAACCCGGCCATCGAGGCGCAGGCCATTGACCGCGCCCACCGCATCGGGCAAGACAAAAAGGTTTTTACCTACAAGTTCATCACGCGCGACTCGGTCGAAGAGAAAATCCTCAAGCTGCAGGAGGGCAAGCAACGCCTGGCCCAGGACCTGATCACCACCGAAGAGACCTTCGTCAAAAACCTAAGCCGCGAAGATATCCTCTCGCTGCTGGCCTAGGCGATGGTATCGCGCTTGGGCGCCGAAGCCCCGTGGCGCAACAAATCGCGGATTTCGCCCAGCAGCTTTTCCGACTCGGTCGGCTCGGGCTTGGGCGTTGGGCCGGGTTTTTCTTCTTCTTTCTTCTTGAGGCGGTCAATGCCTTCCAGAAAAAGAAATACCACAATGGCGATGATAAAGAAGTTGATCACGACCTGAATAAACTTGCCGTAGGCGATCACCACGGCGGGGGCTACCACTTGGCCATTTTCGACGGTAGCCTGCTTGATCGCGACGGACAGCTCGGAAAAATCAATACCGGCCAACAGCACGCCCAGCGGGGGCATCACGACGTCGTTGACCAGCGAGGAGGTGATGCCGCCAAAGGCAGCGCCGATGATAACCCCCACGGCGAGGTCAATGATGTTGCCGCGAAAGGCAAATTTTTTGAAACGATCAACAAAAGACATAATAGTATGTTCGGTTTGACATGCTAGCGTGCTGCAACGTTAGTTTCTTTTCGTAAATGATACAATAGTATTGCTGAAACCGTGATACCTTCAAGTCAGGTTTTTTTAAGTACTTGATTTTGCAGCCACGTCCGGCGTCCGGACGGCGTTGCTTCTTTTCTGTGCATGCGCTCTCCCCGACTACGCACCTTCCGGCACCATTTGCGCCTGGCCATCAACCTCTCGATGGCTGCGGGCATCGTCAATAGTTGCGGGGTGTTTGCCTTCAAGGTGCTGACCACCAACGTGACGGGCCACTTTGCTTTTTTTGCCGAAGCCATGGTGCGCCAGCAGCCGCGCTTTGCCCTCTATTTGCTGATTTTTATTTTGACCTTCCTTTTTGGCTCTTTCGTGTCGAATTTGCTCATGGAACTGACGCGCCATCGGCAATCCAAACGGGCCACCTTCTGGCCACTCGCGCTCGAAGTGTTGTTGCTGAGCACCGTCGCCACGCTGGGCAACCGCTACCTGTCGCCCGACGCGGGCGCATTTGTGCTCAGTCCGGTGGGCACGGCCCTCACCGAAAAAGGCCTTTGGATGTGTTTTTTGCTGCTGTTTGCCATGGGCTTGCAAAACTCGATGGTCACGCACGTGTCGCGGTCGGTGGTGCGCACCACACACCTGACGGGCCTGCTCACCGACCTGGGCATTGACCTCTCGCAGCTGCTCACCCACCCCGACGCGCCCGACAAAGCCCTCCGGCAAAAAAACCTCTGGCTCAAACTCGCGATCATTGGCTTCTTCTCGGTGGGTTGCGTGCTGGGCGGCTACCTGTTTCAGTTCTACGGCCTGCAAACGCTCTGGCTGGCGGTGGGTTTCTTGCTGCTGGCTTTTCTGTACGACAATTTCAAGTACTATTACTACCGCTGGCGGCGGCAGCGTCGTACGCTTCGCACCCGGCAAAATAGACCCAACAGGTCGCTCACGGATCACCTCCGGCCGGGCCGCAACGGCTGGCTTTGGCTCTGCGGGTTGTCCCTGACGGGCTACGGACAAGACCGCTACGCCCCGCACGGGGCTTTGCATACGCCCAAGGGCCGCCTGCATTTGCTCGTGCTCTACGTCCACTTTGCCGACGACACCCTCGACCACCCCCGCTGGCCCGCCGATCAGATTCCCGACTTTGCCCGCGACGACAGCCTGGGCAACAACGACCTTTTCAGCCGCGAGCCAGCCCAGATTGGCCAGCGCGAAAACCTCAGCGACTGGTTCCACGAAATGTCGGGGGGGCAGTTTGTCGTCACCGCCCACGTCCACCAGCGGCCCGTGTACGTCGGCACCCGGGCCCCCGCGCCCACGCAGCGCATCAGTTTCGGCCCGGCCGCCCGCCAAGCCCTCGCGCACGTCCGCGACAGCCTCGCCCTCAACTGGGCCGCCTTCGACCAACGGCAAAATCGCCCCAATTACGCTTTCGACAACCGCGATACCACCGCCCACCCGCCCGACGGCGAGCTCGACTACGTGCTGATGTTCTTCCGACGGCAATACACGTCTGCGCACAGCGCGGGGGTGGCCAACCTCTTCGCCTCGGTGGACTTGCCCGGCGGCTACCGCATCGGCACGGGCTTTACGTCCACCGAAAGCGGCACCAGCCCGCCGCACGTGCGCCTGTTCATGCTGCACGAACTGGCCCACCAACTCTACGACTGCCCGCACTACGGCGGGGCCAACCACGCCGTTGGGCCGCACTTCTACACCTCAGGCGGATGGGGGATGATGAACAACGCCGCCCCTACGTTCGGCACCCTCAATGCCTGGGAGCGGTGGTGGCTGGGCTGGTCGGAGGTACAAACGGCCACGCTTTACGAAAATCGGGAATATACGATCCAAGACTTTATGACCGACGGCGATGCCCTGCGCATTCCGCTGCCGCACGCGCCCGGCCAGTTTGTCTGGCTCGAAAACCACCAACTTCGCCACCGCTACGACGACAAAGTTTTTTATAAGGAGGTCCCGTTGCAACCGGGCCTATACGCCTACGTGACGGCAAGGGGACACGACCGCACCCAGCCCCGCGAGGTGGCCATCCGCGACGAGCATACCAACTTTATCAAGTTCCTGAGTGCCTCGGGCAACCACGATTTTGTAATGGATGGACAGACCTCCGAAGGCTGGCCTATTTTTGCCCGCACCCGCCCCAACCCCATCGCCGGTGAAAACGACACGGGCTATTTGCGCTACGTAGAAGACCCCGCCGCCATGCAAATGGCCCACAGTCCGCACTTCAACGGCGGGCGCACGCGCAACAGCGTCCGCGGGCTGGTGGCCGAGCGCGTGGGCGACACCGTACGCTGGACGGGCAATGCGGGTCACCCCGACCTGGCCTGGCACCGGGTGGGCGATCAGCTCGGCTTCGGCACACCCACGCCCCTGCTCAACTACCCGCGCTACGATGCCCAGCAGCAACGGCTAGGGCTCTACCTGCTCAATGGGCTGCGCATCACGCTCACGGCCTACGACGCCACCACGGGCGCCTACCGCGTGGCCGTCCGCTACGACGCCACCGACCTACAAGGCGACCACCGCTGGACGGGCGATATGCGCCTGCGGCCTGTGCCCAATCAGCCCTATGCCCTGCACCTGACGCCAGGCACGACCCTGCGGCTCGACCGGAGCGGTACATCCAATCGGCATACGGCCCGCGCCCCCGGCGATTTTGTCAATCCTACCGAACTGGTGGTGGATTCGGGGGCGACGCTGCGCGTCGGGCGGGGGGCAACGCTGCGCGTCGAAAACGGCAGCACCCTGCGGCTGTCGTCCGGTGCCCGGCTCGAACTGGTTCGGGGCGCCACCCTCGCGGTGGCCGACAGCAGTGCCGTGGTGGTGGGCACGGGGGCTGCGGTACAACGTCACCGCCGCGCCCGCCTGCAGTTCGCCCCCGCCGCGCAGTGGGTGGCGGAATAGGGGGGCATTACACACAAAATTTTGGTCGGAATAGCACTCGAAATCAGGGCTGAAACAATTACGTTCGTCTCAAGGATGATTTTTTGCCTCCCTTGTGGCGTTGATTTGATCCATCGTCATTTTAGAAAGTCCCGCCTTTTCGGCGATTTTGTTGCATGCTAGTAATGCTGCACGCGCGTACTCCCGGGTGGTGTCAGATTAAGAGTTTTTGCTAATTCGGAGGTATTAGTCCGAGTACTCAAAAGTCTAATTGGTAACTCACGGCGGGCATCAAGGGAAAAAGGCTGACCTGCTTGAGCGTTTGCCGATCGGGCTGTTGGGGTACACTATCGAAATAATAGAAATACGGATTCTGACGGTTGTACAGGTTGTACACGCTCCATTGCCACGTTCGCAAGCCACGCCGCACCTCTTTGCGCCAGCTCAGCCCGACGTCCAGCCGGTGATAGTCGCGCATCCGAAAGGTGTTCAGCCCTTCGTATACCGATACGGTGGTGGGATCTCCTTCGGGGCTCAGCACGGTGTAGTGCCGTACGGGCAATGTCATCGGGTGTCCCGTGCCGTACACCCAAGTGGCCGAAAAGTCCACCTGCGGACTGATGCGCTGCAAGAGCACGACACTTACGTCGTGCGGACGGTCGAACTGGAAGGGGAAGGCCCGCCCGTCGTTAAGCTCGGCAAACTGGCGGGTACTGCGGGTGTAGGCGTAGCTGATCCAACCCTGCGCAGTGCCCGTTTCTTTGGCTACTCGAACCTCTATGCCGTCGGCGCGGCCCGTCCCGTCGTTGAGCAGGCCCGTTTGCCAGTCAGCAACGGCATTCATAAGCGAGCTACCCGGCCGATAGGCAATCAGCCCGTCCAATCGTTTGCGGAATGCCTCTACCGAACCAGTGTAGCGGTGCCAGCCCAGCAGCCCCGCCAGCGTGAACCCCAACGTGTACTGATCCGACCGGGCGGGTACGGCCCGGCGCGTAGCGGGCAGCCACAGCTCGACGGGTAGCCAGTCGCTGGTGCGGTTGAGGGCGTGTACGGCCTGGTGCATCCGGGCATAGCCTGCTTTGAGCGACAGCCCCTCGCGCAACTGATAATCGGCCGCAAGCCGCGGCTCGGGGCTGATCAGGTGCGTGTCGGCGGCGTGAAAGTGCATGAGCCGTAGGCCCGCGTTGATGGAGAGGGGAGGCAGCGGACGGAGCAAGCCTTCGGCGTAGAGCGCATTTTCGGTAGTATGCACCGGACGCTGGTGACTTCGGGTGGTAGTAGTCGGCCCTTGAAAGGGTGCCCACTCCGTAGCTACCTGTCCGGGCTGGAAGATGCGGTAGGTACTCGTGGCTCCGCCGCGCAGCCTGAAGGTTTCCGTCTGGAAATAGTCGAAATCCATCCGGGCCGACACATCGTGGATGCCCGCTGCGAAGCGGGTTTTCTGCGTTTGCCCTCCGGCGGGGCCGCGCTGGGCGTAACCGTTCTGCATAGCCAGGCCATATTGCGTATAGGACAGTGTCGTGTGGCTAAGTAGGCGCGGGTTATGCACCCGGTCCCAGCGCAGGGCCGCCAGGTAGTTTCCCCAGGTTTGGGTCATTCGGCTGGTCAGCTGGTCGTCGGCGGCGCGTTGGCGAAAGCGGAACGCCAGCCGATCTCGTCCGGCGTAGGCACTAAACGAAATGCGGTCTTTGTCGGACAAGCGGTGGGTGATCTTGGCATTGAGGTCATAGAACGTATATCCCGCCGCAAAACCACCTGTGAACAGTCGGGTGAGTGGCCGGGTGATGAGGTCGTACATAAACCGCCGCCCCGTCACCAAGTAAGTGGTGGTCGAATCGGAACGGACGGGGCCCTCCAGCGTTAGCCGCGAAGTGATCATCCCGACCAGGACACGGCGCTGCGGCGTACGGGCGTGGCCATCGCGGGTGCGCAGGTCGAGCACCGACGACAATCGCCCTCCGTAACGGGCCGGGAAGCCCCCCTTGATGAGCGTCACATGCCGTAAAGCATCCGTATTGAACACCGACACCAGACCGCCCAGGTGGCTCACCTGGTAGAGAGGCACCTCGTCGAGCATGATCAGGTTTTGGTCGGCACTACCCCCGCGGACGTAGAGCCCCGCCGAGCCCTCGCGACCGGCCTGTACGCCCGGCAACAATTGCAGGGCTTTGAGCACGTCGCGCTCGCCCCCCAGGGCCGGCAGCCGCTCGATCGTGCTGACGCGCATTGTCAAGGTGCTTATCTCCGCGGCCTGTTCGAGCGAGGGCGCGTGAGACTCGTAGATAATTACCTCGTCGAGCATCTTCTCAGCCATTAGGCTCACGTCGTGCCGCTGCGATTTGGTCAGGTAGAGCCCCTGCGCTTCGAAAGCGTACCCCACAAAAGAAAAGACCAGTTGCAGGGAATCGCGCCGCGTAAAGGCTAGGGTGTAGAAACCTTCGGCATTGGTAGCCGTCCCCCGGCCCGATACTTCGTCGAGCACCGTGGCCCCGGCCAGGCGTTCGCCCGTAGCGCGGTCGGTGACGTAGCCGCTAAGGGTCAGGCGCTGGGCATCGGCCAAGCCCACTACCAACCCCCACAGCCCCGCGGTCAACAGCCATTTGCGCATATCCGTTCGTGCTAACGTTGTTTATGAAGCGTATCGGTGTGTTGCCAATAGCCCGCAAAAATGCCGTAGCCGCCTTCGACGTTGGTGAACATCGGTACCGGATCGCCCATACCTTCCCAGAAGCCCGTTTCTGCGCCCGCAGCGTGGATGTAGAGGCTGCGGCGAAAGGCGTAGTAGTCGGCCGACACCCGCCGGAAAGAGACGATGAGCCGATAATCGGGATCAACGGTGATGGGTTGATAATTGACCATCAGGGTACACGTTTGCCCATTGAATGCCCGATCCGAGAACAGCAAAGTTTCGGGATAATAATCGCCGAGTCCTTCGGCCCGTATGAACAGGGCATCGGTGAACGGAGCACGAAACCAGTTTTCCGTGCTCGTTCCGCCACCGACGATACCTTGCTGAAAGACGGCCTGCAAGCCCACTTCGTAGAAATCGGCAGATGCGGCATCGTCGGTAAACCGAAGCTGAAACTGAGAAAAGAAATTGCCTTCTTCGTCAACCCCCACGCTATCTACGAAGGGCGTCAGGTCGGGTGGAGGCATCGGAAGGGGCAAGTAGCCCCGGGCCGAGACGGCTTCCAGTCCCGGGGCTGTTACGTGAAGCTGATAATATGCTCCCGCTACGAGCGGCTCGCCGCTGGTATACGCACCACTACCCTCGTCGTCTAGTTCTTCTTCCCCAGCAGCGCTTCGCAGCCGCACGTGGGCATTCTCGACGAGCAAGGGCGAGAGTTGTTGTGGCGAGCGGGTTCTAGATACCTCTACCACCAGGGACTGGTCAGCCGTGAAAAGCGCATTGATCACCAATCGGTCGGGGGGTGCGGGCAGGTCGAGGTCAGCCTCTTGGGTACAACCCGTAGCCAGCAGAAGTAACAGTGCGGCCTTTCTCATTGGGATGCGTGAAAACTTTTGGATAGCTTGCGTAGGTATAGATTACTGACAGATAATCTGAAAAAATACGCTGTAAGGGCCAAATATGCCATCCACACAATAGAACTCAACTGGGTAATTGAACGAGACTAATCTTCTCGTACCACAGTAAGGTCGATCGCTATAAACCCTATCAAATCCGCTTTGATACTTAGGGTTTATAGACGACGTAGATTTTCTGTTAGGTCTAAATGACCCTGATTTTTGATCTATTTCAAGAAATGGAGAATTCTGTGTACTCGCAAAAAAGTTTCTCTTTATTTTAGATTGCAAAGAAAAAAAGATTCCGCCCCTCTGGTATACCACCTTACACTCTACTGTTCCTAAAGCTACGTTCCAATTTTTTTCTTTCTCTTTGTTGTTACCGCAAGATTGGATGCGCTCACCGAGTCCTTCCTCCACCACTTCTAGTACGTCATCGTCTATGCTGTAGATCTGAACATCCGTATCGTTATCCGCAGGAGAAACCCTTACTTCTTCTCTCATGAGATTTACCCTGTAGACATAATCACCTATCCTGACAGTGCTATTTGAATCAAGCAGCGTAGTGAACAAATTATCTTCGAAGCCCATTTCTTCGAGATCAGTTTCTCTAAATGAAGACCGCAAGGACTGATAACTTAATCCAACTTCCCAGTCTAATAACTCATCGTCTGAAAGAAGGCTAAGCTCCTGAATAGTGTTTTCGTAATCTTGATTAGTATGAAAAAACAACCTTCCGTCCAAAGTTGAATAGCCTCCGTTATTCCCATTATTAGTACTGGGGGGGGGTATTCGTATCACTATTCAAATTCT
>DAIRSZ010000023.1:13612-19386 GCA_036804165.1 Catalimonadaceae bacterium | reverse complement strand
TTGGCGAAAAGGCGGGCATTGCCTTCCAGCTCAAAGACGACCTCTTCGACTACGGCGCGGCCGAGATCGGCAAACCCCTCGGCATTGACATTAAAGAAAAGAAAATGACCCTGCCGCTGATCTACGCCCTGCAGGGCACCTCGTGGCTTGACCGCCAGCGCATCCTCTACGCCATTCGCAACGAAAGCCACAAAAAAGCCAAGGTCAACGAAATTATTGCGTTCGTGAAGACGTCGGGGGGCATCGAATACGCCGAGGGCGTGATGCACCGCTACCACGCCGAGGCGCACGCCCTGCTCGAAACCTTTGCCCCCTCGCCGGCCCGCACCAGCCTGGCCGATCTGGTGAGCTTTACCATTGAGCGTACGCGCTGAAGAATTATTTCTCACCCCGACCGACAAGCACGCACAATTGCTATCTTTGGCCGCTACCCTTTGCCGTAAATTCCAGGCCAATGGTGCTGCTGCCCGCAGCTCGTAGCGATCGGGGGTTTCACCTTGTCGTATGCTCAGGAGATATTTTTTCGATAGTGCGTTTATCAACTCCCTCTACCTGGCTGCGCTGCTGCTGCTGGTAGGCGTTGCCTTGATTTCGAACGACAGCCTGCGCCGCCTCGAACAAAACATCGCCCGCGCTTTTCGTACGCAGTCGGCCATCCTGACGGCCGAAAGGGTGCTGTCGCTGGCCAAAGACGTAGAGGCGGGCTACCAGGGCTACCTCATCACGCGCGACCCACAATACCTGCGCTCGTTTGCGGCGGCCGATTCGCTCATTCCCGCCAACCTGGCCCTGTTGCGGCAGTTTTCCGAGACCGATATCGGGCAGACGGCCCGCCTCGACACCATCGAGGCAGTGCTCGCCCGCAAATACGCCGTGGTAGGAAGCCAGCAGCGGCGGTTGGTGGGCGACATCGCCGACTTGTCGCGGGCCGAGCTGAACGAAGAGTTTCAGTTGGGCCAACTGACCATGGCGCGCCTCCGCCGCGAGGTAGATTTGTTCGTGCAAACCGAGCAGGGCCTCTACCAACTGCGCACCCGGCGCGTGAAGGCCAGCGAAGACCGCGCCCGCACCCTGCAACTGCTGGGCATCTCGATCGGCGTGGGCCTATTGCTGCTCAGTTTTGTGGGCTTGCGGATGCAGGCCCGCCAGCGCGAAGACGACCTGGCCGTCATCGAAGACTATAACAACACCCTGGAGCAGCGCGTGCGCGAGCGCACCGAAGAACTTAAGTTGGCCAATGCCGAGTTGCGCTCCAGCAACCAGGAACTTAACAACCTGCTTGAAGACCAGGCCAGCATCCGGCTCGAACTCGAGCTTCAGAAAAAGAATGTAGAGCAGGCCTACCAGGTGATTGAGCAAGACAACCAGCGCAAGACGCTGGAACTCAACGAAGCCAACAACCTGCAGGTCTCGATGTTGCCCGAGGCTCCGCCCGAGCTGTCGGGAGTGGACATGGCCCTGCACATGCGTACGGCCACCGAAGTGGGCGGCGACTATTACGACTACCTCGTCAGTCCGGGGAGCGATTTGCTCACCGTGGCCATCGGCGACGCCACGGGACACGGCCTCAAGGCGGGCATTGTGGTGGCCACCGTCAAGAGCTATTTCATCACCCTGGCCGCCCGACTCAATCCCATCGAGGTGTTGCAATACGTGTCGGAGGGCGTGCGCAATCTGCAACTGCGCAATATGTACATGGGCCTGACGGTGCTGCGCTACCACAAACACCGCCTCAACGTGGCTTCGTCGGGCATGCCCCCCATGTACTTGTACCGACATCGCAAACAGGCCGTAGAAGAAATTTTGCTTAAAGGACTTTTTCTCGGCTCGACGCTCCAACTTGAGATACGGCAGCTTCACCTCACCGTCGAGCGAGACGACGTATTGTTGATGATGAGCGATGGTTTGCCCGAGCTTCTCAATGCCGACGACGAAATGCTCGGCTACAAGCGCATCGTGGCGGCGTTTCGGGAGGCGGCCACCTTCGACACCGCCCAGCATATTCTCAATCACATCATCCGGCTCGGCGACGAATGGGCCGCCACCCGCCCCAACCACGACGACATCACGCTGATTGTGATGCGGTTTAAATAGAGGCGCAGGATATCGCTGCTTTGCTCAACCAAAAAAGCCCCGGACACATTGTCCGGGGCTTTTGCTTGGCTAGCGGGCTGGCCTCAGTTTTTGAGGGGCACCAGGGCGCCGGACTTGATGTCGTCCACCACGCTGGGGTCGAGCAACGTAGAAGTATCGCCCAGGTTGGAGACGTCGCCTTCGGCCACCTTGCGCAGGATGCGGCGCATGATTTTGCCCGAACGGGTCTTGGGCAATCCTTTCACCACCTGAATCTTGTCGGGCTTGGCGATGGGTCCGATGATCTTGGTGACGATGCTGAGAATCTCTTTCTGGAGCGTCTCTACGTCTTTGGTGGCCGCAGGCTCGCAGATCACGAAGGCGTAGATACCTTGCCCCTTGATCTCGTGCGGATAGCCCACGACGGCCGACTCGATGACGTCGGCGTGCTCGTTGATGGCGTTTTCGACTTCGGCCGTGCCCATGCGATGGCCCGACACGTTGATGACGTCGTCCACGCGGCCCAGGATGCGGAAGTAGCCGTTTTCTTCGCGGCGGGCGCCGTCGCCGGTGAAGTAGAGGCCCGGATAGGTCGAGAAATAGACCTGACGGCAGCGCTCGTGGTCGCCGTAGGTGGTGCGGATCATGGAGGGCCAGGGAAACTTGATGCAGAGATTGCCCTCCACGCCGTTGCCCGTAATTTCGTTGCCCTCGCTGTCCACCAGCATGGGCTGCACACCGGGCAGGGGCAGGGTGGCGTAGCAGGGGATGGTCTCGGTGATGCCCGCCAGGGGCGAGATCATGATGCCACCCGTTTCGGTTTGCCACCACGTGTCCACGATGGGGGCCTTGCCTTTGCCAATTTTTTCGTTGTACCAGTCCCAGGCTTCGCGGTTGATGGGTTCGCCCACCGAGCCGAGCACCCGGAGGCTGCTCAGGTCGTAGGGGCGCACCATTTCTTCGCCGAAAGCCTGCAGGGCCCGAATGGCCGTAGGTGCGGTGTAGAAAATATTGACCTTATGCTTTTCGCAGACTTTCCAGAAGCGGCCCGCGTCGGGATAGGTGGGCACGCCTTCGAACATGAGCGATTTGGCTCCGGCCAGCAGTGGCCCGTAGATGATGTAGGAATGGCCCGTGATCCAGCCTACGTCGGCCGTACACCAATACACTTCGCCTTCGCGGTACTGGAACACGTTGAGGAACGAGTAGGCCGTATAGACCATGTAGCCGCCCGTGGTGTGAACAACTCCTTTGGGCTGGCCCGTCGAGCCGGAGGTGTAGAGAATGAACAGCGGGTCTTCGGAGTCCATGGCTTCGGCGGGGCACTCGGTACTGGCGCCCTCCATGGCTTCGTGCCACCAGTAGTCGCGGCCTTCGTGCATCTCGACGGCCGTGCCCGTACGCTTCACGACCAGACAGCCCTCGACGCTGGGGGCGTTTGCGACGGCCTCGTCCACGATGGATTTGACGCCTATGTCTTTTTTGCCCCGGTAGTTGCCGTCGGAGGTGAGGACCATCTTGGCTTTGGCGTCGCGGATGCGGTCGCCGAGGGCCGAGGCCGAAAAGCCCGCAAACACCACCGAGTGGATGGCCCCGATGCGGGCGCAAGCCAGCACCGCAATGGTCAGTTCGGGGATCATGGGCATGTAGATGGCCACGCGGTCGCCCTTCCCGACGCCGTGTTTTTTGAGCACGTTAGCGGCCTGACACACCTTGGCGTGCAACTCTTTGTAGGTGAGCGTCACGGTGGGTTCGTCGGGTTCGTTACCCTCCCAAATGATGGCGGGCTGATCGCCCCGGGTGCTCAGGTGCCGATCCAGACAATTTTCGGTAATATTGACCTTGCCGCCTACAAACCACTTGACGTCCGGATCGGTGAAGTTCCAGTCCAGCACTTTGTCCCACGGTTTTTGCCAATGAAATTCATTGGCCTGCTCGGCCCAGAAGCCTTCGGGGTCTTCTACACTGCGCCGATAGGCCCGGTGATACTCTTCTATATTGGTGATTTGCATACTCATGTCGGTTTGTTTAAGGTTTGGTTATCAGCGATAAAGTAATTAATCCAAAAGTAGGGATTAAAGCAAGAGAAAGAGTATATACCTAGGCCAAATTTGCTAATTTACTATACAAAGCATTTGATTTATATTGACTTTGAACTTAAAAACAAAATTTTTTTATATATCTCTTGCCCTCATAAGCTGGCTGGCTGGTTACGAGGCGGCCGCGCAGGGCCGGGCCGACACTACCGACTCCCGTCAGATTGTGGTGCAACGCATCGAAATGCTGGGCAATCGGCGCACCAAGCCGCACATTATTACGCGCGAACTGGACTTTGCCCCCGGCGACACCCTGTCGGTGGCCACCCTGCCCGAGCGGCTGATGACCAGCCGCAACAATATTTTCAATACCCGCCTTTTCGTGACGGCCGACCTGGTGGTGCTGGGCGGCACACCCGACACGCTGCCCCACCTGGCTCCGCGCACCATCTTTATCTTGGTCAAAGAGCGGTGGTACACCTTTCCGGGCGTCACTTTCCAACTGGCCGACCGCAACTTCAACGAATGGTGGCGCGAGCGGGGGCGCGACCTGGGCCGCACCGACTACGGCGTCCGGTTCATTCAGCGCAACTTCCGAGGGCGCAACGAGACGCTCCGGCTGGTGTTGCAGGCCGGGTTCACGCAGAAATACGAGCTGTCCTACCAGATTCCGTACATCAATCAGCAGCAGAACGCCGGGCTGGGCTTTGCCTTTTCGTATGCCACCAACCGGGCGGTGGCATTTCAGACCCAAGATCACAAACTGCTTTTTACTACCGACGACCTCGGTACGCTGCGCACGCGCTTTTTTGCGGGTGTCAACTATTCGCGCCGCCAGGGACTCTACAGCGTCCATAACTGGCAGGTGCGGCATCATTACAACACCATCGCCGACACGGTGGCGCGCCTCAACCCCAGCTATTTCCTCGACGGCCGCACGCGCCAGCGTTTTTCCGAGCTGACCTATTCGTTTACGCACGACCGCCGCGACATTCGGGCCTACGCCCTCGACGGGCACTTCGTGCAGGTGCTGGCCCAACGACAGGGGCTGCTGTCCGCCGACGACTTGCAACGTACAGCACTCAACTTGTCGCTGGCCCTCTACCGACCGATCGGGAAGCGGTTTTTCTGGGCGGGCGACCTGCGTGGGCAGGTCAGCGACCGTAGGCGGCTGCCGTTTCTGCAATTTACGGGGCTAGGCTATGGCCCCAACTACGTCCGCGGCTACGAACTCTACGTCGTGGACGGGCAACACTTTGGCTTGGCGCGGCAGTCGTGGCGCTACCGTCTGCTAAGCAGTCGCTACGAAATCAACGCCATGCCCATCCCGCAGTTTCGCACCTTGCCCGTCGAGCTGTACGTCAAGATTTTTACGGATGCGGGCTACGTCCGCAACCAGTTTACCAACGACCTGAACCCGCGCTTTTCCAACACTTTTCTGGGGGGAATGGGGCTGGGGCTTGACCTCGTGACCTACTACGACACGGTCATCCGGCTAGAAGGCTCCGTCAATCGGGCGGGCGAAACGGGCTTCTACTTGCATTTTAGCCGGGATATTTGAATATACCGAACATCGCGGCATCCAGACGTAGCGTGGTCATCTGCACATTCAGACGTAGCGTGCTACGTCTCTACGGTCATCTGCACATCCAGACGTAGCGTGCT
>DAIRSZ010000023.1:0-13512 GCA_036804165.1 Catalimonadaceae bacterium | reverse complement strand
TACGTCTCTACGGTCATCTGCACATCCAGACGTAGCGTGCTACGTCTCTACGGTTATCTGCACATCCAGACGTAGCGTGCTACGTCTCTACGGTTATCTGCACATCCAGACGTAGCGTGCTACGTCTCTACGGTCATCTGCACATCCAGACGTAGCGTGCTACGTCTCTACGGTTGCTTGCGGATGCGGTCCACGATGTCGTCGGTGGTGTTGCGGCGCTCGCGACGGCCCGTTTCCCAACGTTCGAAGGCGGCTACTTCGTCGCGCAATTGATTGAAGACCCACGTCAGGATGGCCAGGTCGTCGAGATAGCCCACCACGGGAATAAAATCGGGAATCAGGTCAATGGGCGAAACGAAGTAAATCAGCCCGGCCACGATCATCACTACCTTGCCCGTGGGCAGTTCGCGGTAGCTACCCGACACGTAGGCGGCCATCATGCGGCCGAAAGAAGCCAGGTAGCGGAACAGGTCTTCGATGCGGTAGTCGCTGGCCCGCAGCTCGGCGATGCGGGCGTTGACCTGGTCGAGCAATTGCTGGAGCGACTCGGGATTTTTGAGAAAATCTTCGGCTTGCCGACGGGCGCGGCGGAAGAAAGAGGAGTTGGGGGCGTCGTGCGGATTGGCAGGCATAGTTGAAAAAGATATACGAGTATGTACGCAAAGTACGCAGGCTGCGCGAATTGCCCTTAATTTTGTCGGCCAGCCTGCACTATTTTTAGCACATTCGGCTTTTCATCCGCTACGCCCTTCGTATGTCCACGCTCGCCGCCCAAATCGAAAACCAGTTTCCGTTTACGCCCACGGCCGGACAGCGCCAGGTGTGTCAGTTGCTGGCCGACTTTCTGCCCAGCAAGGCCCCGCAAGCTACTTTTTTGCTGCGCGGCTACGCCGGCACGGGCAAAACCACTACCATCAGCGCCCTGTCGCGCGTGCTGCGCCAGGCGGGCTACCGATCCGAACTGCTGGCCCCTACTGGTCGGGCCGCCAAGGTAATGGCCCAGTACGCCGAACGCCGCGCCTTCACCATTCACCGGCGTATCTACCAACAAATGGCCGATCCGCACAGCGGCAGCTTGCACTTCGTGCGCCAGCGCAACACGGTCAAAAAGACGGTCTTCATCGTGGACGAAGCCTCGATGCTCTCCGACGAGAGTGGCTACGGATCGCAGGGGCTGCTGGCCGATCTGGTTCGTTTTGTGTTTGAAGATGCTTCCAACAAACTGCTTATTATCGGCGACGCGGCCCAGTTGCCCCCAGTAGGCCAGGTGCTCAGCCCGGCCCTCGACGCCGAGCGCTTGCGTGGCGGTTTTGGCCTCACTGTCACCGAGTACGAACTGACCGAAGTGGTGCGGCAACACCAAGAGTCGGGCATCTTGCTCAATGCCACGCACCTGCGCGACCAGTTGCGCCGGGCCACTACGGAGGTGTGCTTCCAGACGCGGGGCTACGGCGACATCTATCGCATGACGGGCGAGCGCCTGCTCGACGGGCTCAATTATGCCTACGACAAGTTCGGGCCCGAGCACACCATTGTGGTGTGTCGTTCCAACAAGGCCGCCGTGCAGTACAACCAGCACATCCGGCAGCAAGTGCTGGGCCGCGAAGAAGAACTCGATGCGGGCGATTTGCTGATGATCGTCCGCAACAACTACCGCGTGTTGGGCGACGACGACCGGGCGGGCTTTCTGGCCAACGGCGACTTTGCCGAAGTGCAGCGTGTGCTCGGCTACGAAGACATGCACGGCTTCCGGTTTGCCACCGTCTCGCTGCGCTTGCCCGACTATCCCGACCAGCCCGCCTTCGAGACCAAGGTAGTGCTCGACACGCTCCACAGCCATTCGCCCGCCCTGACGACCGAAGACAACCGCAAACTCTACGAGGCCGTCACGCGCGATTACCTCGACCTGCCCGACCGCGCCGAACAGCAATATTTCATCCGGATTGATCCCTACCTGAACGCCCTTCAAGTCAAGTACGCCTATGCCCTCACCTGCCACAAGGCGCAAGGCGGCCAGTGGCCCGCTGTGTTCGTAGATCAGGGCTTTTTGAAAGACGACCAGGTGGACGTCGAATACCTTCGCTGGCTCTATACGGCCGTCACGCGGGCCACCGAAGAACTGTTCTTAGTCAATTTTCACCCCCGCTTCTTCGGGAGCGCCGCCGTGAACTAGGGCCGCCGCCCGGGCCGTTTGCCGAGCGCGGCGGTAGCGCTGCAGGCGATTGCCCACCGGGTAGGCCACCACGGCCGACAGAATGATCAGCGTGCCGACGTAAAAACCGGGGTGCATCTTCTCGCGCTCGCCAAACACCAAGAAGGCCAGCACAATGCCGTACACGGGTTCGAGGTTGACCGTCAGGTTCATAGCAAAGGCCGTAATGCGCTTCATCAGCTCGACCGACGCCGAAAAGGCGTACACCGTGCACACCAAACTCAGCACCAACAGCCAGCCCCAGTCGGCTAGCGAAGGCCACAGGCTGAGGGGCGCACCAGCCAGAAAAAAGTGTTGGTAGAACGGA
The DNA here is from genome assembly GCA_036804165.1 of Catalimonadaceae bacterium. GTDB lineage: Bacteria > Bacteroidota > Bacteroidia > Cytophagales > Flexibacteraceae > DAIMZG01. The sequence continues at coordinate 10,993 of DAIRSZ010000023.1, read as the reverse complement.
AAAAAGGCCACCACGGCCAGGCAAGCGCCCGTCATTTCGTAGAAGGTGACCGTCAGCGGATGGTAGTCGCGGGCAAATCGTACATTGAGAATGCTGAATATAGCTCCTAGCAAAGCCGAGCCTAGGGCCATCAGCAGGCCTACCACGTGGTCGAACTCGAACCGGAAGATGACGTACAGCCCGCCGATCACCACCAGCCCCAGTGCCAGCTCGAACCAACGGAAGCGCCGCCCGATCATGATCGGCTCCAGCACGCTGGTCCAGACCGTGACGGTGGCCATGCCAGCCAGGCAGACGGACACCGTCGCCACGCGGGCCGCCCCGAAAAAGAGGATCCAGTGCCCGGCGATCAGCGCTCCCGTCCCCAGAGTTTGCCAGACGCCCCGGCGGCCAATCCGCAAAGGCAACTTGCGGTAGTACAGCAAGGCCAGCAAAGCCGCCGCCGCCAGCAGGGTCCGGAAAAAGACAATCTCGACGGCCGGAATGGTCATCAGCGCGCCCAAGATGGCCGTGAAGCCCCATACCAACACGATAAAATGGAGTTTGAGGTAATCCTGGGTTTCGGTGCGCATCAGCGGGGTACGGTGCGATAAAGAATCAGGCCAACGGCGGCAAACACGATGTTGGGCGTCGAGGCGGCCAGCAAAGGATCTACCCCACCGGCCTGGGCAATTTTGCGGCTGGTGATTACGAAGAGGATGTACACAAAGGCCAGTACAAAGCCCAGGGCAATTTGCAGGCCCGCCCCTTTGCGACTTTTTCGGGCCGACATGATCACGCCGATCAGCGTCAGGATAACGGCCGCAAACGGATAGTTGAGCCGCTCGGCCCGCTCTACTTCGTAGCGCTCGACGTCTTCGGCGCCCCGATCACGCTGTTCGCGAATGAAACTGCGCAGCTCGGGCAGGGTCATGGTTTCGTGCCGCCCGTGCTGGCTCTCGAAGTCGCGCGGATAGAGGTTGATGAGCGTATCGAGGCTTTCGCCGAACGTAACAGCCTCGACGGTATCGCGAAACGTGTGCAAGCGGTATTTTTCGATGCGCCACTTTGCTTGGTCGGGCTGCCAGACAATGCGCTGGGCCGTGAGCTTGTGCCGCAGGTCGGTGCCCTCTACGTCTTCGAGCGTAAACTGATAGCCCGTCCGGACGCTGTTGTTGTAGCTGCGCAGGTACGCGTAGGTCTGGGGGCCAATGCGTTGATGGATATTCTGCCCGTCGAAGTAGTAGGGCCGCTTGAGGTATTGCACCTCGAAGGCCACCCGCACTTGGTTGGCCTTGGGAATCACCCAGCCGATGAGGCCGAAAGAGATCAGCCCAATCAGCAACGACCCTACAAAATAGGGCAGCAGCAACCGCACGAAACTGACGCCGCTGCTAAGCATAGCGATGATTTCGGTACGCAGGGCCAGTTGGGCCGTCACGAACACGGTGGCAATAAAAATGGTGATGGGACTAAGAAAATTGGCGTAGTACGGAATCAGGTTGAGGTAGTAGTCCAGCAAAATTTCCTTTACCGTTACTTCGCTCTTGATGAAGTCATCGTTTTTTTCCGTGAAGTCAATCACCACGATAACGGCCATCAAGACAGCCACCACGAACACGTAGGTGGTCAAAAATTTTTTCAGGATGTAGCGGTCGAGCAACTTCATGGCGTGGATTTTTCCTAAGCCTCGGCCCGCTCACTAAGTTCCAGCCAACGCTCGGTGCACGCATCGAGCTGCTGCTGCCGCACCCTGAGGGTCTCAGCCCACTCCATAAGCTGTGCGTGGTCGTCGTGTCCGGCACTCAGCAAGTCCGTCAGGCGCGCCAGTTCGGCTTCGTGCTGCGCAATGTCAGCCTCCAGCTGAGCAAGCTCTTGTTTTTCCTTGAACGAAAGGCGGCGGTCGCTGGCGGTCGTCAGGGGCGGCGCTGCTGGGGCCATTGGGGCAGCCGGTGCGGCCTTGGCTGGCGCTGCCGCGGGCAGCGGCCCGGCACTGCGAAAGTCCGTATAGTTGCCCGCGAAATCGCGGATTTGCCCGTTCCCCTCAAACACAAACAAGTGATCTACGAGCCGATCCATGAAATAGCGGTCGTGCGACACCAGCAGCAACGTGCCCGCAAAGTGTTGCAAGAAGTCTTCCAGCACGTTGAGCGTGTCCAGATCCAGGTCGTTGGTGGGTTCGTCGAGGATGAGGAAGTTGGGGTTGCGAATCAGCACCCGCAGCAGCTGTATGCGACGGCGCTCGCCCCCGCTGAGCTTACCGACCAAGTCGTATTGGCGAGCTGGGGCAAACAAAAACTGCTGCAAGAGTTGACTAGCCGACACTTCTTTGCCGTCGCCGAGCCGGATAGATTCGGCCACTTCCTGCACGGTTTCGATTACACGGCGGTCGGCGGGCAGTTCGGGCAGCTCTTGGGTGTAGTAGCCAAACACGGTGGTGGCTCCGGCGTCGGCCGTGCCCGCGTCGGGGATGGCTTTGCCCGTCAGCAGGTTGAGAAACGTGCTTTTGCCCACGCCGTTGGGGCCCACCACCCCCACGCGCTCGCGCCGCTGGAAGGTATAGGTAAAATCGCGCACCACCGTCAGGTCGCCAAAGCGTTTTTGCAGGTTCTTGACTTCCAGAATTTTGCCGCCCTGTCGGGACATCCGGACGTTGAGTTGCAACTGGTCGTCGGTGCCGCGGCCCGTAGCCTTGTCTTTGAGGTCGTAGAAAGCATCAATACGGGCCTGCGACTTGGTGCCGCGCGCCTTGGGTTGGCGGCGCATCCACTCCAGTTCTTTGCGCAGCAGGTTGCGGGCCTTGTCGGTTTCGACCTGATCTTGCACGGCGCGCTCGGCTTTTTTCTCCAGAAAATAGGCGTAGTTGCCCTGGTAGCGGTGCAGTCCCCGGGGCGTCAACTCGATGATCTGCTGCGTGACCCGGTCGAGAAAATAGCGGTCGTGCGTCACGAGCACCAGCGTGGTTTGCTGGGTGGCCAGCAGGTCTTCGAGCCACTCGATGGCCGTCAGGTCCAGGTGGTTGGTGGGTTCGTCGAGCAGCAGCATGTCGGGTTCGCTGAGTAGTACGCGGGCCAGATCCACGCGGCGGCGCTGCCCGCCCGAAAGGGTGCCCACGATCCGATCAAGCTCGGGCAGGCCCAGGCGAGTGAGAATCTGCTCCATGCGCACCTCAAAGTCCCAAGCATTGAGTTCGTCCATTCGGCGGAGGATATCGGCCAGCTCGTCGTCCGACACTGCCTGACCAGCCAGCGTGCGGGCGTAGGCCAGGGCCACCTGGGCCGTTGGCGTGGGGGCTGCAAAAAGGTTGTCGCGCACCGACAGGGCTTCGTCGAGGGTAGGCTGCTGGCGCAGGTAGCCTACGCGCAGGCCCTGGCGGCGCGACACGCCCCCCTCATCGGCCTCGACAACCCCGGCCAGAATGCCCAACAAAGTAGATTTGCCCGCCCCGTTGGCGCCCACCAGGGCCACCTTTTCGCCCTGGCTGATGCCAAATGAAAGCTCCCGGAAGAGCCAGTCCATCCCGAAAGACTTGCTGACTTTTTCGGCTGATAGGTAGTTCATGCGTATATTGTTTGCCTTAATCAAGATGGCGTCGGTGCCCCGCTAAGGTGACTTACGCTGCAAATGGCTGGCAAAGATAGGCAGGGAAGCGTTCAGGTACTTTTTTAGAAACACTTTTCGAATACCTGATTTTGTGAGTGTAGCAATCAGATTACAAAAATCTCGAAGTAATGCATTTCGTTACCTTGAAAATGATTTCTAAGATTTTTCTAAATTTATTTGGTTTATTAAGAAAGAAACCTTTTTTTTGTTTAAAATTTATAATTATTGGTAATTTACGTCCTATCATTTGCTCACCTCTACTCAACCATTCACTTTCAACAGATATTCCGTTGGTGTTGGTGTGCATAAATAGTTAGTCTCTGTCTGCTGTGGCTTCACCCCTTTCCTCTTTCTATTCTGCGGCTTCCATCAGCCTTCCTCTCACGGAGGGCTGGGCTTCGCTAGTGAGGGGCCTGCAGCCCCCGCCCCTGTTGGTGGCCCGGGTTGGTCGGGAGGGCGTCTTGCGAGAGTTTTATACGTCCGGTCTTCTTCCCCTCGATTTTCACCCTCTCCTCGGCAAAGTGCTTTTGCCCTTGCTTCCGGCTGCCCTGCGGCCGCCTTTGCTCCGCGCTGCCCGCCGGGCCCAGCACAGCCAGCAACCTGCCGAGTGCCGCCTGTCTTGGCCCGTCGCCGACGCCACCGAAAGTCACTACCACGCAGTGGTGTACGTGCACGAGGGCGATTGGGTCTGCGTAGTCCACGACGTCACCGCCAGCGAACAGGCTCGCCGGGCACAAGCCCGCGAAGTGGCCCACTTGCGCCACCTCAACCAGGTCCTGCGCGAACTGCACGCCCTTAGCCTTCGGCCCTTCGCAGAGATGGCGGCCGCTGCGCAGGCGCACCTGGCCCTGGGCAAACAACTGCTGGGCGTGCGGGGAGCTGCCTTTGGCTATCTCGAAGGCCCGGACTTCCGGACAGAGGCCGTGTCTGTAGAGGCGGCCATCCCTGCGCCTAGCCCGGTGGTGCTGGCTGCCCTGGCGCACGACGTGGTACGGTCGGACGCAGGGGGCTGGCAAAGCCACCCCGACGCATCGGGATGGGCAGTGCAAGGCGGCACGCGCCTGCCCGACGGCGGCGTGCTCTGCTTTTTCGATACCCAACGGCCTGCCCCCAACCAGGCGGCCCACGCGCCCGACGTCATCCCGCTGCTGGCCAGCAGCCTGGCCCGTTGCCTGGCGGTGCCTTCGGCGGGTGTGCCCGATGCAAACCCTGTCCAGTTTTTTTCGGAGCTGAGCCACGAGTTGCGCACGCCCCTCAACACCGTGATCGGGATGACGCGGCTGCTGCTGCAAGAAACACCTACGGCCACCCAAACCGAATACCTGAAGGTGATTGGCTTTGCGGCCGACAACGCCCTGGCGCTGGTCAACGACACGCTCGACTTTTCGAAGATGGAGGCCAACCGCCTCACCTTCGAGCAGAAGGTTTTTAGCCTGCGCGAATTGCTGCTGCACATGCAGCGTTCGACCCGCCTGCGCGTACGCGAAAAGTCCGTGCGGATCGTGGTACGGACCGACGTGGACGTGCCCGAGCACCTGCGCGGCGACGAATTGCGCCTCAACCAAATATTGACCAACCTGCTCAGCAACGCTATTAAGTTTACCGAACAAGGCGAAGTGTCGCTCAGCGTCGCCGTAATCGAGACCACGGCCGAACAGGTTCGCCTTTCGTTTCGGGTCAGCGACACGGGCATTGGCATCCGGCCCGAGCAGCTCTCGCTGATCTTCGAACCCTACGAGCAAGCCAGCTCCGACATTGTCCGGCGCTACGGCGGCACGGGGCTGGGCCTGACCATCACCCGGCGGCTGGTCGAGTTGCAAGGCGGCACCATTCGGGTGGGCAGCAAACTTGGGCAGGGCTCGGACTTCACGGTCGAGTTGGCCTTTGGTTTGGTCGCTCCGTCGGTGGCAGACCCAGACGCCAACGCCACCGCCCGCCTGCAGGGGCTGCGGGTGCTGCTGGCCGAAGACGACAGCTTCAATCGGCTGGTGGCCGAAAAATTTCTGCGCCAGCAGGGGGCCCTCGTCGAAACGGCTAGCAATGGTCCCACCACGCTCGACCTGCTGGGCAAACACCCCTTCGACGTGTTGCTGCTCGACCTGCAAATGCCCGGGCTCGATGGCTACGAGGTGGCTCGCCGTCTGCGCCGTCATCCTGAGCGGCGGTTGCGCCAGTTGCCCATCGTGGCCCTTTCAGCGGCCACCGCCTCGGAGGTGCTGCCTGCCATTCGGGAGGCGGGCATCAACGATTTTGTGGGCAAGCCCTTCGATCCCCAGACGCTCTACGCCCGCCTGCAGCCGTACGTCGGGGCGCAGGAAGTGGCGCAGGCACCTGCCCCGCAGGTGGACTTTAGCTACCTGGAGTTGCTAGCCAACAACGAACAGGACTTTTTGCGCCAGGCCCTCGAGACGGTGCTTATGCAGATGCGCCAGTTCAACGACCAGATGCACGAAATTGCCGACCAACACGACGCCGACGCCTACCGTTTTTGCACCCACAAGATCAAGTCCACCTTCAACACCTTGAAGGTACGGCAGTTTCAGGAAATTGTGGGCAGCTCTGAAGAACTCGCCGAACCGGAAGACGCCATGCACCAGAAGATTGTTCGGCTGCTCGACCTCAATGCGCAGGTAGCGGCCGAGGTGGCTCAGCGCCTCCACGATCTCAATCAGGACTGATCAGGCCGTTTCGGGCTTGCGCAGTTGGTAGGTCTCGTTGGTAAACACTTCTCCGTTTTCGGTGCGCACGCGGTAGGTGATAATGCCCTGGCGTTTGAGAAAAAGGGGCTGCACGATCACGCCCGTGCTCACAAAACTCTCTTCTTCGTAAATCTCCACCACGTCGCCTGCCTGCAGCACCGCGCTGGCCCGAATGATCGTATTGACCACATCGGCCCGCTTCTGCATAAATTCGCCAATTTTCCTATCCATCTCGCTAATGAGATGGAGTTTCTCTTCCGGAATAGGATGTATCATAATACTAACATTGTACCCCATGTGCGGGCAAAAAGTAAAAAGTTGTTAAACGTGGCCATTGAGCACACCTGCCAACCAGGCCAAGACCTTCGCCCAGCGAGTCTCCGGAAAAAACTGCTGTTGCTGTGCAAGCCGTCGGCACGCCCAATACTGCGCTACCTACAAAATTACTGTCCTCAGACTAAAAACAAAGTTTTGACATCGTAACGGTGCAGACCCCAAAGCTACTAATAATTCAAAGTATCGGTGCAATTTTCACCAAGGGCCTTGGATGCGCCGACTTTTCTTCGTCCCCGAAGTGTAGAAAAGATGCTAACGCTAACCGAATTACCGTAAGTTTCCGTATGCATTCACACCTTCGACACCAACGCCCTTTGGGTATTTTCGATAGCGGCATTGGGGGACTAACGGTGGCCCACGCCGTCAGCCAGGCCCTGCCCGACGAGCAGTTTGTCTATTTTGGTGACACGGCGCACCTGCCCTACGGCGATAAATCTACGGCGGCTATTCAGGCCTACGCCGTCAAGATTTGCGACGTGCTGCTGGGGCAAAAGGTCAAGCTCATCCTGATTGCCTGCCACTCGGCTTCGGCAGCCGCCTATGAGCTGGTGAAGGCCTACGTCGGCAGCAAGGCGCACGTGCTCAATGTCATTGACCCGGTGGTGGCCCACGTGAGCACGCACTTTGCCGGGCGGCGCGTAGGGCTGATCGGTACCAAGCAGACCGTTGCCTCGGGGGTGTACGGCCGCCAGCTAGCGGCCCTCGGCTGCCACGTGGACTTGCGTGCGCTGGCCACGCCCCTGCTGGCCCCGATGATCGAAGAGGGCTTTGCCGAAAGCCGCATCAGCCAGCAGGTCATTGACACGTACTTGTCGGACCCGGTCCTGGAAGGGATCGAGGCGCTGATTCTGGGTTGTACGCACTATCCCCTGATCCGCCGCGAGATCGAGCAGTACTACCAGGGCCGGGTGCAGGTCATTGACTCGGCCGAGGTGGTGGCCACTCAGTTGCGGCAAGTGCTGGCCGACAAAGGTCTGCTACGAACCCAGCGGGCCGGGGCTCACAGCTTTTTTGTCTCGGACTACACGGCCGCCTTCGAACAGTCCACCCGGCTGTTTTTCCGCCGATCCGCCCGGCTGCAAGCCTACCCCCTGTGGGAGTGACGAACCAAAAATTTATGGCCGTAGTTTGTTCACGCCATCCGGATTTTCCCGTATTTTGGATTGACTCCCCAGCCCCTTCACCCCTTTTTGTATGAGTGACGCCATCAAGCACGAGTGCGGCATTGCCCTGATTCGGCTGCGCAAGCCTTTTCAGTACTACCTCGACAAGTACCAAACGCCTTTCTACGCCATCAACAAGCTCTATTTGCTGATGGAAAAGCAACACAACCGTGGGCAAGACGGGGCCGGGGTGGCCAACGTCAAGATCGAAACCGCACCTGGGCAGGCTTACATCACGCGGCTGCGCTCGATCAAGGCGCAACCCATTGCCGATATTTTCAAGAAAGTAAACAAACACCTCAGCAAGCGGCAGGCTCGCGCGGGTCAGGATGCCCGACCCGACCAAGCCGCTTGGTGGCAGGCCCACTGCGACTATACGGGCGAACTCTGGCTGGGCCACCTGCGCTACGGCACGCACGGTGACAATTCGCTCGACCGCTGTCACCCCATGCTGCGCCCCAACAACTGGCGCAGCCGCAACTTGGTGGTGGCGGGCAACTTCAACATGACCAACGTGGACGGCCTCTTCGACAAACTCGTGGAGCTGGGCCAGCACCCCAGCGAACGCACCGACACGGTCACGGTGATGGAAAAGATCGGCCACTTCCTCGACGAAGAAGTGCAGCGGCAGTTTATGTACCACAAAGAGCAGCACGAAGGACTGGAACTCTCGCAGGTGATCGAGCGCTCGGTTGACTTGCAGCGGGTGCTGCAGCGCTCGTGCCGCGACTTTGACGGCGGCTATGCCATGGCGGGGCTGATTGGCCACGGCGCGGCGTTTGTGGCCCGCGACCCTTCGGGCATCCGCCCGGCCTACTACTACGCCGACGACGAAGTGGTGGTGGTAGCTTCCGAAAAGCCCGCCATCAAAACTACTTTCAACGCCAGCTACGAGGCCATCCGCGAGGTGGAGCCGGGCCACGCCCTGGTCATCGAGCCGGACGGCTCTTTTGCCGAGAAGCCTTTCATCGAACCCCTCGAAAAGAAATCGTGCAGCTTTGAGCGGATCTACTTCTCGCGCGGCTCCGACCCGGACATCTACCGCGAACGCAAAACGCTGGGCCGACTGCTGGTGCGGCAAATTCTGGAGGCCGTAGATCACGACCTCGACAACACGGTATTCTCGTACATTCCCAATACGGCCGAAACGGCTTTTTTGGGCATGATCGAGGGCTTCGAGGATCACCTGGTGCGCTACCGCGGACAGGTGATCGAAGAGGGCAAACTGCAGGGTGAAGACTTGCTGCGCGCCCTTTCGTTCCGCCCCCGGGTCGAGAAGTTGGTCAGCAAAGACGCCAAACTGCGCACCTTCATCACCGACGATGCCCACCGCCAAGACCTGGTGACGCACGTCTATGACACCACCTACGAGGTGATCCGCAAACGGCAAGACACGCTCGTGGTGATAGACGACTCGATCGTGCGCGGCACCACCCTTGAGCAAAGCATCCTGACCATGCTGGGCCGCCTGGAGCCCCGGCGCATCATCATTGTGTCGTCGGCCCCGCAGATTCGCTACCCCGATTGCTACGGCATTGACATGTCGCGGATGAAGGATTTTATTGCGTTCCGGGCCATGTTGTCCTTGTTGGAAAAAACCGGCCAAGAAGACCTGCTCGACGAGGTACACGAAGCTTGCGTGGCGGCCTTGCGGCAGGGTCGGGGTAGCGAAGAAAACTTCGTTCGGCGTCTCTACGCGCCGTTCAGCTACGAACAAATCTCGGCCGAAATTGCGGCCATCGTAACGCCTGCTGGCTTTGTGGCCGAAGTGGGGATCATCTACCAGACCGTCGAAAACCTGCACCTGGCCTGCCCGCACCACCGGGGCGACTGGTACTTCACGGGCCATTATCCTACGCCGGGCGGCAACCGGGTGGTCAATCAGGCTTTTGTCAACTTCATGGAAGGCAAACTGGTGCGGGCCTACTGAATCCCTTGCTGGCACGACGACCGCTCGGTTTTTTTAAGATTATTTTTCTAAAAATCGGCGACTTATGTCCATCTTGACCTAATTTATTGTGGTCTGAAGATGCGTACCCTGCACGAATATATTCGGAATGCCTTCGCCGTGGTGGGAGGGCTGATCCTGCTTGGCGGCTGCGAGCAGCTTTTCTACGAGGAGGTGCCCGCGCCCAACGACCGCCTGGCCATCTTCGACGAGTTGTGGCAGACTGTGGACGAACGGTACAGTTTTTTCGAGTTCAAAAACATTGACTGGCAGGAAGTGCGCAGCCGCTATCGCCCCCGTGCCGCGCAGGTAGCCACCAACCTCGAACTCTTCGACCTGCTGGGCGATATGTTGGGCGAACTGCGCGACGGGCACGTCAACCTCATCGCCAGCTTTGACCTTTCGCGCAACTGGGACTGGTTTCTCGACGCCCCGCCCAACTTCAACGCCACGCTCATCGAACGGAATTATTTGGGACGCAACTATCGCATCAGCGGGCCATTGCAGCACACCTGGCTCGACTCGGTGGGCTACGTCTATTACGAGAGCTTCGGCCGCACCATCAGCGCGGCCCAGCTCGACTTTGTGCTGCGCACCTACGCCAATGCCCGCGGCCTGATCCTGGACGTGCGCGACAACGGCGGCGGCAGCCTCAGCAACGCCACCCGCCTGGCCGAGCGCTTTGCCGACCAAGAGCAGCTCATTTCGTTTCGGCTCTACAAAACGGGCCCGGGCCACCAAGACTTTTCCACGCCCGTGCCCCGCCGCCTCGGCCCCGGCGGCGACGTGCGCTACGAAGGCCCTGTCGCCGTGCTGACCAACCGCAAGTGTTACAGCGCCACCAACGATTTTGTCTTGCTCATGCAGGCTTTCCCGCAGGTGACCGTGGTGGGCGACACCACGGGCGGCGGCGGCGGGCTGCCCACCAGCGCCGAGCTGCCCAATGGCTGGCGCTACCGCTTTTCGAGCACCGTCACGCTGGCCCCCGACGGCTTCAACGTCGAAGACGGCATCCCGCCCGATGTGCGCATAGACCTCCTGCCCGAAGACGAAGCCCGCGGCGTGGACACCATCCTGGAAACGGCCCTCAAATTGTTCCGATAACCTCGTAGAGACGCGATTTATCGCGTCTGAACCGGGCGTCTGACCCCGTATCTGACACGACCGCCTGACCGAAAAAGACGCGATGAATCGCGTCTCTACAAATCACATCACGACCGCCTGACCGAAAAAGACGCGATGAATCGCGTCTCTACAAATCACAT
>DAIRSZ010000022.1:0-20142 GCA_036804165.1 Catalimonadaceae bacterium | reverse complement strand
TAGCTGCCTGCTGCCAAATCCGTCACGCTGGCCGTCGTCGCGCCCGTGCTCCACAGATAGCTGTAGGGCGCGGTGCCGCCGGATACTTCGGTCGAAATAAAGCCCGTAGTTTCACCAAAGCAATTTTCTACGTGCCGGATAGAATCGAAAGCGACGGCAAGTACAGGAGGCGCATCCACTAAAATGCTGGAAATGGTATCGCGACAGCCATTCTGATCTTGCACAATGACCTCGTACACGCCATTGGCTAAGCCGGAGAAAGTGCCCGTTGTGTTGCTAATGCTACCCAGAAAATAGGTAAATGGCGGCGTGCCCCCGCTGGCCGAAATGGCAACAGAGCCGTCGGAAGAAGGATCGCAACCCAGGGTTACGCTGGCCGTGCTCGTGAGCGCATCCGGGGCAGTGATGGTATAAGACTCGGTGCGGCTACAGCCTTTGTCGTCGGTGACGGTGACACTGTAGGTACCCACGGTGAGACCGCTCACGGCGGGACCCGTCGCGCCATTCGACCATGCATATTGATAGGGCGCCACCCCAGCCGAGGCCGCTACTTCGAGGGCCCCCGTGTTGTCTTCGGCGCAGCCGCTGATGTTGGTCTGCGACACCAGGTTGAGGGCCAGCCCAACGGGTTCGCTCACAGAAAGCGGGAAAATCTGGAAGTTGGCACACCCCGAGCCCGAAGCGGGTGCAAAGTCTATGCGGTAGAAATTGGAAGCGGCCAGGTTGTCGAAACAAACCGTCGCGCCGGACACTGCAATGTTGCGGATGTCAATGAGTTCGAAGCCGGTACCCGGAATGAGTCGCCACAGCAGCACACTGGCCGGAAAGCCCTGCGTGGCGTTGGAGGTGACGCAAATGCGCCCGTCGTTGTTGCCGTTGCAGGCTACCGAATCAATGGCGATCAGGGTATTGGTGCTGTTGGGGCACTGCGCCCGGGCGGTCGAAAGTCCGCACAAGCTACCTAGCCACAAAAGGCCTAAAAGTATAATGGATCTCATACGGCGTTACGGATTGGGAATAAGCTCAATGGATTGGGACACCATGCAGCCCCGGCTGTCTTCGACCACGACCAAGTACGACCCGGCAGCCAGGTCGGCGAACGTGGCGTGGGCAGACATCTGGTTGCGGCCCGCCGGGCGTGCCTCGCTGAGGTAATAGCGGTAGGGGGGCTGGCCACCCACAGGCAGCAAGTGCAGGTGCCCGTCGGTACGATGGCGTTCGGTAGGATGCTGGGCGGTCGCTTTCAGGCGCAATTGCTGGCAGTCGGGCGCGGGGCGCGTCCATTCGCTGGCAGGGCGAAAGTTGACGTGGGTTTTGGGCAATTTTGTCACGGGTTGCGCCCCGATTGCCGTGGCACCAGGGTTTTTCTGCGTTTGCGCCCACAGAGGTTGGGCCAGGCTGACGGCCAAAAGGCCTCCCAAAAGCAGCAGTAGCATCTTGTTTGTCATCGTATTCCGCGTAGAGTAATGAGGGCTGGTACGGCCGGAATGCGTGGCGAAGGACTTTGCGCTACTTTGTGTCTGCGCCCGACCTACCGTACCTTTTCTGAATTAAAAGTAGAGCCATCGTCGGGGCGATCCGCTGCGAAAAGATTCTGGATGTTACAGGTAACATAATTGCGTTTTTTTATCTTGATTGGCCGAAAAGGTAATTGACTTATTTTCAGGATATTATTAATTATCAAATAGTCATTCCCTTAAAAATACCCACTCCTCACGATTGGATTGTTTTTGTACCTTTGTTTGGTCACGCTATTTACAGTACCGCAAAAACCAATCATTATGGCCTTCGATTTTGATATGATCAAGGCGGTTTATGCCCGAATGGACGAGCGCATCCGTGCGGCTCGCCAGGTGGTCAATAAGCCCCTCACCCTCACAGAAAAGATTCTCTACGCCCACCTCTACGACGGGGCTGCCCAGCAGGCTTTTGGGCGCGGCAAAGACTACGTGGACTTTGCCCCCGACCGGGTAGCCATGCAAGACGCCACGGCCCAGATGGCCCTGTTGCAGTTTATGTCGGCCGGCAAGCCGCAGGTGGCCGTGCCCTCGACGGTACACTGCGACCACCTCATCCAGGCCAAAGTGGGTGCCGAGCAGGACTTGGCCACGGCCAAAGACAACAACAAGGAAGTATATGACTTTCTGGCGTCGGTTTCCAATAAATATGGCCTTGGCTTCTGGAAACCGGGGGCGGGCATCATCCACCAGGTGGTGCTCGAAAACTACGCCTTCCCCGGCGGGATGATGATCGGCACCGACTCCCACACCCCCAACGCGGGCGGTTTGGGCATGGTAGCCATTGGCGTGGGCGGGGCCGACGCCGTGGACGTGATGGCCGGCATGGCCTGGGAACTCAAATTCCCCAAAGTGATTGGCATCAAGCTGACGGGCAAGCTCAGCGGCTGGTCGTCGGCCAAGGACGTGATCCTCAAGGTAGCCGGCATCCTGACCGTCAAGGGCGGCACGGGCTATATCGTAGAGTATTTCGGCGAAGGTGCCAACAGCCTCTCTTGCACGGGCAAAGGCACTATTTGCAACATGGGCGCTGAGATTGGCGCCACCACGTCGCTGTTTCACTACGACGAAAAGATGGCCGACTACCTGCGCAACACCGACCGCGCCGACGTGGCCGAAGCCGCCAACGCCGTGGCCGCGCACCTGCGGGCCGACGACGAGGTGATGGCCGATCCCCACACGTACTACGACCAGGTGATCGAGATCAACCTCTCTGAGCTGGAGCCGCACGTCAACGGCCCCTTCACGCCCGACGCCGCCTGGCCCCTTTCGCAGTTTGCCGAAGCTGTCAAAAAACACGGCTGGCCGCAAGAGCTGGAAGTAGGCCTGATCGGCTCGTGCACCAACTCCTCGTATGAGGACATCACGCGGGCGGCCTCGGTGGCCCAGCAGGCCCTCGACAAGCACCTCAAGGTGCGGGCCGAATACACCGTTACGCCCGGCTCGGAGATGGTGCGCTACACCACCGAGCGCGACGGCCTGCTCGACACTTTCGACAAAATCGGCGGGGTGGTGCTGGCCAACGCCTGTGGTCCCTGCATTGGGCAGTGGGCGCGCCACAGCGACGACCCCAACCGCAAAAACTCGATCATTACGTCCTTCAACCGCAACTTTGCCAAGCGCAATGACGGCAATCCCAACACGCACGCTTTTGTGGCCTCGCCCGAGATCGTGACGGCCTTTGCCATTGCCGGCGACCTGACGTTCAACCCCCTGACGGACAAACTGCGCAACGAAAACGGCGAAGAGGTGATGCTCGAAGAACCCCAGGGTATCGAGTTGCCCCCCCAGGGCTTCGCCGTCGAAGATGCGGGCTACCAGGCCCCCGCCGAAGATGGCAGCCGGGTGCAAGTAGCCGTTAGCCCCGACTCCGATCGCCTGCAATTGCTGGAGCCTTTTCAGCCCTGGGACGGCAAGAACCTGACGGGTCTGCGCCTGCTGATCAAGCCCAAAGGCAAGTGTACGACCGACCACATCTCGATGGCCGGGCCATGGCTGCGCTACCGGGGTCACCTCGACAACATTTCCAACAATATGCTCATCGGGGCGATCAACTACTTCAACGACAAGTCCAACCACGTCAAGAACGTGCTGACGGGCGAATACGGCGAAGTGCCGCAGGTGCAACGCGCCTACAAAGCCGCCGGGGTGCCGACCATCGTGGTGGGCGACGACAACTACGGCGAAGGCTCTTCGCGCGAGCACGCGGCCATGGAGCCACGCCACCTGGGCGTACGCGTTATTCTGGTCAAGTCTTTTGCGCGGATTCACGAAACGAACCTCAAAAAGCAGGGGATGCTGGCCCTGACGTTTGTCAATCCCAACGATTATGATAAGGTGCAGGAAGACGACGTCATTGACCTGGTTGACCTCCAGGACTTTGCCCCCGACAAACCCGTGACGGTATTGCTCCGCCACCAGGACGGCTCCGAAGACCGCATCCAGGCGCAGCACACCTACAACGAAGGACAGATTGCCTGGTTCCGGGCGGGTTCGGCCCTCAACCTGATCCGGCAAAAAGAGCAAGGAAACGCCTAATCGGCTTGCCCCGGCACGTACCAAAAGCGGATGGCCTAAACCCCCATCCGCTTTTTGCGTTTGGCGAAACAGGCCCATTTTTTTCTTCAGATGAAAGACCTCAAACGTGTATTCGGCCCGATACTCACCATATTGGGCATTCTGGTGATTCTCTACGCCAGCGTAGCTTTCCTTTCGGGGGGGCGCATGATTTTGGGGCTGTCGGTGAGCAAAGGCGAGTCCATTGTCCCCTT
The DNA here is from genome assembly GCA_036804165.1 of Catalimonadaceae bacterium. Lineage (GTDB taxonomy): Bacteria > Bacteroidota > Bacteroidia > Cytophagales > Flexibacteraceae > DAIMZG01. The sequence goes on along the minus strand of DAIRSZ010000022.1, from coordinate 15,854 downwards.
CGTGGTGGGGCTCATTTTTTTCGGGGCGGGTATCAGCCTCATCAAAAACGCCTAGCAATGTTCGGACAATTTTCGAACAGAAAAGTGCTTTGCCTTTTGGAGGGAAAAATTTTTTGTTGTTGTCGAACTTTTTACGCGCCCGTCAGTAATGAATAAAAATCTGGCGCTGACAATGCCTTACACCCGTTTTTTATAAATTCGCGCGCCCATCTGAAAGGCACCCATATCCCTTTTTACCAAAACCAAGTATGTACTGGACACTAGAATTGGCCTCCTACCTAGAGGATGCTCCCTGGCCCGCCACCAAAGACGAGCTGATTGATTTCGCCGTCCGCACTGGTGCCCCCAACGAAGTGGCCGAAAACCTTGCCGAACTCGAAGACGACGGGCAGCCCTACGAGAGCATCGAGGAAATCTGGCCCGACTATCCTACCAAGGACGACTTTTTTTTCAACGAAGACGAATACTAATCCGCTTTGACAGTGCTGCGCGTCGAAGCGCTCACGGCGCATTACGGCCGTTCCCCTTCTGGGCAACGGCCGTTGCTTTTTGACCTCTCGTTTGCCGTGCCCGCCGCCGCTCTGGTGGCTATTGTCGGGCACAACGGCAGCGGCAAGTCCACCCTGTTCAAGGTATTGACCAACCAGCTACCCTACGAAGGCACCGTGACCTACGGCCAGCAGCGGCTCAGACCGGGCATCAACCCCGCTGCGCAGGGTTGGCTGGCCATGCTCGAACAGCGCAACCTGCTCACCTTCGATATGCCCGTCCGCGAACTGGTCGTGATGGGACGCTTTCGCCACAAGGCATTTTTGGAGCCCTACGACGCCCAAGACTACGCCCTGGCCGATACCGCCCTGACCCACCTGGGCATGGTTCACCTGCGCGACCGGGCTTTTCAGCAACTCTCCGGCGGCGAACAGCAGCTCGTCTGGCTGGCACAGCTAGAGCTGCAGGCCGCTCCTATCTACTTGCTCGACGAACCCACGCAGCAACTCGACCTCTACCACAAACGCCGGGTCTTCGACCAGATGTACCGCTGGACCCAGCACGACGGCCGCACGGTGCTCTGCATCACGCACGACCTGCCCTACCTGGCCAACTACGCAGGCTACCTGCTCAACCTGAGCGCCTCGCCACCAACCCTCGAAGTGCTCTCGGCCGACACCCTGCGCCATCATACGGCTTTGCTCGAAAGGCCACCCAACCAAAACCGCTAAAATCGGTATATGAAAACGAACACCGGGCACGGAGTCCGGTGTGCTAATCCCCTGCCCTATGCCCCTCCAACCCGGCGACACCGCCCCCGACTTCACCCTCGTCAACACCGAAAACAAGGAAGTTTCGCTCGGCGACTATCGCAACAAAAACGTCGTCCTGCTCTTTTTCCCGATGGCTTTCACGGGGGTCTGCACCACCGAATTGTGCGGTATGCGCGACAGCCTGGCCACCTACAACGACCTGGACGCCGAAGTGCTGGCGCTTTCGGTGGACTCGCCCTTTACGCTGGCCAAGTTTAAGTCCGACCAGAACTTCAACTTTACCCTTCTCTCCGACTTCAACAAAACGGTTTCGCAGGCCTACGACGCCTACTACGAAAACTTCGTGCTGGGCCTGAAGGGCGTTTCGAAACGTGCGGCTTTTGTCATTGACAAAGAAGGCAAGATCCGCTACGCCGAAGTGCTCGAGTCGGCTGGCGATTTGCCCGACTTCGACAAGGTGAAAGAAAGTCTGCAACAATTGCAATAGGTGAGCGATCGCCCCTTTTGCTACCGACCTCGTCCCGAGGTCGGTTTTTTTGTATCGGGCGGGGCCACCGCTTCGAGGCGGGTTTGTAGGGTGGCATAGCGCGCTTCGTCGGGATAGCGAAGGCGCAGATCGGCCACTTCCCGGCGGGCCAGTGCCCACTCTTCGCGCTGAATGCGCAGGTTAAGTCGGTTTTCGAGCGCCAGTCGGTAGTCGGGGTGGGCCGCAATGGCCCGCTCGGTCAGGCGCAGGGCCGTGTCGTAGCGCCCGGCCCGCAGGTGCAAAAAGCCCAGGTTGACCAGTGCCTTGGCGTGCGAAGGGCGGCGGCGCAGCAGTTCCTCGTAGTGCTCGGCAGCGGCGGCGTACTGGGCCGCGTCGTCGTAGCGCTGGGCCAGGTAGTAGCGGAAATCGAGGTGATCGGGGGCCAGGGCTACGGCCCGCTCGTACCAGGCCAGGGCCGGGCGCCCGCCCCGGTGGTGCAGTTCGGCCAGGTAGAAAGCCGTGTGCGGATCGTTCACTTCGCCGGGCGTGTGCCCTTGCCAGGCTGCGGGCAACTGCTCACCCCGCAAATAGGCCCACTTGAGCCGTTCGGGCGGGGCCAACTGATCCGCGTGGGGCGCCGCCGCCGTCAGGTGGCGCGGGTTGGCCTCGATGGTTTCGAAATACTGGATGTAGGCCAGTGCCAGCGCCCGCCCCGACGCCACCGTATCGGTGAAGTTGCGGAAAGTAAGGGCTGACCCTTCGGAAGCCGCCGGGGCAGGTGAGGCCCGGTGGACGCGGATGTAGTGGTCGGAGGTGGACACGTGCGGGATGTCGCTGGGCCCTTGCTTGGGCATGTGACAGGCCACGCAGTCGCCCGTCCCGAGGCTGTGGCCTTGGCCACACACGGGCGCGGCCGTCGCGTGGCAGTCGGCGCACTGCTGGTTATAGACCGCCCGGGCGTCGGTGGGCAGGGCCGCGTGCGGATCGTGGCAGGAGTTGCAGTTGAGCTGTCCGGCTGAGGCCACAAAGCAGGCACTCATTTGCAGCCGCTCGGCGTGCGAGGCAAAGCCGTAGTCTTCGGTGCGCCCCGTCACAGGGATGAACACATCCGCGTAAGCCGACAGCGGATCGCCCGGCCGAAAGTCGGTCACTTGTCGGCCCGGCCGGGGCACGGCGATACCCTCGAGGTGGCATTGCTGGCAGACGTCGAACTGGAGCGTCAGTGGCAATTGGGCCGGGTTGACGATGGCCAAGTGGCTCGTGTCGCCCGCCTGCACGTGGGCCACGTGCGCCGAGCCGGGGCCGTGGCACTGCTCGCAGCCGATGCCCACGCCCACGGCCGTGAAGCGGTTGACCGACTGGGGCACAAACTGCTGCCCGCCGTTGTGGCAGTTCATGCACTGGTCGCCAATGGGCCGCTCGAAGCGCGAATTTTGCCCACCTTCGTAGCCCGGACTCAGGTCCCAGATGCCCTTGCCGACGTACCACGTGAGGGGCATTTCGTAGTAATAGCCGTTTTCTTCATAGACGTACGAGCGAGTTTGGCGGCCCGAGCCCATCACGTAATCTACGGCCTCGGCGCGGTAGTGCACCGTGTCGCGGTCCCGCAGCCGAAACTCGGCGATCCACATGGTATCGGCCCGCCAGAAGGCGGTGTAGGATAGGTTTAGGTGCGGATCGTGCACGGCGAAGGGGCGAAAGTCTTCGATAATTCCGGCCGGATCGGGCGTGTGAAAAGCTCGGTTTTTACCCGTGTGCTGGAAGCTGGCGGCCACCTCCTGGTGGCAGGGCACGCACGCGGCGGTGCCCACGTAGTGCGCCTCGATGGGCATTTCTGCCGTTTCGGCGGTGGCCAAAGGCGGGGCGGGCTGCTCCTGACAGCGCACACAGAGCAAAGTCGCCACTACAAAGCCAACCCAAGCCCCTGTTAGTAAAAACTGCCGAAAAATTTTCATCCGAACGAAAATTAGCAAAAAGTATATTTAAATGGCAGTGCTAAAATTTGACTTGGCTTGGGTGGACAAAAATGTCGGGTTATTACTAACTTGATTGCCAATTATCTATTAATTGTTGCTGCAGTTATCTGATACTATAGTCGTTTGCCTGTGCTGACTCCCTTCTTTGCCGACAAAATTGATCAAGTCATTTTCCGTACCGATGCAGCGGGTCGGTGTACTTACCTCAACCCGGTCTGGACAGTCCTGACGGGACGCACGGTAGCCGATAGTCTTGGGCAGCCATTCACTGACTTTTGGCTGCCCGACAAGGTCGCTTATGCTGTTTGGCAACGTGCCTTGCGGGGCGAATCGGCCGAAGTGCGCTTGTCGGTGTCGCTGGTACATGCCGACCAACGGGCGCTGCCGTGTCAGGTATTGGCGCAATGGTTGGCCGACGGCGGCGGTCTGTTGGGCATGGTGCAGCAAGCCCAGCCTACTGCCCTGAGCCACCTGCGCTACCGACAATTTTTCGAGGGGGCATGCGACGCTGCGTTCGTTCACTGTTTCGATGAACACATGGTTCCGCTGCCCTTTTTGCGGGTAAATCAGATGGCTTGCCTACTGCTGGGCTACACCGAAGCCGAGTTGCTTGAGCTGACGGCCAACCAGATTACGGCACCCGAATCGCTGGCTGACATTCTGCCCGATGTGCCGTCCCAGCTGCGTACGCAGCGGGCAGCTCGCTTCGAATCGGTGCTGCTGGCCCGCGATGGCCGCCGCATCCCGGTCGAGCTACACACGAGCATCCTGACTATGGAAGGGCACACGGTGGCGTTTACCCTCGCTCGTGACATGACCGAACACCAGCAGCGTACGGCACAATTGCAACGGCTGCATCAGATCACCCAAAACCTGTTGCAAACCCGCGACCGGTTTTTCGCCATGATGACCCACGAACTGCGCACGCCCCTCAACGCCGTTATCGGCATTGCCCATCTGCTGCAGGAAGAACTGCCCGCCGCACAACGCGAAACACTGGAACTGCAACTTTTCTCGGCCCAAAACCTGCTCTACCTCATCAATAACATCCTCGACTATGGCCGGATGGAGGCGGGGCAGTTGCGCATTGAAGAAACTGATTTTTCGTTGCGCGACCTGTCCCGTCAGGTGATCAAAAGTTTCCGATTGCAAGGGAAAAACAGCCCGGTGCAGTTCAAGCTGCACTACGATACCAACCTGCCCACCACCCTGCGAGGCGACCCCAATCGGCTGACGCAGATTCTCAATAACCTGATCGGCAACGCGTTCAAGTTTACCGAACGCGGCACCATCAGCCTGCGCCTGGAACGACACGCCCACGAAGACACCTCGTGCTGGGTAAAGCTCACGGTGACCGACACGGGCATCGGCATTCCGGCCGAGAAACTGACCGATGTTTTCAAAGAGTATTCCCAAGCAACGCCCGACACCGCCCGCCGTTTTGGCGGCAGCGGCCTGGGGCTGACCATCACGCGGAGGCTCGTCGAGCTGATGGGGGGGCGCATCAGTGTTCAAAGCCAGGTGAATGCACAGACGGAATTTTCTGTGGTGCTGCCCCTACAAATGGCACAAGCCCCGGCCTCGCCCGTTGTCCAAGACCCCGCCGCCTTGGCCCTGCGCGTGCTTTTGGTCGAAGACAACGACGTCAACCAGTTTATCGCCCGGCGCTTTCTGGAGAAATGGGGAGTGGCCGTCGAGGTGGCTGCCAACGGTGCCGAAGCCTTGGAAAAAATCAATACGCAGCCCTTCGACCTGGTACTGATGGATTTGCACATGCCCGTAATGGACGGGTACGAAACCACCCGCCGCATCCGGCAACGGCCCGAGCCGCAGTTCCGGCAATTGCCCATCTATGCCCTGACGGCTGACGCGAGCGGCGCCGTTTGTGAAAAAACGCAGCAGGCCGGCATGAACGGCCTCATCACCAAGCCTTTTGCGCCCAATGCGCTCTACGAGGTGTTGGCCCGCCATGCCGCGATGGTCTAATGCGGCAATCGGTTGCGCACTAGTCCGTACACAAAAGTGCCCAAAAACACGCTGCCCAGCACCACCAGCATCGGGCCGTAGCCGTAGCCCACCAGCGCGAACAGCGGGCCGGGGCAAGCGCCCGTCAAGGCCCAGCCCGCCCCGAAAATGATGCCGCCGTAGAGGTAGCGCGGCACACTCGTTTGTTTGTCGGCAAAGGTAATGGGGCGACCATTGAAGGTCTTGAGTTGAAACTTCTTGACCACAAAAACGATCAGCGCCCCCAGCGCGACGGCCGAGCCGATGACGCCGTACATGTGGAAAGCCTGAAAACGGAACATTTCCTGAATCCGAAACCAGGACAGCAATTCGGCTTTGGTAAGTACCACCCCGAAGGCGACGCCCGCCAGCAAAAAGGCAATCAGGTGACCGGGCGCCAAGCGGGTGAAACTTACAGAAACTGGGGCTGAAGCTGTGACGGAGCGCGCGTTCTTGGAAGAAGCAGGAACAGATGGATGAGATGGCATATTGAATGAAATTGAGCGTCAAATTAAAGAGACATGAGCCAGGGCATCAGGCCGAAAGTCACCAGCAGCCCGCCGATGAAGAAACCTACCACGGCAATGAGTGAGGGCAATTGGAGGTTGGACAAACCGCTGATGGCGTGGCCCGAGGTGCAGCCCCCAGCGTAGCGCGCACCAAAGCCGACCAGAAAGCCACCCCCGACCATGAAGATCAGGCCACGCAGGGTCAGCAATTGCTCCCAGGCAAAGAGGTCAGCGGGGATCATCCCCCTAAAATCGCGGATGCCCAGCCCGGCCAGTTGCGTACGGGTGCTGGCGGCCAGCGCCACCTCGTAGGGGCCCGCCGTGAGCAGGTGACCCCCGATGAGTCCGCCGAAGAAAATCCCCGCTACGAACACCAGGTTCCAGGTATCTTTTTTCCAGTTGTAATCAAAAAATTTGGCCTTACGGCCCGCGCCGCAAGCCGCGCAGACCGTCCGCGATACGGCCGACACCCCCAGCGACTCGCCGAGGTAGAGCACCAAAAACAAAGTCAGGGCAATGGCCGGGCCGGCTACGTACCAGGGCCAGGGTTGCAAAATCCATTCGAACATGGCAAAACTAATTAGGAGTTGATAAAAGTCAGGGTTTAGCGGTAGCTGCTGATGCCGCCACGCAGGTTGAAGACCCGCGCAAAGCCCGCGTCGGTCATCTGCCGACAAGCCTGCGCACTGCGGGCGCCACTGCGGCAAAACACGTAGTAGGCTTGCGACCTGTCGAGGTTGGGTAGGACTTTCCTCAGTCCACCGCTTAGATAGTCCAGGTTGCGGGCGCCGGGCAAGCTGCCGTCGGCAAACTCAGCGGGTGTCCGTACGTCGAGCACCGTGCCCTGGCCAGTCGTGATGGCTTCGCGAAAAGCAGCGGCATCCAGGTTCTGGTAAGACGATGACGTACGAAGGAATTGAAATAGTCGGGATAACATAAAGTTTATTAAAAGTATTTACTTACCAAAAGGGCGATCGGGGCAATTGGAGAAACGAAAGCTCAAGCTGTTAGCTCTTTGCCGATGATGTACACGCCCATCGCGAGCACAAACCAGCCGAACCCGGCTTTCAGGCGACTGCCCGATACGAAGCGGGAGGCCCAACCGCCCAGCACAATGCCCACGGCAGCCAAGGCCGTGAAGATCAGCAGGAAACTCCAGTCCATGGGCTGCGTGCCCACGTCCCCCAAAAAGCCAATGAGCGACTTGGCGGCGATGATCAGCAACGAGGTACCGACGGCCAACTTGATGGGCAACCGCGCCAGCAGCACCAGCGCCGGGATAATCAGGAAGCCACCGCCCGCTCCCACAATGCCCGTCAGTACGCCCACCACGGCCCCTTCCAGGATGATCAGCGGGTAGTTGAACTGCAGCGCGGTCGGGTCGGTCTCCTCCTGCTTGTTGCGTCCCGAGCGGATCATCGAAAACGACGAGGCCACCATGATGAGGGCAAAGAAGAGCATGATGGCGATGTCTTTGGTGATTACCAGACCGCTCACGGTGAAAAGATCTTGGGGGATGATCGGCATGAGGAAGCGCCGCGTCAGAAAAACCGCGATGAACGAGGGCACGGCAAACACCACCGCCGTTTTGTAACTTAGCAAGCCTTTGCGCATGTAGTCGAAGGCACCCACGAGCGACGAAGTACCCACCACGAAGAGCGAGTAGGCTGTCGAGAGCACGGGGTTGATCCCCACCAAGTACACTAGCACGGGCACCGTCAGGATCGACCCCCCCCCGCCGATCAGGCCCAGGGTAAAACCAATGAGAATGGCCGCCAGGTATCCGAGTACTTCGGTCATATGCGCTGTATTTTCTGGTGTAGAAAATTGTATCGGTCAGAACTGAGGCGATCATATCATAAACACATGAAAATATTTTCATGTGTTTTCAATCGGTCTATTGTCTTCCGCTTCGTACGGCTACAAATGTCCGCAATTGTGCTTTCCGACCAAAGGAAAAATGACTCTGTGAGTAGGACAAAACGTACGTAGTCCCGGAAATGGACACGCCGACACACCAAAGAAATTGCCAGCGCAGTAATCTACGGCCTTGTTCCAGAAACTCCGTTTTCTGCGGGCAGGGCATCCTGAGCCGTAGGTGCATCGGCCAGATTGATCCCAAACCCTAACTCCGCCCAATTAAATACCTGACGCACCACGGGCCACCCGCCGCATGATCGCTGGGTGGCATTGGCCTTTCTCGCAGGAAACTCTTTCCGTATAATGTATGTACCTACATACAAAAAATATTTCTTATAAAATGGAAAACGCCAGAACGATTGCCCGCCTCTACGCTTCCGAATATCGGCCCATTGCCGACCTGATCACCTACAGCCCTCTGCCCACGGCCGATTTGCCGCACCTCAATCCGTTTATCTTCCTCAACCACCACGGCCCGCAGCAGTATCCGCCGCACAACCAGGGCCTTCCGTTTGGCCCCCACCCCCACCGCGGCATGGAAACGGTGACTTTCATTCTGGAAGGCGACATTCTGCACCAGGATAGCAGCGGCCACCGGAGCGTTATCGAGCGCGGGGGCGTGCAGTGGATGACCGCCGGCCGGGGTTTGCTGCACGCCGAGGTCAGCTCGCCCCAGTTCAAGCAAGCGGGCGGCCCGCTCGAAATTTTGCAGTTGTGGCTCAACCTCCCGGCCCGCCACAAAATGGCCGAGCCATACTACGAAGGGCGCCCCGAAGCGGACATTCCCGTTTTTGAAGGCGAGGGCTTTCGGGTACAGGTGATTGCCGGCAACTGGCAGACCGTCGCGGGCGCTTTTCGGCCGCTGCACCCGGTGGCACTGGCTACGGTTTTTGCCACGTCGGGTGCCCGGGTCGAGCAAGAAATTCCCGAAGGAGAAGTTATTTTTTTCTACGTCGTACGGGGGGCTGTGCGGGTAGGCACCGACACCATCAGCCAGCGCCAACTGGCCACCTTCGCCCCTACGGGCACTCAACTGGCGTTTACGGCTAGCGAAGCGGCCGTCGTCATCGTGGGCCACGCGCCTCCGCTCGACGAACCGATGGTGGCCCAAGGCCCCTTCGTGATGAACACCGAGCAGGAGATCCGCGAAGCGTACCACGACTACCGAGCCGGAAAGTTTGGCACCTGGCAGCCTACTTAATCAAAAAAAGGCCGCTCCCTTGGGAGCGGCCTTTCGATAGGCAGAGATGAGCGAAAGCCATTAGTATTTGACCACCTTGAAGGCCTGGCGATGCGCACCGCCTTGCACGTGCAACAGGTACAATCCCGCCGGGCGGCCGCGCAGTTGCTGGCTGAGCTGCTGGCTGAGTTGCTCGGCCGTGCCTTCGCCGGCAAACACTGTCTGGCCATTGGCCAGCGTCAGCACCGCCCGCAGGTTGCCCTGGTATTGCAGGGCCTGCAGGCGCACCTGGCCCGCTGTCGGGTTGGGCATCAGGCGAAACTGCGGCCCGGCCACGGCACTGGCACGCGCGCTGGTGGGGCCCACCACCCGGAAGCGGCTCAGCACGGGCAAGTGGTCGGAGGTCGTGTTAAGGTAATCCGGAAGTTGCCCAAACGGAATGTGAATACGCTCCGAACCCAAGAAGTGTTGGTCGAACAACTCGTCGGAAATGGTGATGTGGTCAATCACTCCCGGAAAACTGGGGAATGAGCGCAAGCCCACTTCGCTCAGGCGGCGCGTCACGGTGCGGTAGTTGGCCGAATCGTTGACGAAGGCCTGATAGGAAGACTCCGTCGTCGGGATGTTGGCCACCGTCTGCGTGACGTCGTCGTTATAATCGCCCAGCAAAATCAGGTTCGCGTTGCCAAAGGCATTGTCGAGCGTATCCTTGAGCACCTCCACGTCGAACTTGCGGCGGTCGTAGGTCAACTGCGCGTCCGACGCATTGTTGGCCCGGGCGTGGATATTGACCAGGTGAAAGCGCTGCTGGCGCTGACCGATGGTGACATCGGCTTCGAACAAGAACGGAAAGCGCCCGTTGGCCCAAAACAGGTTCGGATTGCCCCCCGGATAGCCCGAGATTGATCCCAAACTCAGCGTCGCGAAAATGGCCCGTGCCCGCACGGAGTCCACCACGTCGGTGCGGTAGAGGTAGGCCACGCGCTGGGCGTTGGTGCCCGCGCCGCCGCCCGAGAAGAAATTGGACGAAAAACCTGCGTAGCCCGTCAACTGGCCAACGAGGGTATTAAATGCTCCCTGGTTGGCAATTTCCTGGAAGGCGTACACGTCGGCGTTGAGCGTTTCGATCACTTGCCGCACGTTGGCAATCTGCTGGCCGACGTTGCCGGGGCCATTGGTGGGCGAGCCAAACCACTCGATGTTCCAGGTCACTACGTCGAAGGTGCTGTCGGGCGAAAGGGCCGATCCGGTCAAGTAGCCGGCCAGCGTGTCGAGTTCGGGGCTGGTAAACCGCACTTGCCCGCCGAAGATGTCCTCGGTGTCGGGCGCAAAGCGCATAAACACCGTTTGCGGCGACACGGTCGTGGGGGCGTCGTAGCTCAACGTGGGCGCAAACGTGCCCGCGCTATCGGTCGAGAGCGTAAAGCCGGTAGGTGCCGCCACGGTCAGCGTGCCCGTTAGGCCCGCCGTAAAGAACTCAAAACTGCGCACATCCGACACGGCCCCCGGGTCAAGCTGGCCAAAGTGATAGTCGGCCAGCGGCGAGAAGTTGGTGAACAACTGGGCTGGGACAAAAGGCACCGAGTCGGAATTGGTGATGGCGATTTCGTCGAGCGTCCAGCGCGAAGCGCCCACGTCGGGGCCCGACGTGTAGCGGAAGGCAATGCGCGTGTTGGGCGAGACGAAAGGTTCGAGGTTGATGTTCTCCGACAACGTCCAGGCATTGGAATTGATAGCCGGGAAAAAGCCGTTGATCTCCGTCCAGGTGGCCGCGTTGGGGTCGCCGCTTTCGTAGTCAGTCGAGATGCGCAGACTCAGCGAAGGCCCGTCGAAGGTGCTGCGCGTCCAGTACGAAAGCAGCGGCACGTCGTAGGCCGTCAGGTCGAGCGGGGGCGAGATGAGCCAGTCTTCGTTGAGCACAGGGCCACCCGAAAAACCGTTTATCTGCACGGCAAACGGATTCTGGCCATTGTTGGAGGGATCGGCCGGGTCGAGGCCAAAATTGGTGCAAGCCCATACCTGCGGCCCCGTCACGCTGAACGGCGACCAACCCCCAGGGATACCGCCCGTCACGCACTGATCAAAACTTTCGGCATACGAGGTCGAGTCGGTGACGGTACCCGTTACGTTAACCGTGATATCGGACAGGCCCGCCGTGCTGTGTACGATGGCGCCGCTCGTCGTACCCGCCGTGTCTTGCAGCAGCCGTACAAAAATGTTGGCCGTATCGAGCGTGCCTTCGCTGATGGCCAATACCAGCGGATTGGTGGCCACGAAGTTGTCGCCCGTGCCCGTCGAAATCTCAAAGTTGGCCGGGGGGGTGATCGTCACCGGCCCGGTGAGGCCCGTGCCCGTCAGCACGTAGCTTTGCTCGGCCGACGGCTGGCCCAGTGTGGCAAAGAAAGGGGCCAGCGAGCCGATCACGGTCAGCTCGGGTTCGGGTTCGCCGATCACCTCGTCGCCGTCCACGATGGCAATTTCGTCCACCGTGATGCGCGAAGACCCCGAGTCGGGTCCGGAGGTATATACAAAAGCAATTCGCGTAGCCGCCGCTGCAAAAGTGGTCAGGTCAATGCTGTCCGACAGCGTCCAGACATTAGAGTTGGGGGCCGGAAACATCCCGTCCAGGTCGGTCCAGGTGGCGTTGTTGGGGTTGCCGCCTACGTAGTTGGTCGAAACCTTGAGTTGCAGGCTCGGCCCGTTGAACGCCGCCCGGCTCCAGAAACTCAGCAGCGGCGTGCCAAAGTCCGTCAGGTCAATGGCGGGCGAAATCAGCCAGTCTTCGTTGAGTTGGGCCGCACCCGCCGCAAAGCCGTTTATCTGCACGCCGAATTGGTTGTCGGCACTGCCCGAGTTGTTGGTCGGATCGGCCGGGTTGAACCCAAAGTTGGTACAGGCCCACACCTGGTCGCCCGCAACGCTAAACTCCGACCAGCCGCCCGAGGGCGCGGCGTTGGCGCTGCATTCGTCAAAACTTTCGGCATAGGCAGCCGTCTCGGCCACGTTCGTAATCCGGATTTCGTCCACCGTGGCGCGGGGTGCGCCGTCGGTGGGGTTTGAGTTATAGACATAGGCAATGCGCGTGCTGGCCGATTTGAAGGGCGTCAGGTCAATGTTGTCTGACAGCGTCCAGGCGTTGGAGTTGGGGGCCGGAAACATCCCGTCCAGGTCGGTCCAGGTGGCGTTGTTGGGATCACCATCCACGTAGTTGGTCGAAACCTTCAGCTGCAGGCTCAGGCCGTCAAACGTCGTCCGGCTCCAGAAGCTCAGCAGGGGGGTGCCGTAGGCCGTCAGATCGAGTGGCGGCGAGATGAGCCAGTCTTGGTTGGGCTGCGGGCCACCCGAAAAGCCGCTCATCTGCACCCCAAACTGGTTGTCAGGAGTGCCCGCGTTGTTTGTGGGATCAGCCGGATTGAAGCCAAAGTTGGTACAGGCCCACTGCTGATCGCCCGTCACGCTGAAGGCTGTCCAGCCGCCCGTCGGGGCCGCGTTGGCACTGCACTCGTCAAAACTCTCGAAGTAGCTCGTCGCCCCGAAGGCCGTGCCACTCACGGCTACGGCGGCGGGCGCCCCGCCGGGCGTCGCGTGGTTGATTTCGCCGCTGGCTGCGCCCATCGTGGTGGGTGCAAAACGTACGAAAATCTGGGTAGCCCCCAGGGCACTGTCCGTCGGCGAAAGCGTCAGCGGACTGGTCGGCACGAAGTCCATCCCCGTGCCCGTCGAAATCTCGAAGCCCATCGGCGGCGTGATGGTCACGTCGCCTTCGAGGTTGCTGCCCGTCAGGGTGTAGCTCTGCTCGGCCGAGGTCTGGCCCACCGTAGCGAAGAAAGGCTCAAGCGTGCCCGTTGCGGTGAGCGACGGAGCCGTTTGGCCCGCGCCCGTAAAGGTCAGCGACACGTCGTCAATACCCGTCGAGGGGCGGTTGCCGCCGCCCGTGGTGCCTTCGATGGTTACGATCCGAATCCAGACCGGGCCGCTCTGGTTGTCGAGAGCACTGCCAAAACTGGCCGTCACGGTGGTGTTCGAAAAAGTATTGCCCCCGGTGGTGGTTTCGGCGGGAACGGTAGGCACGGCCGCAAACGAGCCGGGCGTGGCACCCAGGCCGTAGTCCACCCGCCAGGTAGCTACGCGGGGCGAGTTGGCATCGAGCGACTGCAAGTCGAACGAAAGGGTCAGGTTGGCCAGGTCGGTGGTGCTGGCCAGTTGCAGCACAAAGGCCGCGCCCGCATTGCCAAAGCCGCCCGTCTGCCGCAAACCCAGGGCGCGGTCGTTGGCCGCGGCTTGGTCGCCATCGGCCCCAATGTCGCCAGAGGCAAAATTCTTGAAGGCCCCCGAAGTGTTATTCCAGGCAGTTGGGCTTGTGTTGAGGGTAGCTGGAGTTCCTAAGTTAGTGGTCGAGGCATCGGTGCGCACCGTCCAGCCCGCGGGCAGGCCGTTGCCGATGTCGTCGAAGTTTTCGGTGTAAGGCGATTCGGTAAGGCTGATGCCCTGCGCCCGAACGGATGTCGGAACACTAAAGAGGCATAACGCTCCAACAAAAGCGAAGTAAAGTCTTTTCATCAATAATAAACATTAAAAAAGTTTAATTAAGCAGCTATCCGGTAGCGTAACTTTCTATCGGAAGGTCAAATTAGCAAACCCATTCGGAGCAGGTGTTAACTCAGCGTTAACATTTGGGTATGCCTACCGCAGCAACTGCGACGCATTGCGAATGAGGCGATCCATTTCTTCCACTTCGGTCAGGACGCGTTGCAGCAAATCGCGGTTGTCGAGGCTGCTGGGATCTTCGAGGTTGAACAGATAAATCAATCCCATCAGCCGGGCAACGGGCGCCCGCAGGTGATGCGAATTGAAGAAATGATATTCCGTAATCTGCCGACTCTTGAGAGCCAGGTTTTCTTCGAAAAGGCGCAACTGGGTGGTATCTACCAGCCCCCCGATCATCCGGAGCGGCTGGTCGTGCGCGTCGAGCACCAGGCGGCCCCGGTCAAACACTTCGGCGTAAGAGCCGTCGGCCCGCCGAAAGCGGTATTCGTCAGTCCAGAGTTCTTCTCGGCGCGCTACAAAATCGCGAATGCGCTGTACCACGCGCGAACGATCATCGGGGTGGATGTGGCTTTCCCACCAGCCGATTTCGGGGGTGATCAGCTCGGTGTTGTGCCCAAAAATGCGCTGGAGGCCCTCATTCCACCGCAGGACGTCCGTACGCAATTCCCACACCCACACGGCGTCGTTGGTGGCGCGGCAGATCGCCCGGTAGTTGGCTTCGCTTTCGCGCAGGTCGCTGAGGGCTTGGGTGAGCAGCGTCACGTTGATGCCCGTAAACCAGTAGGGCGCTTCGGGCAGGAGCCGAAAGTGGTAGCGGGCCGTCCACGAAAAAGTCAGCGCTTCGTCCGGCGATTTGGTGTAGCGAAAAGGCTTCTGAAAGAAAAAAGTATGCTGCGTTGCCGTCGTAGCCGCAGGCGGCAAGGGTTGCTCCCACACGGGCGTGAGGCCAAAACGCCGCCAGACATCGGGCTGCCCCAGCACTTCGGTGCCCAAGATGCCCGTCAGCTCTTCGGCGCGGCGGCTCCAGACCCGCAAAATGCCTTGCGCATCGAAGGCGGCCAGCATAAAGGGCACTTCGTAGGCGATGTGGCGGATGCGATCGTAGAAGTCGGTCATCAATGCTGTGCCTTCCGCACAAAATTTGGTGACGTCCTGCAACAAGACGTAGCGCCCACCTTCTTCTTCGGCCGGAAGCACCGAAAACATCCAGCTACGGTCAGACAGGGAAGGCAACCTGACGATGGTCTGCCACGCGGGCACTTCGGCACAACGCGCCCACCGCAACGGCACACCGGCCGCCACCTCGTAGAGCTGGGTTTGTTCGGGGTCGGTAGGCCACGCCGCCACGTGCGAAAGCAGGGCCTCGAAAGCGGCGTTAACTGCGTGCAGCTCGCCCGTTTCCGAAAGCCAACCCATTGGCCAGGGCGTTGTGGTCTGGATAGAAGGGCGCATGCGGATTGGGTTTAAAGCCTGAGCCTCAGTGAATCTTTGCGTTTGAGTAATATAATGTAGAAAAATAAAATACGTTTATCCTTATCCAACTTTTCTTCTTCAGCCCTATAGGCATTTCGCCGCCAGTTGTGCGAAAGAAGCGACTATCGGGTTGGGAATCAACGACCCTACAACAAAAAAGCCTTGCGTAGGCACGCAAGGCTTAAAAACAGGGAGTCAATCAGGATTTACTCTTTCACGAAGCGCGCCACGTGGGTGCGGCCTTCGAGCGTGAGCTCCATCACGTAGAAGCCCGCCGGCAAACCCGTGAGCGACAGCGTCCAGGGCGTTTGGCCATCGAGCCGCGTCTCGGCCGTCCGGACGGTGGCGCCCAGCGCATTGTGAATGCGCACCTGCGCCCGGCCGGGGGCCAGGTTTTCGGGGTGCAGCGTGAGTTGCTCGCGGGCCGGATTGGGGTAGAACCGCAAAGCCTGGGCCGCCAGGCGGTCGCGCAGGCTGGTCAGCGGGCCAAACTCCACGAGGTTGGGCTCGGGCACG
>DAIRSZ010000021.1:17565-20394 GCA_036804165.1 Catalimonadaceae bacterium | reverse complement strand
TGGGAGTGCCGAGCGCACTGCCGGGCGGTTGCAAAGCCATGTAGTCTTTGCGCCCGGCCGGGGGCACACGCGCCCAGTGCGTGAGGGTCTCGGGGTCGCCGGGGCTGAGTAAGGTGGCCTGACCACGCAGGCGGAGCTGTAACTTTTGGCGCGGATGCCAAAAAAGCCAGCTCACGCGGGGCTGTGCGGCCACGTCGCGCACCTTGTTCGTGCGCAGGTCCGAATAACAGATCAGTTCGCGCTGGGGGGCGACCACTTGCCGCAGCACCAGTGTCCGGAGGTGCACGCCGCCGTTGGCGTCGGCCGTGCCCAGCACGGGGGTGTGAAAGGGGTGTTTGCCGTCGGCGGCTCCCCGCACCAATTGTTGCCACACGTCGGCGGCCAGCGCAGGTAGGGTGTAATCAAGGTCGTTGATACGCAAGGTGGATTCCATAGGGGTAGGTACGCAGCGCACGCAAAACGGCCGAAAGGGCTGGCCCGCATGACCGCTGCTGCGTTTCTGAAACACAACTTTCGAGTGTGCTTTATCGTGCTGATATTCAGTTTTTTACGTTTCTACAGATCAGGATTTAGTCGTTACTTAACGCCCGTTCTCCCATCAGAAAATGTTTATGAATAAGGTACTTATTGCTCGTTCTCAAACCAGTGCCCGCGCTTGGGCATTCACTGCGCTGGGCGGTGTAGGCTCGCCCAAAGTCCGTTCGGGACCATCGCACTGCGGTGCGCAAAGCCTTACCCTGCTCACACCTAGTTACTGGGCAACGAACAGCAGCGCCCTGGGCATGCACATGCCTCAGCTAAGCTGGCCATTTTCTCTCACAGGCGCAGTGGGCTGTGGTGCCGAACGCGCCGGGGCTTCTGCTTTTGGGTTCTGCCGTCAGGAAACGCGCCCAGCCCTGACGCTCAGGGCCGCCTGGTCGCCAAGATCCATTGGTTTTATGGACGATGGCTTCGAAGACGACGAGTTGGAAGAGGAGGAAGACTTTGACATAGAAGAAATTGATGACCTGGAAGATGTCGAAGACCTGGACGACGAAGACGAACCCGGCTACGAAGGCGACTTCGACGAATTTGACGAGGAAGAAGACGATGACGACGATGACCTTTAAACCACTGAGGCAAATGCGGCGTTAAGCAACCATGAGCGAAAAAGACTTCGAGATTGACCTAGATAAGATGGCCCAAAATCCGGGTCTTCTGCCTTATGCCCATAGCGTTGGCGGAGCCGTAATCCGCCCCGAAGACAAAGGCAAACTGAAAGGCCGGGCCGTGTCGGCCATGCACCAGCAAACCGACCGCCAGTTGCAACAGCTTTACGGACAAATGCAGACGCTGGCCCGGCAGGCGCAAGCCCTTCGGGAGCGAGTAGAAGTGTCCGAACGCATCTACCGCGCCGACGTCAATTCCGAGCCGATTGTGGGACATACTTACTACCTCTACGAACGCGAGAACGGCACCGACGTGCTCTCGCTCATTGCCCCCCACGAATGGGGACGCAGCCGCCCTTTTAGTCGCTTTGTGGCTACGGTGACCTTGCTGGCCGATCACACTTGGGAGGTGGCTTATCACCAGCCGGCAGAAACACCTTCCGACTAACCTTTCCCCGTTTTTTTTGAATCCTACACCAAAAACACCGTGCGCCTGACTTTGCAACTGGCCGCTCTCTACAACTTGCTATGGGGAGGCTGGGTAGTACTATTTCCGCAAGACTTCTTCGCCTGGACAGGCATGGAGCCGCTTAATCATCCGATGATCTGGCAGGGCATGGGGATGGTGATTGGCGTGTATGGCCTGGGCTATTGGTGGGCCAGCACCGACCCGATCCGGCACTGGCCGATCGTGGCAGTGGGGTTTCTGGGCAAAATATTCGGCCCAATTGGTTTTTTGTACAACTATGTCGCCGACCAGGTGCCGGGTGCGTTTGGGTATATGCTGGTCACCAACGACCTGATCTGGTGGGTGCCCTTTGGCTGGATACTCTACCGGGTATGGCGCACCACGGGGTTTCGTTTGCGCAGCCGCCGCACCCGCGTGCGCCGCGCCTCGTCTTCGGTCTAGAGCCGTTCGAGCAACATTAGCAGCGAAAGGCCAATGGCTGCTCCCGAGAGCACCAGGTTCCAGTCGCGCAGCGACACCCGAAAAAGCTGCATGAGCAGAAAACCAACCACCAGCAGCACAAAAACGATCAGGATTTGGCCCAGCTCGATGCCCAGGTTGAAAGCCAACAAAGGCTGCGTGATGCTGGTGGAAGTGCCCAACATGGCGCGTAGAAAGTTGGAAAAACCCAGTCCGTGAATCAGCCCAAAAAAGCCGGCAAATACATAACGATAGCCCTGGCGAGGCTGGTGATCCACGAACATGCTCGTTTCGAGGCGTACAAACAGGTTGGAGACGGCCGTGATCAGGATGGTGGCGGCGATCAGTGCCTCGACCAAGTCGTTGGGCAGGCGGATGTAGTCGAGCGTGGCTAGGGCCAAGGTCAGCGAATGCCCGATCGTGAAGGCCGTTACCAGAATAATTACCCGGCGCAGATCGCGCAGGCTGTACACGGCGCAGAGCGCGATCAAAAACAAGATGTGGTCATAACCATTGACATCGAGGATGTGTTGGAACCCCAACTGGAGGTACGCACCAAATTCGGACATGGACAGTGGACGCTTTTCGGAATCAAAGGTAGAAGTTAATACAAACCTTTCAATTGCGCGTGGCGCGTAGCTAACTTTCGGCGATGAGGAACGGGTGGATACACTGGTTGACGCTGGGAGTGCTGTGGCTGATCGTGGCACCTGCTCGGGGACAGGTGCCGGGCGCGCAACGGGCACTAGAAAA
>DAIRSZ010000021.1:0-17465 GCA_036804165.1 Catalimonadaceae bacterium | reverse complement strand
CCGCCAGCGTCTGGAAAAACGGTTGCGACGCCAGCCCGACGCGGCGGCCTACCTGCTGCTTTCGGCCTATTACTTGCGCACCGATACGGCGCAAAGTGTCCCCGATTCGGCCCGCTGGGCAATGGACAAAAGCCTTGGCCTGGTACGAACCGACACCACAGGGCGGCAAGTCCGCTGGCTGCGGCGCGTTGGAGCCGACACAACCACGCTCCGCGAACAAAGCCAGTACGTGGACAGCCTGGCTTTTGGGCGGACCCAGCAAGTGGCCACATTGGAGGCCTACACGCATTTTCTACACCAATACCCCGATGCTGCGCAGCGTGCCCGGGCCCGGCAAATGCAGCACGCCCTGGCTTTCGAGGTGGCCCGACAACAAAATACTTACGAAGCCTACCGGTTCTTTCTCGAACACTTCCCCGACGCTCGCCAAGTACAGGAAGCGCAGGCCATTGCCGAACTGCGTTTCTTCGAGGCCCAAACAGCCACCAATCGCCTGGAAGACTACGAGCGTTTTGTGCAAACCTACCCCCAAAATCAGTATGCCAACCGGGCTTTAAGGCGCATTTTCGAGATCTATACCGAACCGCACACCGAAGCGGCCTATGCGCGCTTCGGTGCGACTTATCCCCAGAGCGAATGGGCTGCAGTGGCCCGGGCTTGGCAGCGTCTGCTCTCGAACGAGGTGCCCGAGCGCCCCGTGCTGGCTCCCGTGCTGCGGTACAACCGCTTTGGCCTGATGACCCAAGAGGGGGTGCTGGTTACGCGCCCCGTGTACGACTCGCTGCCCGCGCCCTATCGCTGTGGCGTCTGGCCCGACGACCACCTCGTGGCCTACCGCAGCGGACAACCCGCTTTGCTCAGCCGCGACGGCCGCCAGGTGCTCTGGTCTGGCCCGGGAAATCTGCAAAGCCTTGCCAACGGATTGCTCGGCCACCAAACCGCCGAAGGAACGGGCTTGCTCCACAGCGGAACGGGCAAAGTGCTGCTGCCGCCGCGCTACGCGAGCATCCACTATTTGGGCGAAGGGCTATTGCGCCTGGGCGAGGGCGGGCGCTGTCGCCTGGCTACGGTGGGCGGTGCCCTGTTGTCGGTGGCCCATTTCGACGACCTCGAAGTGGAGGAGGGGTGCGTGATATTCCTGCGCGACGGCAAGTACGGCTTGCTGCGACGCGACCAGGTGCGCCTGGGGCTGGAAGAACGTATGCCCCTGCCCGAATGGCGCTACGACGAGGTGCTGCCCGTGCCTGGCCGCGGCTTTCTGGTGCGTATCGGCGACCACTGGGGCGCACTTGGCCCGCAACTCCAGGTGCTGATTGCCCTCACGGCCGACCGCGTGCGGACGCATCCCGGCGGTTGGCTTGCCGAGCGCGCGCAGCGCGTCTATCCCTACGACCTGGCCGGGCAGTTGCTGCTGACGGAGGGAGCCGAGCAAGTGCTGGTGGGTGCCAACGGCTACGGCGTGCGCGAGGCCAATCAGTGGCGACTGCTCGACCCGCAGGGACGTGCGCGCACGGCGCAGACCTACGACTCGCTGCGGGTGCTGGCCGAACGCGTGTGGCTGGCCTATGCCGAAGGGCAGGTGACGGCTTTTTTCGGTACCGAGCCACCCGTCGGGATGAATGCCTACCGGGACTACGAAGTGATCACCAACCGCAACGTCCGGCCGGCCGAAGCTCCTTTGCAATACCGCCTGCTGGCTGCCGATCGCCAGCAACGGTGGGCCTTGTTCGACCCGGCCAAAAGTCAGCCTTTGTTGCCCCCGGCCTACGACCGCATCTCGCTGCTGGGCCACGAGTGGTTGCTGCTAGAGCGCCAGGGCCGTCGGGGCGTGGCCGACCTGAACGGGCAAATCCTGTTGCCGCTGCAAACCCAGGAAATAGGCTACGCCGACGGGCGGGTGGTGCTGGTACGGCAACAGCGCTTTGGGCTTTACGATCCGGCCACGGGTGCCACGCTGGCCCCTCAGTGGGAAGCACCACCGCAGGCGTTCGACACGGCGGCGACGCTTTTTTTAGTGCAACAGCGCGGCCGCTACGGATTGGCCAACCCGATGGGCCAATTACAACTGCCTTGCCAGTACGAATCGGTATATGCCTGGCAAGACACGGCCGTGTTTGTACAGCAAGCGCAGCGTTGGTACCTTCGGTCGCTGCGGGGGGGCACCGAACTGGAGCCTTCCTACGCCGCGATTGCGCCCCTGCGCCGCACAGCGCAAGAGCAGTGGTTGCGGGTATTCGACGGTACGTCGTACGGCCTGCTCAGTAGCCGACGCGGCACGCTCATTCCGGTGCAATACGACCAGTTGCGGGTGCTCGAAAGCGATACCGAGGCGATTTTCATCGCCGTGCGCTATGGCCCAGACGGCACCTATCAGACGCACTACTACGACCCAAACGGAAAACTGCTCCGCCAAGAGATTTTCGGCGAACGTCAGTACGAACAGGTCGTATGCGAGTAGAAGCGTCCTTGTTGGACTTACAATGTTTTTATGGAAAAATACTTGCCCTTCTTTCCCCTCAATTTGGTGGTCTATCCCGGTGAGCCGCTCAATTTGCACGTCTTCGAGCCGCGCTACAAGCAACTGGTGCGCGATTGTACTACAAACAATACTACTTTTGGCATCCCCGCCTTTCTCAACAACCGAATTTCGGAGTACGGCACCGAGGTGCGGGTGGTGGCCATAGAGCGTACCTATCCGGACGGGCGGATGGACATTCGCTCGGAGGGCCTGCAGGTGTTTCGCCTACTTACGTTCGACAACCCCGCGCCGTCCAAGCTGTATGCCGGAGGCGAAGTCCAGGCATTGGCCCGGCAAGACGAACAGGACGACGACGTGCACGCCGACCTGGTGACCGAAATCTACAAGCTGTACCGACTGCTCAACCTTACCCTGGAAGTGGATCCGGAGGCGGAACAGCCGTTCTCCTACGCCGTGGCCCACAAGCTCGGCCTTTCGCTCGATCAGGAATACGAATTGCTCACTATCGAACAAGAGCGCGAGCGCCAGCTTTTTCTTATCGAGCACTTGCGCAAAACGTTGCCCGTGGTCGAAGAATTGGAGCGCACCAAGGCGCGCATCCGCCAAAACGGCCATTTCAAGCACTTCGATCCGCTCAATTTTTGAATTGACGCGCTGACGGTTCCGAAGTTTTCATTTGTCTGCCAAACTCATTCTGGTTTGCCTCTTATCGGCCCTTTTCTGCATGGAAGTCGTCATCATCAAGTACAATGCGGGCAATGTACAATCAGTACGCTACGCCCTTGAGCGGTTGGGCCTCTCGCCCGTGCTCTCCGACGACCCGGACGTGATTCGGGCCGCCGACAAGGTGATCTTTCCCGGCGTGGGCGAGGCCAGTACGGCCATGCGCTACTTGCAAGCGGCTGGGCTAGACCGGCTGCTGCCTACGCTGCGGCAACCTGTGCTGGGGGTGTGCCTGGGCTTGCAACTCATGTGCCGCCACTCGGAAGAAAACGACACACCCGGCTTGGGAATTTTCGACGTAGCCGTGCGCCGCTTTCGTCCGCACAACGGCGAAAAAGTGCCCCACATGGGCTGGAACACGCTGCGCGCGGGCCTAACGCCGCTGCTGGCCCACTTGCCTGACGAAGCGCACGTTTATTTTGTACACAGCTACCGCGCCGACCTGAGTCCCTATACGGTGGCGCAGACGGCCTATATCGAACCCTTCAGTGCCATGTTGCAACGCGACAACTTCTACGCGGCGCAGTTTCATCCCGAGAAAAGCGGCCCGGCAGGGGCGCAACTTCTCGCCAATTTTGTTCGTCTCAACACCATGCCTCTCCGTGTGCCAGCTCTTTCGGCCTAATTTTTCGTTCTATGCGCCTCATTCCGGCTATTGACCTCATCGGTGGCAAATGCGTCCGCCTCACGCAGGGCGACTTTCGTCAGCTCACCCAATACAGCGCCGACCCGCTGGCCGTAGCGCAGGGCTTTGAGGACGCGGGCCTCACGCATCTGCACGTCGTGGACCTGGACGGCGCCCGCACGGGGCGGCTGGTCAACCACGCTGTGCTGGAAAAAATTGCCAGCCGTACGCAGTTGCGCGTGGATTTTGGGGGCGGGTTGCAGTCGGACCAAGACGTGCGCATTGCCTTCGAGTCGGGGGCCAGCCAGATCACAGGGGGCAGCATCGCGGCTCGACAGCCCACGCAGTTTCTCGGTTGGCTCGCCCACTACGGGGCCGAACGAGTGATTTTGGGTGCCGACGTTCGGCACGAAAAAATTGCCGTCAGCGGCTGGCAAGAGGTCACCGAGCAGTATGTCTATGACTATGTGCACGAATACCAGAACAAGGGCATTCGCTACGTGATCAGCACCGACGTGGCGCACGATGGCACCCTTAAAGGCCCTTCGCTAGACCTCTATGCCCGTTTGCAACGCGAGTGCCCCGACATCCGCCTGATCGCCAGCGGGGGCATTGGCTCGGAGGCCGACCTGGAACAATTGGCCGAAAACGGCCTGTTTGGTGCCATTGTTGGCAAAGCTTTCTACGAAGGAAAAATCAGCCTCAAGGCCCTGGAGCGTTTGCACCTGCGCCTCTCGACGGCTGAGCAGTAACACCCAAACCCGTTTCCGACACGATGAGATCTCAGGACGTAAAACAAATCGTGGCGACCATCGCAGGCGTAGTGGGCCTGGGGTTGCTGATCGCCACGGCCGTCAATTTGCTCAGCTAACTAGTTGCTCGGCTAACTAGGCATCGCGATAGTGGACGTGGGCATCGGCCACGAGGGGCAGGCCGCTGAGCCGGAGCAATACCTGGGCTGTATTGCGGACGTCTTGCCCGCAATAGTGGGCAATGCGCGCCAGGCGGTCGGGGGCATCGCCATAATACACGGCCCCGACCTGGCTGCCGTCAAGGTCGTCTTTGCTGGTGGGCACGCCGAATAGTTTCGAAAGCAGATCGAGCGAAGTATAGCTTTTGTAGTCGCCAAATTTCCAAAGCTCGCAGGTATCGAGGTGGGGCACCTCCCAAGGCTTTTTGCCTTGCAGGCGCAGGGGTTCGGGTAGGGGCAGTCCGCAAATGAGTGTCCGACGAGCCAAGAATGGGAAATCGAACTCCTTGGCGTTGTGGCCACAAAGACAAATCTTTTGGCGATCTTCCTGGTCTTCGAGTTGGGCCTGCATCCGATCGAGCAGGCCGATAAACTGTTCGAGCAGGGCCGTTTCGTGGTGGTCGAACAGGTTTTTGATGTGCAGTTCGGTGCAATCCTCTTTTTGGCGCAGGCACCCCACGCTGATGGCCACAATGCGCCCGAACTCGGGAAAAATGCCGGCGCACTGCGCAAAGAGGGGGGCGTTTTCGTCGACGTAGCGGGCGGGGTCGCGCTTGCGGAGCGTATCGGCTTTGCGGTTCCAGAGGTGCTGAAAATCAGCATCGAGGTCTTCGTAGTGTGCCGCCATGGGCACCGTCTCGATGTCGAGCACCGCCAGGCGCTGAAAGTCACGGGGGGTAATCATGCGGGCAACGTCGGGGCTAGGCTTTGGGCCAGCGCTTCATGGCCTCTATGAAAATGCCGGGCAAAAAGCGCTTGAGGTACACGGCCGCCACTTCGTATTTGCCATAATAAATTTCGGGCTGGTTCCAGCGGATGGCCTTCACCATGGCCTTGGCGCAGTCGGTGGCCGACACGCCCCGGAGCTGGTTCTCGTCCATCTGTCCGTGGGGTTGGCCGGCCGCGTCGAGGGCGTTGACCGACACTTCGGTGCGGACGTAGCCGGGGCACACCAGCGTGACGTAGATCGGTACGCGCCAGTGCTCGAGGCGAAGCGAGTCGAAAAAGCCGTGCAGGGCATGCTTGGCAGCAGCGTAGGCCGAGCGCCGGGGGGCACCAATTTTGCCCATCAGGCTGCTGGTGGCCACGATGTGCCCGCGCCGGACGGCCAGCATGTGCGGCAACACGGCCTTGGTGAGGGCCACGGCACCAAAATAGTTGACCTCCATGAGGCGACGATCCACGGCCAGGTCGGTGTCGGCCGCCAGCGCCCGCTGGGTGATGCCCCCGTTGTGCACCAGAATGTCAATACCGCCAAAGCGCTCGACGATGGCCGCCGTCTTTTCGGCAAACGTGTCGGGTTGCTCCAGGTCGAGGGGCAGCACCATCACGCGGGCCTGGTAGCGCTTTTCGGCGTAGGCCCGGACGCGCTCCAGGGCTTCGACCCGCCGGGCCGAGATCACCAGCACGGCTCCGGCAGCGGCCAGTTGATAGACAAGGGCTTCGCCGATACCGGCCGAAGCGCCCGTGACCCACACGACGCGATTCTTGATGATAGACATAGCAAAAAAAGTTGTTTCGAAAACCGGGTTTGCCGGCAAGTTATCAGTCTTGGGGGGTTTTACGCAAATACGCGCCCGACAGTCCAGAGGCGAGCAGTCAAAAGCAAAAACCCCTGCCCAAACGAGCAAGGGTTCACGGCCGTGACGATCCGTAACGGAGGCTAGCTATTCTTGTGGCTCCACAAAGGTGATTTTGTGCGGTGTGTCATTTATTTTGTTCGTAAAGCGGGCGTCCACATTGATGCGCATAATCCGGCCAGACTTTACTTTCACTTCCCAGATGCGAGAAATTTCTTTCTGATCCTGAATAAATTCATCGTGAAGTTGACCAAGCAGTTGCTTCTGCTCGTCGGGCACCACCATGCTAAAGTGCTGGCCAATAAGTTCCTGACGCTCGTAGCCGTAATATTCGAGGTAACGATCGTTGACAAAGACAAACTCGGCCTGCGGGTTGGTGATGCAAATGCCGTACTCCGAGCCATCAATGATGGCCTGCACATTGTCGGGGCGCGCCTCGATGGCGTCGCGGATTTGTTTGGTCTTGAAAAGATTAATCATTTTGGGAGAAATAATTTAGAGTTTACTTCACAGAAAAATTGCTAGCCTTTGCAGACACAACCACTATTGCCTACACTTCGAAAAAAACAACAAAAATGGTTAATAACAACAAACTTGAACTGGAAGGCATTTGGTGATTTACACCCCATATTCTTCTGCAAAGAAGGAATAACTCTTGGCAAAAGGAAAATAAATTTCGATTTCTAAAGGTAGTTGTATTTTTTTGGTTTATAATATTTTTTAAAATACTAATCTTTCGCCGTTGGTTTTGACACTTTGACAGCGCAAATAGCCAAGTTATTCTGGAATGTAGAGGCGGCGGGCTTTGTGCTGACGCTCCTGTGCGTGTGGGCCAACATCCGCCAGAAAATCTGGGGCTGGCCCCTGGCTATTGCCAGCGCCCTCATGTACCTGATTGTCTTCTACCGGGCGCGGCTCTACGCCGACATGGCCCTCCAGGTGTTTTTTATCGCCACCAGCCTCTACGGCTGGTATTACTGGCTCTTTGGGGGCAAGCAGCGCAACGCCTTGCCCGTGACGCGGACGCCTGCCCGCTACTGGGCGTGGCTGGCTGCCTTGCAGGTATGCCTAACGATGCTGGCGGGCTTCTTGCTGACCCGCTATACCGATGCCGACTTGCCCTATGCCGATGCCACCACCACCACGGCCAGCCTGTTGGCCTCCTGGCTGATGGCCCGCAAGTACCTGGAAAACTGGCTGGTTTGGATCGGGGTGGACGTGCTCGGCACGGGCATCTACCTCTACAAGGGTCTGTGGCTGACCAGCCTGCTGTTTGCCTTGCTCACGCTGATGGCCGCGCGCGGCTATCGGCAGTGGCAAGAGGCCCGTCGGGAGCAGAAGATCCAGGCCGCGTGAGTGTGCGTCGCGTTGCCATCGTGGGCCCCGAGTCAACGGGCAAAAGCCTCCTGACGGCCGAGCTGGCCCGCCACGTGGGCGAACCCTGGGTGCCCGAATACGCCCGCCGCTACCTGCAACGGCTGTCGCGCCCCTACACCGAGGCCGACGTCGAACAGATGGCTCGGGGGCAGGTGGCTCTCGAAGCCGCCCTGGGGCCGCTGGCCCGGCACTGGCTTTTTTGCGATACGAACCTGCTGGTTGTGCAGGTCTGGCTCGAATACGTGTTTGGCCACTGCCCGGACTGGATCGCCCGGGCGTGGCAGCGGCCGGGGCACTATCACCACCATTTGCTGATGGACATTGACACGCCCTGGGAGGCCGACCCCCTGCGCGAGCATCCGCATGCCCGGGCTGAGCTGATGGCCATCTATCGCTGGCACCTTGCGCGGAGCGGGGTGCCGTTCAGTGTGGTGTCGGGGGTGGGAGAGGACCGCTTGCGGGCCGCACTGGCCGCGCTCAACCAAAAGTAAGCCCCTGGGCCAGGCCCCAGCGCAGGCCCGCCGCCAACACCAAGAGCAATAGCATGTAGCCTACGGCCACGGTATCTTTGCTCGTCCGTTGGGCCAGCCGAAGTTGCTCGATCGGTATTTGCTGATAGAAGTTGCACACGGGCACCACGGCCAGCAGCATCGAGAAATAGAGAATGATATCGGCAATGTTGTGCGAAGAGGCTTTGAAGAGCGTGAGCAGGCCCGTGCCCGCCAGCCACGGTAACAGGGCTACGCTCAGCACGTACGCCCGACGACGGTCGCGGAGCAGCCGCTGCGACGGACACACCTTGAGGAAATAGCGGGTGTAGGCGTAGCCAATCAGCAACAATGCCACGGCCGACAAGATCAGCAGCCCGTTGCGCAGGGCGTAGGGCAGGCGCATCCAGGCTAGGGCGTAGCCGATCTGCGTTTCGGTGAGCACGCCAGCGATAAGCCCCCCCAGCAGCATGTTGAAACTGTGCAGACTCAGCCAAAGCCACAGCACGCGGCTCCAACCCGATTTTTTCTGCCACCGCACCAACAGGGCGTGCGCCCCGACGCCCACCAGCAAGCACACCAGGGGTGGGACGCCATACACGAGAAACACGCTGCTGGTCGTCCAGTTTCTGCCCTTGCAGACGATCCGGTCGTAGTACCAGGTGGCCTCGATACCCGCCAGCCACGCCCCGGCCACCGTGAGGGCCTGGTAGAGCGTGAAGACCAGCAGAAATGCCAGCAGGTAGAGCGCCAGGTGGTTGGCAAACAGCCAAGGCAACGGGATGGGCGGGGCCATCTGCGTATGTTGGGGAGAAACCGAGTCGGGCGTAGAGGTGGTAGCCATGCGTAGCGTGAGCAATATTCGTTGTTTGAAGGTAAATCTTGTTTCGATACCTGACACCATTTTATAGCATAACTATTTAAATAAATGGCTTCTTTTGCCGGGCTGCCGTTGGCGGGTACTTTTGTGGCCCAGCGGGCGGCGGCCCCACTTCTTTATCCCGAAAGCGTGCTAAAGTCAACTGTTTGGAGAGTCGTCGGGCTGTGGTGCCTGGTGGGCTGGGCGGCATCGGCCTGGGCGCAAGGGGCTTTTGCCCCCCTCAACCCTGATTACTACCACCTGGTAGATCGCTACGAGATTCGGCGCGGCACCCTTACGCGGGCTTTCCAGACGGCCGTCAAGCCCTACGAGCGGCGAGGCATTGCTTTGTTTGCCGACAGTTTGCTGGCCGACACAACCTTGGCCCTCTCCCGGGCCGATCGGTTCAACCTGACCTACTTGCAGCGCGACAATTTTGAATGGAGCGAAAACACGGGCGAAAGTCGCCAGCCCGTGCTGGGCCAGCTCTATCGCCAGGCGCGTGACTTTTACCATTATGGCGACGAGCACTTCGACGTACACGTCAATCCGGTGCTCTACGGGCAGGTGGGTACCGACAGCCGCTCGGACGCCACGCCCTTCATCCTCAGCCGGGGTGTGGAGGTGCACGGGCTGATCAACCAAAAAATCGGGTTCTATACGTTCGCTACCGACAACTCGGCCCGCTTCCCGCAGTACGTCAATGAGCGCATTGACGCCTTCAACGTGGTGCCGCAGGAAGGCTTCTGGAAGTTTCTCGACGACCAGCAGAACAGCTACGACTTTTTTACGGCCCGGGGCTACGTGACGGCCAACGCCACGCGCCACGTGGGGGTGCAGTTTGGCCACGACCGGCTTTTTGTGGGTAATGGCTACCGCTCGATGATTCTGTCCGACTTTGCCAACAACTACACTTTCTTGCGGATCAATACGCACGTCTGGCGGGTGCACTATACTAACTTGTTCACGCAGCTATACGCCGACGTGCCCACCACCTTTCCGGGACAGTCGCGCACGCTGGCGGCCAGCACCGAGTATCCGCGCAAGTACCTGGCTTTTCACCGTTTGGGCCTCGACTTAGGGAAAAACGTGAACGTGGGCCTCTTCGAGGCCATCGTCTTCGGGCGCGAAGATTCCCTCAGCCGGGGTCAGTTCGACCTCAAATACCTCAACCCGGTCATCTTCTACCGCGCCCTCGAGCAACAGAGCGGCAGCCCTGACAACGCCCTGTTGGGCCTGGACTTCAAATGGAATTTTCTGCGGCGTTTTCAGCTCTACGGGCAACTGGCGGTGGACGAGTTTCTGTATAGCAACGTGGTGGCGGCCGACGGCTGGTGGGGCAACAAGCAGGCCGGACAACTGGGCTTGCACTACGTGGACGCCTTGGGGGTGCCCAACCTCGACGTGCAGGCCGAACTGAACGTAGCCCGCCCCTACACGTACGGCCACGACGACATCTACACCTCCTACGCTCACTACAAAATGCCCCTGGCGCACCCGCTAGGGGCCAATTTTCGCGAAGGCGTGGGGGTGCTGCGCTATCAGCCCACACCGCGCTTGCAGGTGCTGGGCAAACTGATCGTGGCCCGCTACGGGGCCGACAGTGCCCGGTCGCACTGGGGGGGCAACGTACTGGTCAGCTACGACGAGCGCGAGCGGCGGCCACCCCAAGGCAACGACCGTGGCCACTTCATCGGGCAGGGCGTGGGCACGCAACTGCAAATGGCCGACCTAACCCTGACCTACCAAGTGCGGCACAACTTGTTTGCGGAACTACGGCAGGTAGGGCGGCGGGTGGTTAGCGATCTGCCAGCACGCAACCAGCAGACCTGGTTTACGTCGGTGGCCCTGCGGTGGAATATTCCCCGGCGCCTACACGCCTTTTAGAAAGGGCGTAATAAAAAACGAAAAAAGCTAATAAATTTTAGTAGCCCGCGCTCGGGCCAAAGCCTTTGTTTACAACTACTTGGAGGAATGGTAGTCTGAAAAGCGCGATGGCGTCCCAACTTTTTGGGCGAGAACCGCGTCTTTTTCCGTGTGCTTTCTTTGGTTAATTATTCCAAAAGCACGTATCTTGAGATTTAAAAGGTTACTTTTCTTACAAAAAGACATTTTCTATGCAGACTCGCCGGATAAAACAATTTTTTGCGCTTTTGTGCCTGATGGTTGGGGCTTCGTATGCGGGGCTTGCCCAGGCACCCATCACAGAAGCAGAGCTACGGATGTACGTGGCAGCCAACGACTCGATCAATTCCTTGAAGGAAGCGCTCACCGTCGAAATTAAAGAAACGGTTGAGGCTTCTTCGCTTAGCATCACGCGCTACAACGAGTTGCAACGCGCCAAAGCCAACCCAGACGCCGCTGCCAGCAGCGACAAGGCCGAGCAAGCCGAATTTGCCCAGATAGAAGCCCGCACCGACGAACTGCGCCAGCAACTCAATGCCGATGCGGCCCAGGCCATTCAGCAGACGGGCCTGAGCATTAGCCGATATAATGAGATTCAGCGCATCGTGGCCAACGACCCTGCCCAGAGGTCGCGTCTCGACAAAATAGTTACCGACCGTACCAAGGGCTAACAAACTCCCTCTTCGGAGGTAATCCAATTTTCGACCGACCCTGCCAGGAGTCGGTTTTTTTGTGGGGTGGTTTACATTTTTATGGGTTCGCGCATCAAATGGCAACTGGGCAGAGAACCTTGCATATGGCTAGGGCAAAAACTGTTTTTGTTCGCTCCCGTATCGTACACGGGCATGCATGCGCGCAGCAGCTTTGTCAAGCATAACTCGGTAAAATAAGGGCACGATGCTTGTTGGTCGGCCCTGAGGACACCCCATTGTCATCATTACATATCAAGCTATTCATGCAAAACACATCCTTTTTTCGTTTATGTGCGCTGACGCTCTTCATTGGCTTTTCCACCATTGGCCTGGCCACTTCGCAAGGTGAATCCGTGTCGCGTACGGCCACGCCAACCCTGAGTATCTTCGAGGCCAACCGCATGGTGATGGTACAAATGACGGGACAAATTATGGACTCTCTGACGAGCAAGCCCGTGGCGGCCACGTTGATATTCAAGAAGTTGCCCGCCGAAGACAACATCGGCATCTACCAGATTGACGGACAGTCGGGACAGTACGATCTGGCCCTGCTGAAAGACGTACGCTACACTTTCAAAGTCAAGGCTTTCGATTATTGGCCCGCCGACTATCAGGTGTCGGGCCTGCAAGCGTCGGCCAATAAAGATTTCAAACTTCGGCCCGTGGCGGCCGTGGGCGAAACCATGCCCTTGCAAGAGTTGCTCTTCGACAACGACGAGTACGTCATTTCGAAGTCTTCTTACGAAGAGTTGGATAAGCTAACGACGATCATGATGGACAACGCCCGTCTGACGGTACAGATCGAAGGCCACACCGATGTGCGGGGCGCCCCCGAATCGAACCAGCGCTTGTCCGAGAACCGGGCTACGGCCGTGCGAGACTATCTTTTGCAGCGCGGCATCGAGAAGAATCGGATCAAAACCAAAGGGTTCGGTAGTTCGCAGCCCGTGCTAAGGTATTCGGACCCGAGCAACCGTCGGGTAGAGGTGCGGGTGCTGGCCAAGTAACGTTCAGGTTTGATTTTGCTTGATCGGGCAAGTGCAGGAAAGTGGACGGCCAACCCGATAGTGGCCGTCGTGAAAGCGTTAGGAATGTGAAAGCCGTCGAATTGCGGCTTTCTCCTTACGTAATCAAAGCATTATATTGCATCCGATTCGTGCGTTTTATCACTAACCCGTTTATCCAGATGTCGAAAAAAATTACTTTACTCACCTTTTTGTGTTTGCTGGCGATAGGCTCGCTGCACGCCCAGGAGGACGTTTCCGTGCAGTGGGCCAGTAAAGTGCTCGAGTTTTCTTCGGAGGTTTCTCCCGTTGAATATTCGGCGCAGCAAGTGCTGGGTAAACCCAACGTACTGCCCAACGGGGGCGATGCCCCGGCCGCATGGGCACCCAACCGCGACGACAAGGATGCGTCCATCAAAGTGGAGTTCGAGCGTCCCATGCGGGTGCAGCAAATCGCCATCGGCGAGGCCTACAACCCCAGCGCAGTAGCTAAAGTATTTACTTACGACGACAAAGGCACTGAGCGGCTGGTGGGCACCTTCGAGCCCAAGCCCATCACGCGGTCTTCGCGGATGTTTAACATCTTCTTCAACCTCACCGACTATGAGGTGAAGGCCGTCAAGGTCGTGCTCAACACCCGGCAAATCCGGGACTTTGTTACTCTCGATTGCATCGGCATCTCCGATTCGCGCACGCCCATATCGGCCGACGGCTCTATCAACCGCTCGGCGGGGGTGCCCGTTGACCTCAAACCCGAGCGGCTCAGCGACAATGTCAACAGCGCGTACCGCGAGCTGAATCCCATTATTTCGCCCGATGGCAACACGCTGTATTTCAGCCGGCAGTTTCACCCCGACAACGTCGGGGGCAAAGAAGACAAGGAAGACATCTGGTATGCCGAACGCGATCCCGAAACGGGCGAGTGGCTGCCAGCCAAAAATATGGGTCCGCCCCTCAACACCAAAGGCCCGGACTTTGTCAGCTCGCTGACGCCCGACGGCAACAGCGTCGTGATGGTGCTGGGCAACCAGTACGGCAAACGGGGCAAGAAGCGCGCGGGCGTATCTTTCAGCCAGCGCCAAGCCGATGGCAACTGGAGCGAACCCGTCAACATCGAGATCGTCAACGACATCAACCTTTCCGAGAAAGCCAACTACTACCTGGCCAACAACCGCCAGGTACTGATTTTGTCAGTGGAGCGCGACGATTCGCGCGGGGGCCGCGATCTGTACGTAAGTTTCAAACAGGGCGATGGCAACAAGTGGAGCGAGCCGATCAATATCGGGGACGACCTCAACACGGCTGGCGTAGAGTCTAGCCCCTTCTTGGCGGCCGACGACCGCACGCTCTATTTTTCGTCGGACGGGCACAGCGGCTATGGCGGTGCCGATATCTTCGTTTCCCGCCGCCTCGACGACACCTGGACCAATTGGACCGAACCCGAAAACCTGGGTGCCGAGATCAACTCCGAAGGCGACGACGTCTTTTTCAACATCCCCCTTTCGGGCGACTATGCCTACTACTCGCGCGGCGTACAGGACGAAGGCGACGTGGACATTTTCCGCCTGGAGCTGCCGCCCGCTTTTGCCCCGACCAAGGTGGTGCTCGTGAAGGGCAAGGTGTACGATTCCAAAACCAAGGAACCCGTGCTCGACGCGCGCGTGGTGTACGAACGCCTGCCTGACGGTAAAGACCTGGGCGAAGCCCAGATTGACCCCCAAACGGGCGACTACCAGATTGCCCTGCCCTACGGCTACAACTATGGTTATCTGGCCGAAGCCGACAGCTTCATGTCGCTCAACGCCAACCTCAACCTCGAAAAGCAGGAAGAGTATAAGATCATCGAGCAAGACCTGTACCTGGTGCGGCTGGGCAAGCCCGTGGCCCGCACCGACATTGACCCCAAAACGGGCATTGACCCCAAAACGGGTGAGCGCGCCACCGATACGCTCGATTATGCCACCATCGCACTCAACAACGTATTTTTTGACTTCGACAAGTTTAATCTGCGCACCGAGTCCTATCCCGAACTTGACCGCTTGGCCTCGTTGATGAAAAAATACACGGGGATGCGTGTAGAGGTAGGGGGACACACCGACAGCGTGGGCAACGACAATTACAACCTGGCCCTCTCGCGCCGCCGGGCTGCCTCAGTGGTGTCGTACATCACCAAAAAAGGCATACCCGCAGGTCGTATCAAGAGTATTGGATACGGCAAAAACAAACCCGCTGCCACCAACGACACCGACGAAGGGCGACAGCAAAACCGTCGGGTAGAGTTCAAGGTGCTGGACATGTAATGCCGTCGCACGGATAGAAAAAGGCCGCTCCCTCCGGAGCGGCCTTTTTATGTATTCAACCTTGAAAACCTTGCAAGTTCTGCTCAGTATGCGTGCACAACCCTGTGTTCCGTTAAGTGAGTGCGTGAATCTACTCCGTCACGGGCTCGTCTTCTTCGACGAGTTCCGGTTGGGGCACCACCCGCACAGCATTGTCAGATGGCGCATGGCCCGCGCCATAGCGCTCTACGTACACCACCGTAAATTCGGCTCCCAGAAACAGGATTTGGGCGTTGTAGTACACCCACACCAGCAAAATAATGATAGCACCCGCCGCCCCGAAGGTGTCCGAAAAGTTGCTCTGGGAGATGTAGAACCGAATCAGCGTGCGCCCCAGCATGAAGAGGAGGGCTGTGAAAATGGCCCCCGGCCAGAGGTCGCGCCAGCGCGTTTTGGCATCGGGCAGGTACTTGAACATCAGCCCGAACAAAAAGGCCGTGAGGCCCAGGGCCACCACAAAGTTGAGAATCTCGATGAGGTAGTAGGTCACTTCGGGCAACTGACTACTCAGAAAATTGCCCAGCACCGCCACCAGGGCGTTGATGACCTGCAGGATGAGTAGCACAAAGCCGATGGCCAGCACCACCGTAAAGGACAAAGCGCGGTCGAGCGCCAATTTGATCAGGCCGTTTTTGGGCGTAGCCCGCACGTACCAGATCTTATTGAGAGAATTTTTGAGCTGATAAAAGACCGTCGTTGCGGCGAAGAGCAAGGTAGCAATGCTGATTACGGAGGCTAGAAAAGAAGATTCGCTCTGGTAGGAGTTTTCGATCAGGGCCTCTACTTGCTGCGCACCTTCGCGGCCCAGCAGGTCGCGCAGTTGCTCGTACACCTCGTGGCGCATGGCCTCGGGGCCAAAAAAGACCCCCGCCGCCGCAATGACGATGATTAGCACTGGGGCAATCGAGAATACGGTATAATAGGCCAGCGAAGCGCCCAGGTTGAAGACTTCGTGCTGGGTGAAGCGTTTAAAAACTTCTTTGGCGAAAGGAACAACCTCCTTGACGACAAATTTCATAGTAGAAAAAATGGGGTACGTCCGTATGTACGTAGAAACCGGGCCGGGCAGTTGTCTATGGTTCGGCTAGCCCCCGGTGCAGCAATTGGCGCATCTGGGCAAATTGCGCCAGCACCGCGTCGAGAAACGCCGGGGTGAGCAGGGCCTTGACGTCGTCGGGACCCGTGACGTCCAGCTCGCTGATCTTGTAGGTTTGCTCCAGGCCCGGCTGCTCGAACTTGAGCAGGTACTTGCCATTCCACTGGAAGAGCGTGATCTGGCACTGGGCGTGGGGGATGGTGTCGAGTACGCGCATCAGTCCAGGGTCAGGAAGCGCAGGCGCGAGTCGGCCTGCCGCTGTTGTTCGTTGCGGATGTCTTTATAATGACGCTTCAACCAGGTGGCCAGCCCGTCGAGACCCGGAAAAAGCATCCGTTCGTTGATGTTGGCCTGGTCGAGTTTGTCGCGCACTTCCCATTTCAGTGCGGCCGGAATAATGATCTGAAAGTAGTTGACCGACACATCGGGCCGTGCCAGCCACTGGCTGAAAACCGTGTCGGGGCACGACATCATCGAGAACAGGGCGTGCTGGTTGACGATGCGCTGGTCGAGGGAAGGCGGCTCGAAAAACACCACAAAGTCCTCGCGGCTGCGGCTTTCGAGTTCGCTGAGCGACACTACGGCCTGGTCGAGCAGTTCGGCCGTGAATACGTGCGAGCCTTCTTCTTTGACCAACCGTACCATTTCGGACGGGATGTGCCGCAAGGAGTTGACGTAGTCCACGGCCCAGATGATGCCGTCGCGGTCGTATTTGCTAAACTCGGAGGTGGCAAAGTGCAGGGCCACCAGCGGCGAGTAGGTCCAGTCGAGCAGGCGCGTGGGCAGACCGTGGTGCTGGGCCAGGGCCAGCCAGTTCCAGAGGTTGTTGTCGGTACGGTTTAGCTGCGAATACTTGATGAAGTTGCGCAGCAAGTGCTTTTCGAGGTGCGACTCGCCCAGGCGGTTGAGCGTCGTCGAGAGGTCGTAGCGACAGTCGGCCAGGCCGCGGTACACGTACGAAGAGCGAAAGCGTTGCAGATAGCTCGACCAGGAGTCGAAATAAAGGGCATCTTGCAGTTCAGACCAGGACTTTACCCGGATAATCGTCGGTTCCATCGTAGAGGGGTTTTGACGTGCACGAAGGTGGAAATCCGGTTGATTGGGCGCCTCAAGCTACACAAACTAGACGACTTCCTTGTATTGCATGCGGTGCAGGCGCGCGTAGTAACCTTCGCGGGCCAGTAATTC
Source organism: Catalimonadaceae bacterium (assembly GCA_036804165.1). Lineage (GTDB taxonomy): Bacteria > Bacteroidota > Bacteroidia > Cytophagales > Flexibacteraceae > DAIMZG01. The sequence continues at coordinate 140 of DAIRSZ010000021.1, read as the reverse complement.
GTCGTGCGTACCGCGCTCCTTGATCTCTCCCCGATCCAGTACCAGAATCTGCTGCGCCCGCTGGATGGTCGAAAGGCGGTGGGCAATCACGATGGCCGTCCGGCCCGTCATCATCCGCTCGATGGCCGCCTGGATCATCT
>DAIRSZ010000020.1:11305-20907 GCA_036804165.1 Catalimonadaceae bacterium | reverse complement strand
GGTCGTCGAAGTGGTGCAAGCCGTAGAGCAGGCCCGCCATGAACGCATCGCCCCCTCCCACCCGATCTACGATGTGCGTCAGTTCGTAGGCCGGCGCCGTGTGCAGCGTTGTGCCGTCCCAGAGCATCCCTTCCCAAGTGTTGTGGCTGGCATTGTGCGTGCCCCGGCGGGTCATGGCTACGTAGCGGCTGCGCGGAAAGCGCGCCTGCCAGGCTCGGCCCAGCTCGGCGTAGGCTTGGTCGTCGTTGTCGGCGGTGCTCACCTCCACGCCGCACATGAGGGCCGCGGCGTGGCGGTCAATCAGCACTACGTCGCACTGGGCCACCAGGTCGGGCATCACGGTCGCCGGGGGCGTGCCATACTGCCAGAGCTTGCTGCGGTAGTTCAGATCGGCCGACACCCGCAAGCCTTGCGACCGGGCCGCCCGCAGGGCTTCGGCACACGCGGCTGCCGCTGATGCCGACGCCCCCGGCGTGATGCCCGTCCAGTGAAACCCGTCGGCACCCGCCAAGGCGGCCGCCCAGTCGAGCTGACCCGGCACCACCTCGGCCAGGGCCGAGTGCGCCCGGTCGTAGATCACCCGACTGGGCCGCTGCATGGCCCCTGTCTCCAGAAAATATAGTCCCAAGCGGTTGCCCGCACGCAGGCAGTGCCGGGTGTCCACCCCAAACTGCCGCAGGCTGTTGAGGGCCGCCGTGCCCAAGTCGTGGGCTGGCGCGCAGGTGACAAAAGCGGCCTCGTCGCCCCACTGGGCCAAGGCTACCGCCACGTTGGCTTCGCTCCCCCCAAAAGCGGCTTCGAACGTGGCGGCTTGCCCAAAACGCTGAACGCCGGGCGGCGAAAGCCGGAGCAAAAGCTCTCCGAAAGCAACAGTGCGAAAGGCCATCTCAGGTGTGAAGGGGAGCTGTGCCTACGGGCACTTCGTGAAAACGAAAGTAGGCGCGGGCGTTGTAATAGCAGATGTTTTGCACGGTCTGGCCCAACCAGTCGAGGTCGTGGGGCAATTCGCCGTTTTCCACATCGCGACCAATGAGGTTGCAGAGGATGCGGCGGAAATATTCGTGACGGGGATACGAGAGAAAACTTCGTGAGTCGGTAAGCATCCCCACAAATCGCCCCAGCACGCCCAACAGCGATAGAGCGTTGAGTTGACGTTCCATCCCTTCTTTCTGGTCGTTGAACCACCAGCCCGACCCAAACTGGATTTTGCCCGGCGTGGGGCCCGCCTGAAAGTTGCCCGCCATGGTGGCGAACACCTCGTTGTCGGCGGGGTGCAGGTTGTAGAGAATCGTGCGGGCGAGTTGGTCGTTGGCGTCGAGGGCATCGAGCAGGCGGCCCAGCGCATAGGCCTGGGCAAAGTCGCCGATCGAGTCGTAGCCCGTGTCTGGCCCGAGCGTGCGGCACATCCGGCTGTTTTGGTTGCGGATGGCCCCCAGGTGTAGCTGCTGCGTCCAGTCGCGGGCGTGGTTGAGGCGCGCCACAAACAGCAGCAGATCGCCACGCAGGGCATCGGTTTGGGCGGCGTCCAGCGGTTGGCCGCTGCGCACCTGCTCGAAAGCCTGACGGGCCTGTGCCTCCGAGGCCGGCAACGCCGGAATGCGCTCCAGCCCGTGGTCGGAGAGACGGCAGCCCACACGGTGAAAAAACGTGTGACGCCGTTCGAGGGCCGTTTTCAGGTCGTCGTACGTCCGAATCTCCAGGTCGGCACTGGTGCCCAGCCGCTCCAGGTAGGCATTGTACATCGCCGGGTCTTCCGGGGCCATGGCTTTGTCGGGCCGAAAGGTGGGCAGCATCCGTACGCCCGCCGTATCGTCGGCGGCCAGTTGCTGATGAAACGCCAGGTCGTCGGCCGGGTCGTCGGTGGTGCCCACCACTTCCACGCGCATCCGGGCCAGTAGCTGGCGCGTGCGAAAGGCCGGCGTCCGCAGTTGGGCGGTGGCCTCGTCGTAAATAGCATCGGCCGTTTGGCCATTGAGCAAGGTAGCGATCCCGAAATAGCGTTGCAGCTCCAGGTGCGTCCAGTGGAAAAGCGGGTTGCGCAGCGTGTAGGGCACCGTGTCGCCCCATTTCTGGTGGCGTTCGCGGGGCGGGGCGCCGCCCGTGATGTAACGCTCGTCGGTGCCGTTGGCGCGCATGGCTCGCCACTTGTAATGGTCGCCATCGAGCCAGATGGCCGTCAGGTGTTCGAACTGGCGGTCGCGGGCGATGTCCTCGGGCGAAAGGTGACAATGGTAGTCAATGATGGGCATGGCCGCGGCGTAGTCGTGATAGAGGCGCTGCGCAGTGGCGTTTTCCAATAGAAAGTTTTCGTTGAGAAAGGGTTTCATGCGTTTGGAACAGTTTTTTCAGTAGAAGCCAACGGCGCTTCGGTAGCCAGTTCGCTTTGCCGGATGCCGCGCTCAAGTCCGCGCAGCTCGGCCAATCCGCGCAGGCGGCCAATGGCGCTATAGCCCGGGTTGGTCACCTTTTCGAGGTCGTCGAGCATCTGGTGGCCGTGGTCGGGGCGCATCGGGAGGCGTACGTCGGCCCGCCCCGTGGCGGCTCGCTGCTGCATTTCCCGGCCCAAGGCCCGCACGACGCCGAACATGTCCACGTCGCCGTCGAGGTGTTCGGCTTCGTGGAAACTGCCGTCGGCCTGGCGGCGCGTGCTGCGCAGGTGTACGAAATGAATGTGCGGCCCTAGCCGCTGGGCCATGCCCACCAGGTCGTTGTCGGGCCGCACGCCGTACGAACCCGTGCAAAAACACAGGCCATTGGCGGGGCTAGGTGCCGCGCGCAGCAGGCGCAAGGCGTCGTCTTCGGTGCTCACCACGCGGGGCAAACCCAACAGCGGAAAGGGCGGATCGTCGGGATGAATGGCCAGCCGAATGCCCACCTCTTCGGCGACGGGCACCACGGCCCGCAGAAACTCGTCGAGGTTGTCTTGCAGTGCCGACGCATCCACTTCGCGGTAGGTAGCCAGCAATTCCCGAAATTCGTCGAGCGTGTAGCCCGCCTCGGCCCCGGGCAAGCCCGCCAGCACGTTGCGCACCAATTGCTGTTGGGCAGCGGGCGCCGCCTGGCCGTGCCACTGGTGCGCCTTTTCTACTACTTCGGGTGCATAGTCGGCTTCGGCGCCGGGTCGCCGTAAGATCAGCAAATCGAAGGCGGCCATCTGCACCTGATCGAAGCGCAAAGCCCGCGCCCCGGTCGAAATTTCGTAGGCCAGGTCGGTGCGCGTCCAGTCCAGGATGGGCATAAAGTTGTAGCAGACCGTCGTGATGCCACAAGCGGCCAGGTGGCGCAGGCATTGCTGGTAGTGGCCGATGTAGGTCTGGTAGGCACCCGTTCGGCGCTTGATGTCCTCGTGTACGGGCACGCTTTCCACTACCGACCAGCGCATACCCGCTTGGGCGATCTCGGCCTGTCGGGCTTTGATCTCCTCGACCGTCCACACCTGGCCGTTCGGCACGTGGTGCAGGGCCGTCACAATGCCCGTGGCTCCTGCCTGCCGGGCAGCCCGCAGCGGCACCGGGTCGGCGGGGCCATACCAGCGCCAGGTCTGTTCAAAAGTAGTTTCCGTCTGGAAGTGGTCTTTCATGGTAGAAGACGCCAATTTTTAGGTGTGATGTGTCCGTGGCTGCCTCACAGCGAAACGCCCCGTTTCCAGGGGATAAAATCGTCTTGTCCGGCCTGCACCGCACGCGGGACATACGTCCCCGAGGCCGTCGCGAGGCATTGTTCCAAAAGGGCTTCTGCCGCCGTCGCGATGGTCTGCTGGCCCGTAATGACCGGCCCCGCGTCGAAGTCAATCAGGTCAGCCATGCGCGTGGCCAGCGTCGAGTTGCTGGCTACCTTGAGCACCGAGGCCACAGGGTTGCCCGTGGGCGTACCCAGCCCGGTCGTGAACAGAATCAACTGACAACCCGCCCCGGCCAGGGCCGTGGTGCTCTCAACATCGTTGCCCGGCGTACAGAGCAAGTTCAGGCCCGGCACGGTTTGCCGTTCTGGATAGTCGAGCACGGCCCGGATGGGCGAAGTGCCGCCTTTGCGGGCCGCGCCAGCCGACTTCATGGCGTCGGTGATGAGGCCGTCTTTGATGTTGCCCGGCGAGGGGTTCATATCAAAACCGCTGCCCGCTTCTTCGGCCCGGCGGGCGTAGGTACGCATGAGGTGCAAAAACTTATCGGCCAGGGCCGGGTGCGTCATGCGGTGTACCAATTCTTGCTCTACGCCGCAAAGCTCGGGAAACTCGGCCAGTACGGGACTGCCGCCCACGGCTGCCAGCAGATCGGCCACGTGGCCCACCACCGGGTTGGCCGAAAGACCCGAGAAGCCGTCGGAACCGCCACATTCCAGCCCGATGGTCAGGGCCGAAAGCGGGGCCGGCTCGCGGCGGCATTGGTTAGCTTGCACCAGCCCCTCGAACGTCGCTCCGATGGCCTGCGTCAGCAATTGCTGTTCGCTCCCGATTTGTTGCTGGTCGAACACCAGCAAGGGGCGGTCGAAGCCCGGCTCGCGGCGCGTAATTTCGGCCCGCAGCATCTCGACCTGAGCATTCTGACAGCCCAGGCTCAACACCGTGGCACCCACCACGTTGGGGTGGGTAATGTAGCCCGCCAGCAGTCCGCACAGCGCTTGCGCGTCTTGGCGGGTGCCCCCGCAGCCCGCCTGGTGGGTCAGGAACTTGATGCCGTCCACGTGGGGGAATATCCGGTGCGGATGAAACACGTCGGCCTCCGAGGTCGAATTGGCCTGGTGGATGAGCGCAGGGTGGCCCGTATGAGCTGCCACCAGGCGGCGCACCTCCAGGCGGTATTGGTCGGAAGGGCGGTAATAGCCCAGTTCGTGCAGAAAGGCTTCTTGCAACACCTGCACGTTGCGGTTTTCGCAAAACACCAAAGGCACCACCAGCCAATAGTTGGCCGTTCCGAAGCGGCCATCGGCCCGGCGGTAGCCCATAAAGGTACGCGCCTGCCACGCCGATACATCGGGCGGCGACCACCGAAAGCCCGGCGACCACCCGCCCGCAGGCGCAGCGGCGTGGTGCACGTTTTCGGTCGTGACGGCCTGGCCGCGCTGCAGGTCCGTTACGGCGCGTCCCACCGTGACGCCGTACATCCGGACGGCGGCTCCGGCCGGCAGGTCTTCAGTCACAAATTTGTGCTTTTGGGCTACGTCGGTCAGCAACGTGTAGTGCTCGCCTTCAAACGAGATGGTCGTGCCAGCCGCCAAAGCGGTGCGGGCTACCAGCAAGTTGTCGGCCGGATGCACACGCAGCACCCCCGCAGGTTGATCAATAGTTTCGGTGGTGGGCGAGTGTTCCATAGAAGATTAAGCCAAAGTTTTTGCTTCTAGCTGACCGAGTGCCGCACCTACGGCACTAGCAAAGCCGGGCAGTTGGGTAAGATCTGTATCCCACAAGTCCGTACGGCGCAACACCGCACCTACCAGGTCGTCGCCTTGGTGCTGCTGCCAGAGTTCGGCGAAGAGGGCCGCCTGATCGTCACGAATTTCGTAGGGAACGCCCTGGCGAGTGCCGTAATAGCTGCCGGCCCGTGCGGTGCATTTCATAAAAAGCAAGTAGGCCGCAAAGCCCCGGGCCAGCAAGGGCGGCACTTGGCCAAAGGTATCATAATAGCGCTGCAAGGTGGCCACGTTGCGCATTTTCATTTTGGCCGTCTGTTGCAGGGTAATGTTGAGCAACCGGTGCTCGGTGGCCGGGTTGCGAAAGCGATCGAGCACGGCTTCGGCAAAGGTGGCCAAGTCTTGGGGGTCGGGCGTGGGCACCGTCGGCCGGATTTCCTGGTGGGCCACGTCCACCACAAAAGCGCCGCAGTCGTCGTCGGCCATCATCTCCTTAACGGTGTCGAGTCCGCTCAGGAAAGCCAGCGGCACGCTGATGGTGTGCGTACCGTTGAGCAGGCGCAGCTTGCGCTCGCGGTAGTAGGTGATGTCGGGCGTCACGACCACCCCCGGGTCGGCCGCCGCAAAGCTCAGCAACTGGCCTACGGCCGCGTCGCCCTCAATGGCCCACAGGCAGTACGGCTCGGTCTGGATGGCCAGCGGGTCTTCGTAGGAAAGTTGGGCCTGCTCGGCCTGGCTCAGCGGCGTCACGATGCGGTCCACGAGCGAGTTGCAAAAGGGCACTGCGTCCAGCCACTGCTCAAAGCCTTCGCCCAGCCGATGGGCGGCCGCGTGCTGGCCCACGATCGCTTTGAGTTGGGTGCCGTTGTCGCTCACCAGCTCGGTCGGGACGACGACCGTCGGAATCTGGGGGGCCTGCTGATAGCGGGCGTACAGAAAAGCTGTCAGCTTGGCCGGAAAAGACTCGGGGGGGCTTTGGTGAATGTCCTCGTCCACGTATTGAATGCCCACCTCGGTAGTGTTGGAAATAATGACCTGAAGCTGGGGCGCATTGGCCAAAGCCATGATATCAGGCCAGGCGTCGGGCGCAGCCACCACCCGGGAAATGGCCGTATTGACGAACGTATCGGCCACGGGCTTGCCGTAGGCGATGCCCCGCACGACGGTCGTATATTGGTTGTGTTGCTGGGCAAAATCGTCGGTGCTGCCCGGTGTGGACTTCACCACCACAATGCTGCCATCGAAAAGCCCTTGCTCGTTGGCCAGGTGCACGAAATAGTCGGGCAGCCCGCGCAGCAAAATGCCCGTTCCAAATTGCAGTATGCGCTCCGGTCGCGGCGGCAGCGCTTTCCATGGCCCCGGTTGGGCTTCGTTGTTGTTCATACCTGATGACTGCTCGGGCTGTCTGGCAGCCTCGTTTTCTGGTTCAATGCTATGACGACTTGGCTCGGGCCGCACCTGACAAAAGGGTAGATTTCCGATAGACAGTGCAGCGCGTAGAGAAAAATGTCGCTCGCTCTCAAAAATACCTTATCTCCCTTTTCGCTCATTTATTCGCAAAACTGCTGGTGATACTCGGCCAAAAACCGCAGCGAAAAGGCCGTGGCAATGTCGCGCACGTGGGGCGTGGCGTGGGTGTGCGCCCGGCGGTTGACGTAGGTCTCGTAGAAACCTCCCGCCAGGTTGGGGTCGGGGTGGTCGTCGGCAAAGCGGTGCGCCAGCACCCAGCCGAGGGCGCGCGCCAGCGGCTCGGCAAACTCGTCGCCCGCGCCGCGCTGGCGCAATTGCAGCCACAAACAGCCCGCAAAGGCCACCGCCGAGCCCGAGACCGACTTCTGACGGGGCACACCGTCCACGTTGTTGTCGTAGTAGATGGTGCCATCTTTTTGCTGAAGACCCACCAGTGCCCGGGCCGTGCGCCGGGCGGCCTCCAGGTAGCGGCGGTCTTGGGTCAGGTCGTAGGCCACCACCAGGGCTTCAGCATTCCAGGTATTAAAGCGCGGGTGAATCTTCCCCGATTTGGGGTCGTTGGGTTCAAACTCCATCCAGAAGCCGTTGGGCGACTGACGCGCCAGCAGGGTTTCGCACTGCCGAAGAAACACCTGGCGATATTGTTTTTTTTGCGTGACGTCGTACATCTCCTTGTAGAGATACCCCTCCACGTTGGGTCGGGCCACCTCGGTGATCTTGGCCTTACCTCCCTGGTGTTGGGGGTGCGGGCTGCGGTCTTTCCAGATTTCGCCCGTTTGGGGATCCACAATATTGTAGAGCAGGCCTTCTTTTTCGATGTAGAGATGCTGGTGCATCCACTCGCCCGCCCGGATGGCCGTTTGGGCGTAGCGCGGGTCGCCGGTGGCGCGGCTAAGCCGGAAAAGACCAGGCGTGCCGTCGGTGACAGTGGTCGCGTTGATGAGTGCCCCTACGCTGGCCCCGTGCACAGCCCGCACCATACCGCGCAGGGCGGGCACGTCGGTGATTTCCTGCGCCACCCACCAGTCGCCCCCCCGCCGGGCGGCGGCCAGCGCTTCGGCGTCGGCGGTCACTTCGTAGGCCGCCAGCAGGCCGTTAATGAGCTGCCCCGTGTGCCACATGGCCTCGTATTCCTGCCAGGTGCCCCCCAGCCAGTCGTAGTCGCCACGAGCGCGCCCCGCGCTGTCGAGCAATACGCGGGCGGCGTAGCGGCTGCCGCCCTCCAGCGCCGCCCGGATGTCGGCACAGCGGTCGGAGGTTTGGGCCTGCACGCAGCCGGGGGCCATCACGAAGAGCAATAAGAACAGCGGACGAAAAAGCATGTGGTGAGTTTTTGGGTGATACCTACTGAGAGACGCTTCTGCATACAAAATACCTGACAAAGCTCCGTGTGTGTCGGGGAAGCGGCACTGGCGCACGTCATGGGGCAAAACCCACTCCTATGACGTTCCGATCGCGCATTGGCGCCCTGCTGTTTTTGCTCACCTGCACGCCCGTCTGGCTCTTCGGACAAGCCAGCAGCACCTTTGTCATCACCGATTTTGGCGCGCTCGGCGACGGCCAGACGCTCAACACCACGGCCATCCAGCGCGCCATTGACACGTGCCTGGCCCAGGGCGGCGGGCGGGTACACTGCCCGGCGGGCACTTTCCTGACGGGCGGCCTGCGCTTGGGTAGCCACCTGGAATTGCACCTGGCTGCTGGCTGCACCTTGCTGGCCAGCTCCGACATCCGCCATTACCCCGACGGCGTATTCATCACGGCCGACAGCCTGCAGCATGTGGCCCTGACGGGCTTGGGGGTGATAGACGGCCAGGGCGACGCTTTCTACGACGAAAACTTTGAGCCGGGCGATCGCCCTGAGCCTTTCATCCGCTTTCACAAGAGCGAGCACATCACCGTTCGCGACCTCACCATCCAGCATTCGCCTTCGCACGTGCTGGTGCTCCGCGAATGCCAGGGTGCCTTGGTGGACGGCCTGACCATCCGCAACCATCCGCAAAGCCCCAACACCGACGGCATTGACATCACCTCTACCTCGGACGTGCGCATTGCCAACTGCCTCATCGCCACCGGCGACGACGCCATCTGCCTCAAGGCCCACGCCCGGCCCGTCGAATACGTCACGGTGACCAACTGCATCCTCGAAAGCGACGACGCCGCCCTCAAGTGCGGCACGGGCTCGCAAAGTGCGGTGCGCCACTGCGTGTTCTCCAACAACGTCATCCGCCGCTCGCGCTACGGCGTAGCCCTGTTCATGCTTGAAGGGGGGGTGTACGAACACCTGCTTTTCAGCCAGATCAGCTTCGAAGGTGGTTCGAGGCACCCGCACGAATATCCCATTTTTGTGGACATTGACCGCAAGCGACCTACCGATGCGTTGGGCCAGATTCGGCACGTAGTCTTCAGCGACTGGACCGTGCAGACCACTGGCAAGTTTCTGGTTGCGGGCCATCCGCAGGCACCCTTGCGCTACCTGACGCTGCGCAATTTGCACGTGCGGGTGACGGCTCCGGCCGACTTTGGGCAGGCCAAAAAACCCCGGGGCAACAAGCGTTTTCCGGCCTTGCCCAGCAGCGCCGACTTTTCGGCTGAGTCCGCTACGTGGGTGCTGGCCCACGCCGAACATTGCGTGCTGGAGGGCATCCGGATCAACTACGACACCCCCCCACCCGCTGCTGCATTGCGCCACGCAGCCTCCTTTCGGCACGTGCGTCAGTCGCAGGTGCGATCCTTGCACGCACAACCTGCGCCCAAGGTGGCCTGGTTTTCAGAAAAAGCCGACC
>DAIRSZ010000020.1:0-11205 GCA_036804165.1 Catalimonadaceae bacterium | reverse complement strand
TCCTTGCACGCACAACCTGCGCCCAAGGTGGCCTGGTTTTCAGAAAAAGCCGACCTGACCGTCGAACACAGCAGCCCGGCCTTTCCGGCCAGCAAACGGTAGGCGTCCGTACCTGCTTGCTGTCCGCAGGCAAGCGTTTCTTTTCTGTCTGAGCCTTACCAAAAAAGGCCACGCTTCGCGGGAGTGGCCTTTTTCTTTTGTCGAAGCTGTTTACTCGGTGCGCGACCAGCCCCGCGTCCAGTCGTTGTTAGACGTGTTGCCCCGAAAGCCCCCGTAGTTGGTGAACGTCCGGAAGAAGTTGGTGGGGGCATACTGCGCATTGAGGGCCGTGGGGTTGTAGGGCGAAGTGGCCCCGTTGACGGGTGGCAAGAAGCTGCTGCCCCCCACGTCGGCAATGGGCGTGCTGCCGTTGGCAAAATCGGGGTTGGCACCAAACACGGCGGCATCGGCGGCGTAGTCGGTGCCGTTGTTCCACAGGCGCGCGTGGGCCAGCACGGCATCGCCCGTGATGGCCCCGTCGGGCGTGTTGTCGAGGTTAAGACCCGTGGCGTTCAGCCGAATGGCCGCGCCGCCCATCCCCGTCACGATCAGGTTATAGAGGTTAAAGGCCGCTGCATTTTCGGCCCGGATGCCCTCGCCGTCGCCCTGTCCGGCGCCTGGCCCCAGGATGGTCAGGTTGGCAATGCCCGGGCGACCGCCGCCCGCGCCCAACAACTCGGCTGTGCCCGACTTGGCCGCCAGGTGCATCAGCAGCCATTCTTGCCCTTGTCCGCTCCAGTTCTGCCAGCGAACGGCGCTACCGCCCGCCTCCAGCACAAACAAGCGGCGAATCTGGATGTCACCACCCTCGAAGAAGACGCCATCGCGCAGGCTGCGGTACACCTGCAAGCGCTCAAGGGTGCTGCCCTCGCGCAGCAAATTGCGCAGCGTAAGGGCGGGCTGGTCGCCGTGGCCGGCGTATTCGATGCGCAAAAATTGTAACTGGAGGTTGCGCGCCTCGGGGGCGGCCCCCGCGATGATGATTCCACCCCAGTCGCCGGGCTGGGGCGCCTGGCCGTAGAGCACGCGGTCGCTGGTGAAGACCGCCGGCTGGGTGGCCGTGGTGGTCACCAGTCCGCGGGCGTCGAGGTTGCCTTCTACCACCAACACGCCCACCGGGCCGTGCTCGGCACTTTGTCCGTGAATGACCACGTTCTGGTCGAAGGACTGCCCGAAAGAAAGCGTGTTGCCTCGCTCCACCACCACCGTATCGCGGATCAGGTATTGCCCGGGATCGAGCCGGAGGTTCTGGTTGATGCGGCCCGTCAGCAGTCGGACGGTCTGGCCATTGATGGTCGTATCGCCCAGAAAAAAGGCGGGCGCTTCCTGGGCCAGCACCCTTACGTTGAGGTTGTTTGAGGGGCGGCCGCGCAAGTCGGTGGCCACGCACCGCAGGTTGATTTCGGTACCGATCTCCACCTGGGGAATAAGAAAAGGCAGGTCGTAGTTGAGGGTGGCCAGTTCGTTGCGCTCGGGGTTGAGGGCTATTTGCGACAAGAGCACTTCGCCATCGGGCGTTTGTTCATAGACCAGCAGCTCGTTGAGGATGGCCGCCGCCCCCAGGCGCAGCGGGATGGTGGCCGTCTGGCCCGGTTCGGCCCGAAAGGCATCGGGCACTGCGCCGCGAATGTTGGCCGTTGGCAAGGCGCTTTCGGTTACGTTGATCGTAAACGGCAGGGTATCGCGCCTGGCCTCGCGGTCTGTCAGGATCAGGAGCGCTTCAATCACCGTACCCGGCAAAGCCAGACGCGGCACCAAATACTGAAACGGAAAGTTATCGGCCGTGCCCGCCGTAAAGTTCACCACCCGCACCGAGTCGCGGTTCTGGTAGATGGCTAGCGAGTCATTCTGGTAGTTATCGGTCAGGCGCAGCGATTGCAGCCCAAAGTCCGACTGCACGATCACGTTGAGCGTCACTTCCGCACCCGCAGCACCTGTCACTTGCCCGTCGGAGGTGCCCGCATAGCGCAACCGAATTGGTTCAGGCTCGGGCAACTCGGGGTCTTCGCATCCGGCCAGGGCCAGGCCCCATACAAGCACTGCCCCAATCCATCTCTGGCTTATTCCCATCATAAAAGTGTAAATAAATAAAAACGGCTCCGCCGCCCAATGGGCAGGGAGCCGTCAGGTTGTTTTGACTACTGACGCACCAGCCGCAGCGTTTGCTGCTGACCGTTTTGGTTTTCTACCGTGAGCAAGTAGACGCCCGGCACCAGTTTGCTCAGGTCGAGGGTCAGGTCGCGCATCTGGTCAGCCCCCTGCGCGAACACCTGCTGCCCCATCAGGTTGCGCACCGTCAGTTGCCGCATGCGTACGCCTTCGGGCACGCGCACGCTCACCCGGCCCGCACTCGGGTTGGGATAGACCTCTGCGCCAAAGGCCGTCACCATTCGGTTGCCGAGCGACTGATTAAATCCCGGATACCAGCCGATGGGCTGGCCCTCGTCGCCGCCCGTAAACGAGTCGAAGGAGTTGTCGTACGAAAAATCGGCAGGCTCGTCGTCCTCGTTCCAGGCCGAGGGCAGCGGTTGGTTATTGCGAATGTTGCTCAGAATGCCCGTGGGCGTGTTGAGTCCCTGCGCAAAGGTGATCGGCTCGTTGAGGTTGGTGGGCGCATCGAGGTTGGCCAGCACAAACGCCGCGGCGGCGTCCGAAAACAGGCGGGCTTCGTTGAGGGCCGTGTCGTAGAGCGCTACCAAGCCTGCTTCCCAATAAAAATTGTTGTGCCGGATGCGCACAGTCTGTACCACGTTGAGCGAATCGAGGATGTTTTGCGGCACCGAGTCCACCTCGATGACGGCCTTGCTGCCCGTGGGAACAGTACCTTCGATGATGGGGTTGACCACCAAGTTGTTGCTGAAAGTCAGGTTGATGGTGCGGTAGAAGTCGAAGCCGCGCTGAATGGAGTTGACAAACGTGTTCTGGTTAAAATACACGTAGTTCATCGTGGGGTTTTCCGACCCACCGCCATTGCGGAAGTAACGGCTGGTAACTTTGTAGATGCGGTTGCCTTCTACCCAGACCGTGTCCTGCGGGTTGCCGCGCATGTCAAACACGCGGCCGTTGTCAATATCGCTGGGCTGGCCCATGCGGCCCACGATCGAGTTGGTCAGGTAGATGCGGCAGTTGCGGCTGTCGAGCCGGAAGGCCGTTTGTCCGTCATCCATCAGCATACAATTGTCCACTTCAATGCGGATGTTGTCGGAGCTAACGCGGAGAATGCGCGTCGGGAACGTGCCGATGTCGGATTTGCCCGTGAGGTGCAGCCCGCGCAGGGTGATGTCGGCCCGCACGCGGAAGGGATTGCTCACTTCGGCACCGCCCACCGCTACGGGTTGCAAGAAGGGCCGGGCACCGTCGCCTTCGGCCGCCACGATGGTCAGCGGAAAGCTGGCCTGCGCCGCTCCCTCGCCCAGACGATTCTCGATGGTGCCCGTCAGGCCGTAGGTGCCGCCGCGCTCCAGCACAAACTGGGCGTTGGCAAAAGCGGCCGCCCCGTTCTGGGTGAAAAACGTCTCGATGGCTTGGTTGAGCGTACCCGCGCCTGGCGGCACGTTTACTGTCGTTTGCGCCTGCGACGTCAGGCTCATCAGCCCCGCCACAAGCATAAGGCCTAGAAATCTGTAAGAATTTTTCATGGTGATAAAAGTTAGGGTGAATAAATTAGGGTGATTAAAATTTGTACCAAATGCCCAGGTCGCTGGTAAAGCCAAAATACTCTTCGCGGGTCGGAAACTGGCGTCCAGCGCCCAAAAAAGCCTGTTCGGGCTGGTTCGTGATGTTGTTGACAAACAAAGACAGGGTCAGGCGGCGGCTTACTTTCTGATTGATGGCCAGGTCCCAGCGCGTGGTGGCCTCGGTGAACACGTCGAGTTCGGCGCGTGGTCCCAGGTCTTGGCTCAGGGCGGCGCCCTGGTGTACCATCGAGATACGCCCCGAAAAGCCGCCCTTCTCGTAGCCGATCGAAAAGTTGGCGATGATGTCGTTCTGACCCACCAACGAACCGCGCCGGCTTTCCAGGATAAACAAGGGGCCGTCGGGATCAGGGTTGCGGGCGTTCTCGAAATACTGGGTGCTGCTGTTGACCAGGGCTAAATTGGTGTTGAAGACAATGCCATCGAAGGGCTTGGGCAAGTAGCGAAAGTTGGTTTGCCACTCTACCTCCATGCCGCGCACGAAGGTTTTGCCGGGGGCGTTGAGGGTCTCGAACTTGCGGTAGCCAAAAATGGGGTCGTCTTGGGGCACGTCGAGCACTACCAGTTCGCTGTTGTAGTCAATGTTTTTCAACTCTTTGTAGAAGCCACCAATGGTCAGCAGGCCGATGTCTTTGGTGAAGAAAGAAACAAAGGCGTCGTAGTTCCAGGCCGTGGTGTGGCGCAGCAGCGAGTTGCCCACCCGCAGTTCGCGCTCTTCGGGAAACTCCAGGTAGTAGGGCACCAGGCCGTAGAAGTCGGGGCGATTGAGGGTCTTGGTGGCCGCCAGGCGCACGTCCATCCAGGGGGTGAGGCGGTAGCGCAGGTTGATCATCGGCAGCCACTCCTGGTAGGTGCGGCTGGCCGACGTGTCTTGCAGGCCCGTCAGCAGCCATTCGTCGTCAATACGCTGCAGACGGCCAATTTCGGTGGCGTAGTCAATGGTGGTGGACTCGGAGCGCACCCCGCCCACCACCAGCAGGTTCTTGCCCAAATCGAGCTGGGTCATCAGGTAGCCGGCCCGAATCTGTTCGCCCGCCTCGTACGATTCTACCCGCGAGCGCTCGTCGCGGCGGTAGAACTCCCGGTACTGGGCAAAAAAGTCGCGGGCTGCCTGTTGGCTCAGGCCACCCTGGTTCGAGAGCAACTGACCCGTTCCGAAGGCGTAGCGCCCTTGCATGAAACGCTCGGCCTCAAAAGTAGGGTCCAGAAATGTCAGGATAGATACGTTGCCCGCCGGGGTGAAGAGGAAATCTTCGGGATTGGAAGCGGCCGCTTCGTTGGCGCCGTTGTTGAGCGTGTTGACCCGGTCGAGGATGCGCTCGCGGCGATTGTCGCGTATCTTGACCCCCCCCTTGAGAAAGCCGCCAATTTTTTCGTTGAAGCGAACGGGGTAGCGCAGATCGGCCTGGGCCGTCTGATTGACCTCGTTGATGCGGTCGTCGTCCGAGAAAGAGTCTCGAAAGAACGTCTCGTTCAGGTTATTCTTGAACGCGTAGGGCAGGCGCGTGGGGTTGGTAGGGTCGGTGAGCAAATCACCCACCACCGCGCTATTCTCCCGGAAGCGCGTACTCAGCGCGAAGGGGGTCTTTTGCGCCGTGCGCGAGTCGGAAGCCCGCCAGAACAGGTCGAGCTTCTGGAAAAACTTGTACTCACCGCTGAGGGTGTTCGAAATCAAAGACGTGTTGCGCTCCAGATCCCGGATGTCGTATTCGAGGTAGTTTTCGCCCAGCCGGTAGCGGCGGCGGCGGCGTAGTTCGTCCCGATTGGTCTGGCCGTAGAGGGTACTCAACAGCAGGTTGCCGTTTCTGAACTGATAATCCAGGGCCAGGCTACCGCCAAAGCGGTCGCGGGTTTCGCGGCGTGCGCCCAGGTTGATGTTGCGCGTAAGCAGGCGCAGCGAGCCATCGGGATTTTCGCCAGCCGACTCATAATCGGCCTCGAACTGGTCGGAACTGCGGTCGGCCCGTTGCAAATTGCCCGTCAGGATAATGCCCACGCGGTCTTTCAAAATCCGGTTGCTCACGCTAAAGTTGCCCCGGAATTGCCCAAATTCCCGTACGTGGCCGTTGTAGCCGGGCATGGCCCGCACCGAGCCGCGCAAGCCTTCGGGGGCCTTGCGGATCACGAAGTTGACCGTGCCCCCCACGGCGTCGCCGTCTTTGTCGGGCGTCAGGGACTTGAACACCTCGATCCCCCCCAGGGCATCGGGCGAAATCATGCTCAGGTCCACCGAGCGGTTCTGCGCGTCGGTAGAAGGAATGCGCTCGCCGTTGATGGTGATGGAGTTGAAGCGGGGCGAAAGACCCCGCACCACCACCTTCTGCCCTTCGCCATTTTCGCGTTGCACCGATACGCCGGGCAGGCGCCCGACGGTTTCGGCCGCGTTCTGGTCGGGCAACTCTTCGATGCGGTCTTTAGACACCACGTTGACAATGACGTTGGACGAAAGCTGCTGGTTGATGGCTGCCGCCTGGCCCAACTGCTGCGAACTGATCACCACCTCTTCGAGCTGGGTAGTGCCCAGGCCCATCATAAAATCGTAGGTGGCCGTGCCGTTGGCCGGAATCTGAATTTCGGCTACCACGTCGTCGAAGCCAATAAACTTGACTCGGATCGCGGTGAGCCCGGCGGGTACGTTGGGCAGAAAAAAGGCTCCGTTCAGGTCGGTGACCACCCCGTTGGAGGTGCCGTCCACGATCACGGTGGCACCGGGCAGCAACTCGCCCGTGTCGCGGTCGCGCACGGTGCCGCGCAAGCCGCCTTTTTCAGCTTGCCGAGCGGTTGCTTGCGCGCGGCTCACTTGCCGGATCATGATCTGGTCGTCGCGCTGCTCGAAAGCCAAGGCATCGGTGGCCAGCAGGATGTGCAAAATATCGGCTACGCTCGCTTCGCGGTTCAGCGTGATGCGGCGGGCAATGTCCACGTAGTTAGAACTATACACAAATCGAAACTGCGTGCGGGATTCCAGATCGAGCAATACGTCTTCGAGGGGCAAATCGCGGTAATCTACGGCGACTACTACCTCTTCCATGCGTTTCTCCGGGCTCGACTGGCCCACCGTGCAGAAGGCCGCCTGTAGCACAAACAACAGGAATCCGAAGCGTCGAGCACCCCGACGTAGAGAAGTTGAAAAAGGTGCAAGCATGCAGGTGGTGGAGCTTTTAGTTGTTGGTGTTGATCGCGTGCCCTCGTGTCAACAAGCACACAGCGACTTGTATGAGGCTGACGCCGACGTTTTGGGTTTACCCTTACGCCCACCGCTTTTTTTCCTCTCTATTTTACGACTTTCCCGCATAAATTGAACGATGGCCCATTTTTTTGCCAGAGAAAACCACATTAGATTGCCTCTGGTCAAACGTTAGGTTGATCAGCAGACGTGCGCTGTATTCAAATAGCTTGCAGCACCATGAGGCCCTGGCACTGAAATCCTTTATTTGTCTTACCTTAGTACTTATGGCCGAGGCCAATACCACCACCACCCGCGCATTGGATGATCAGGCGAACGCTCTTCTAAAAAAAGTCATAGAAGACGATGACCGTACGGCTTTTGCCCACCTCTTTGAGCTTTTCTACGCGCAACTTTGTCTTTTTTCGCTCAAGTTTGTGGGATCGCCCGACTTGGCCGAAGAGGCCGTCAGCGACGTATTCGTGAAGATCTGGAAAAATAGGACGCAATTGCGCATCGAGATTTCGCTGCGGGCGTACCTTTTTCGGGCTGTGCGCAACCAAAGCCTCGACTATCTCAAAAAACAACTCGCCCGGGCCGAAACCTGTGACAAGCCCCAACTTCCTCTGGCCGACACCCAGGCCTCGCCCGAGATGTTGCTGGTACACGAAGAGCTGCACGAGCGCATCGAGGCCGCCATTGCCAACCTCCCGCCGCAGTGTCAGCAGGTTTTCCGGCTCAGCCGCGAAGAAGGACTCAAGTACCAGGAAATAGCCCAGCAGCTCAATCTGTCCATCAAAACCATAGAGACGCAGATGGGGCGCGCCCTCCAGAAACTGCGGCGCGACCTGGCGGCCTATCGGCATTTTTTCTGACGGGTTGGCGCGTGCCCGTTCGTCAGGGTGCGCAGCGCTCGCCCGTCACGACAAAGCGTTCGCCCTGGCGTTCGTACCGGATAGGCATCACGATGCTGACGTAGTCGAGGACTTGCTCGAGCGATTCGTTTTCGAAGCGGGCCGTCAGGCGGCACTGGGCCAGTGTGGCCGAGTCAAGTTCGATGGTTACCCCGTACCAGCGGCTTAGGCGCTGGGCCACCACGGGCAGGGGTTCGTCGTAGAGCACCAGCGTGCCCTGCGGCCAGGCAGACGATGCCGCCATTTCGAGGGGCTCTTCTACGGCGCGTTGGGCCGTTTTGCCCGTGCCGTGTTCGAGGGTTCCCTTCTCGCGGGGGCGCAGCAACATGGTGCGGGCCGTGTTCTGCCGATCCGTTACGCGGACTTCGCCCGTAACGACCAGGGTTTCGGTCTGGGGCATGTCGGGATAGGCCCGCACGTTGAACGACGTGCCCAGCACGCGCACCTCCGAGTGCTTGGTCCGGATCACGAAAGGCTGGGCCGCGTTGGGCACCACGTCAAAAAAAGCCTCTCCTTCCAAAAACACTTCGCGCAGCGAATCGTCGAAGCTGGCCATATAGCGCAGGCGCGAGTCGGCATTGAGCCACACCAACGAACCATCGGGCAGGGTAAATTGCAGCTTTTCGCCTTTGGGTACCGATTTCTCGACCCAGGCATCGGCCGTCGCAACCCAGCGGTTTACGAGCGGACTCAGCGCAAAGGCAAGGAGCAACAGAATCGTGGCCGCCCAGGCCCAGATCGGAAACGAGCGCTCGCCTGCCGGGTAGCCAGGGCGGGGCGCCGCACCCGACGGAACCGCTCCGCCCCCCCGCTTGTCCGCAGAAAGCTTAGGCGATGTCGTTGGGGCGTCCAGGCGGGCGGCCACCCGGGGCCAAGCGGCTGACCCCTCGAAGCGGTGATTGAAGTAAATGGCCCGCATGTGGGCGTATAGTGCCTCGTGGGCGGGCTTTTGGGTGCGCCACGCAAGAAGTTGCCTGGCTTGGGCTGGGGTAATCTCGCCCGCTAAGTCGGCCGCGATGAGCACGTAGAGCGCATCCTCAGACATTTCCATAAATTCAGTTTTGCTATCAGGACGACCCCTTGCTTGCTTGCCCCGACACCAAGGTTACCTTTTTCCAAAATTACGGGGTCGTCAGGGTCGGCCCGAACGGGGGCGTCCTGAATAAAATTTTCTATTTCTTCGCAATTGGAAGGTCAACCGAAGGAAGCTACGGCCTCTGCTCCAATTTTATACATCCAAATACACCTTATATGAGTCTATCGCGGGCTGATTTCCTCAAGACAGGTTTGCTCGGACTGGCCGGCACCACCGTGCCCCGCTGGGCAACCGCCACTCCCCTCGCTACGGCAGCGCGCAAATTGGTCAAAATTACCGACGTAAAGCCCTACGTAATGAAAAAAGCGCTTTTTGTCAAGATCGAAACCGACGCGGGCATTTCGGGTTGGGGCGAAGGCGACCACGAATTTATCCCCATTATTGCCCAGCTCGTCGAAACGCTGTGCAAGCCCCTCATGGTGGGGCAAGACCCCTTCGATTCGGAGCACCTCTGGCACCAGCTTTACTTCGAGGGGCTAGAAGGCGGCACCTCGGGGCTGGTGCCGGGGGCCATCGCTGGCTGCGACAATGCCCTCTGGGACTTGAAAGGACGGCTGTTGGACATGCCCACCCACAAACTGCTGGGCGGCTCGAAGGTAGAAAAAGTGCGGGTGTATGGCAGCTATGGCCGTCGCAAGAAGGGAGGCTTCAAGACGCCCGAAGAGATGGCCGCCGAGGGCATGGCCTTCGTCGAACAGGGCTACACCACCCTCAAGGCCCGGATGCAGCTCTACGACCGCGACCGCAACCCGCCGTTTCGCTTTACCTACGACTGCATCAAGGCCGTGCGCAAGGCCGTCGGCGACGACATCGAGCTGTTCGTGGATTTCAACAATGGCTATACGGCGGGCAAAGCCATCGAGCTGGGCCTCAAGCTCTACGAGCACTTCGACATCAAGGTCGTGGAAGAACCCGTTTCCAGCCAGGACTACCACGGCTTGCGGCAAGTGTCCGACGCGCTCCCCTGCGACGTGAACGCCGGAGAGCACGAATATAACAAGTGGCAGTTTCGGGATTTGATCACGGTGGGCAACATTGACACCCTCAACCTGGATCTGATCAAGTGCAGCGGCCTGACCGAGTGCCGCAAAATTGCCGGGATGGCCCAGGCTTTCGAAAAAGAAGTGATGGTGCACAACACGCGCCCCACGTTGCAGACGGCCGCCAGCCTCCAGCTGCTGGCCTCTATCCCGAATGCAGCCGCCGTGCAGGAGTTTTCGGGCTATCGGCCCGAACACAAGGTGGACGAGCTGTTTCAGAATCGTATTGAGTTTAAGGATGGATACCTCTACGTGCCCACCGGGCCGGGTCTGGGGCTGGAAGTGGACGAAAAGATGATGGAAAAGCGCAAACTTAATCGGTGATGAACCGCCGGACTTTTTTACACCAATCTGGTCAGTTGGCCGCCCTGATCGCCCTTGTCCCCTGGCAAATGCCCCCTTTGCTGCCGTCCGACAAGCAAACGGCCTTCCCCCGCCTGGCCGACCTCCACGCGCTATTCCCCGACCCCCTGCCCATCCGCGAAATCAGTTGGTGGGCGTGGGAAGGAAAGTGGCTGTTGCGCGTGCGCACCGACCAGCACACAGGACACGTCATGGCCAATACGCGCATGCCCCACCTGCGGTCGTTGTTCGAGGGGCTTATTGGCCCCTTCTTTCTGGGCAAGGATGCCCGCGACCTGGCCACGCTGGTAGAAGATGTGTACCGGACCGAACGGCTCTACAAATATGCGGGCATGCCTTTTTCCAATTGCGTGGGGCACCTCGAACTGGCCCTGCTCGATTTGCTTGGCCAGGCGGCTAACCGCCCCGCCTACCGTTTTTTCGGGGAGCCAGTCCGAACGCAGATTCCGGTGTATTTGTCAAGCTTGACGCGCGAAAACACGGCTGAGGCCGAAGTGGCCTTCTTGCAGGAAAAGCAGGCCCTCAGCGGGGCGCGGGGCATAAAGCTGAAAATTGGCGGGCGCATGACGGCCCAAGAGCCCGTACCCGGCCGCACGGCGGCCATCGTGCCCCTGGCCCGCCGCACCTTCGGCGACGACTTTGCCCTCTATGCCGACGCCAACGGCTCCTACACTCCTGCGCAAGCCATCGAAGTGGGCCGGATGCTCATCGCCCACGGGGTGGACATTGTGGAAGAGCCTTGTGCTTGGGAGGATGTGCGCGCCAACCAACAAGTGACCGAGGCCCTAAGCGGCATCTATGTGGCGGGCGGCGAGCAGGACACCAGCCTTTTGCGCTGGCAATACTTGATCGGGGAGCGCGTCTATACCCTTTTGCAGCCTGACCTGTTCTA
>DAIRSZ010000019.1:0-21363 GCA_036804165.1 Catalimonadaceae bacterium | reverse complement strand
CGCCTTTCTGGATGGCCCAACCGCCTGCGGTGATGCCGGGACAGTCGGCGGCTGGCCGCTTTCCGGCGGCCGATCCCACGCAACGACATCAGCCCCAAACCGACGGCCCGCTGACGGTCACTTTTGTGTTGACTTTCGAGGACGTCGAGATCAGCTTTGGGCGCAACGTGCAGTATCAGTGGGTAGATCCGGTGCGGGGCGAGCTGTTCCGGCGCGTGGCCGTGGCCCCGCCCGTCACGCTGGACTTTGCCGAGGCCACCTACCTTTTTGCCGACACGGCCACCCAGTTGGTGGAAGTGTGGGTGCGCACCCATCGCGACAGTGTCTGCGGCAAGGTGACGCTGCCCATGCCCCGGGGCTGGCGGGTGTCGCCCGCGCGGGCGCACTTCCGGGCGTCGGCCGACGGGCCACCGACGGTGTTGACTTTCCGCGTGCAGCCACCCGCCACGCCATCGCGCGCGCGCCTGACGTTGCAGGCCATTACCGATGCGGGTGAAGTAGTCACCCAAACCGAGCGGGTCGTCGAGCATCCCCACATTCCGCCGCAGGCATTCTATCCGCCCGCCACGGCCACACTGGTGCGCACCGACTTGCAGACGGGAGGACGGCGCATTGCCTACGTAGCTGGGCCGGGCGACGAAGTCGCCGCCAGCCTGCGCCGGGCGGGCTACACCGTCACGGTGCTCGACGCGCGGCAGTTGGGGGAAACTGACCTGTCGGCGTTCGACGCGGTGGTGACGGGCATCCGGGCCTTCAACCGCGAAACGGCCCTCCGCACGTACCGCACCCGCCTGATGGACTACGTGGCCGACGGGGGTACGCTCGTGGTGCAGTACAACACCAACCGGGGCTTGGTGACCGATGAGTTGGGGCCGTATCCGTTCAAGCTCTCGCGCCGGCGCGTCACCGAAGAGACCGCGCCCGTACGGGTGTTGGTGCCCGGCCACCCGTTGCTCACTCACCCCAATCAGATCACGGCGGCCGACTTCGAGGGCTGGGTGCAGGAGCGCGGCCTCTACTTTGCTGAGGAGTGGGACGAGCGCTACGCGCCGCTGCTCAGCAGCCACGACGCGGGCGAAGACCCGCAAGCGGGCGGGCTGCTCCACGCCCAACACGGCCGCGGCACTTTTGTGTACACCGGGCTGGCCTTTTTCCGCCAGTTGCCCGCGGGTGTGCCCGGTGCCTTTCGGCTGTTTGCTAACTTGTTGGCCGGGGGCCAGGAGCCACCGTTGGCCAGGCCCGAGTAACTCATTTTATTCTTTAGTTCGCTACCTCCTTGGTGACTCGCCGGATAACTGTCCGCTTGGTTGCGGCATAGGAAATTGGCACGGCGACCAAACGGGCCAGTACCCGTCGGCACCTTTCTCGCTAGCCGAACAAGGCGAGCGATCACTGCGTGCGCTGCGGCTTTGGCAGGGTGCTCGTGGGTGATGAGCTCGATCACGACGTGCCGCTCTTTTTGCGCGAGCAACCAGGCGCAGGCTGTGCGGGGCCGTAATCAGGTTTACAATAAGTAATAATATTACTTTAAGTAATTATCAGGAACGATATTCATTACAATAAGAACTATTTCACGCAGTTCAATTACCATAAGTAATAAATGTGTAGTTTGCATGTGTGGAAGAAGCCGGACAACGCATCAAACAGGTTCGCCTGCACCAGGGACTCAACCAAGCCGAGTTTGCCGACCGACTGGGGATTGGGCAAGCGTACTTATCGGCCCTAGAAACGGGGCACCGCGACATTACGGGCAACGTGCTCAAGGCCCTGCACCGGGAGTTCGAGGTATCTCTCGATTGGATCATCACCGGAACGGGCGAAATGAATATTACCATACGTAATAATTCAACACCGGCCGTGGCCCCGCCCGACGAAGCGCTGCTGGGCCACGTGAGTCGGTTGCGCCTGGTTCACGCTTTTTCACGGCCCGACAATGGCCCTACGTTGCACCTGTTTCAGCAACTGCCCCTGGCCGATCTGCTGGCGGCCTATCGGCGCGTAGAGGCGGGGCTAGACCGCCGCAGCGTCCGGACACTGCTGCCCGTAGCGCAAGGGGCGCGTCCGCAGACCGAGGCCTTTGCCGCCCTCGATCGCACCCTCGACCCGCTGGTGGGCCTGCAAAAAGACCTGACCGAGCTTTTAGACCTGGCCCAATACCTTACCGAGGCCTGGCGTACGTACGCCGACCAGCTTGCCGATGAGTAGCCTCCCGGGGAAGCGTAGGCCAAGAGATCGGGCAAATTGCCTTATTTTGGCCTTCCAACCCTACGCTGCTATGCCCGATTCACCCGCCGACCCTTCCGAACGCCCGCCCTTGCTCCGCCACTGGTGGCAGTGGTACGCCGCCGTGGGACTGCAATTGCTGCTCATGATCGCTGGCTGCTACGCCTTCACCCACTTCTACGCCGGATGAGTGGGCTTGACTGGGCGGTGCTGGGGGGCACGCTGCTGTTCATCGTCAGCTACGGCCTCTGGAAAAGCCGGGGCAACCGCGACGTGCAGGGCTATTTGCTGGGCAATCGCGCCATGCCCTGGTACGTGGTGGGCCTCTCGGTGATGGCCACCCAGGCCAGCGCCATCACTTTTTTGTCGGCGCCGGGGCTGGCCTACGGCGAAGGGCTGCGCTTTGTGCAGTTCTATTTCGGTATGCCCCTGGCCATGATCGTGCTCTGCGCCTTTGTGCTGCCCGTTTACCACCGCCTCCGGGTCTATACGGCCTACGAATACCTCGAAGGCCGCTTCGACCTCAAAACGCGGGGCCTGGCGGCGTTGCTGTTTCTGGTGCAGCGCGGGCTGGCCGCCGGGCTGACCATCTACGCCCCGGCCGTGATCCTGTCGTCGCTGCTGGACTGGAGCATCGTCTGGACCAACCTGCTCATCGGCGGGTTGGTGATTATTTACACCGTGTCGGGCGGTACGCGAGCCGTGAGCTACACCCAAAAACAACAAATGGGGGTGATCTTGCTGGGGATGGTGGTGGCCTTCGTGATGATCGTGCGCCTGTTGCCCGACGGTATGGGGGCGAGCGAAGCCCTGCAGGTGGCGGGTCAGATGGGCCGCCTAGAAGCCTTCGACGCCCGCTTCGACCCCAACGACCGCTACAACCTCTGGTCGGGACTGCTGGGCGGGTTCTTTTTGTCGCTGTCCTATTTTGGTACCGATCAGTCGCAGGTGGGGCGCTACCTGGCGGGCAAGTCGGTGGCCCAAAGCCGACTGGGGTTGCTCTTCAACGCCATCGTTAAAATCCCGATGCAATTCGGTATTCTCCTGACCGGGGCCATGCTGTTTGTCTTCTACCAGTTCGAGGCGCCGCCAGTATTTTTCAACCAAAACGAAACCGAGCGACTGCGCCAAAGTGCTTACGCGGCCGACCTGGCCGCGGCCGAGGCCACCTACCAACAGCTCTGGACCGAAAAGCGCGCGGCCGTCGAGGCCATGGTGGCCGCCCAGCGGCGGGGAGAGACCGACGAAGCGGCCGTGCGGGCCGCCCGGCAACACGACGCCCAGATCGGCACGTTGCGGCAAGAAGTGGCCGACCTGATGCGGGCGCACGACCCGCTGGCTGACACCAACGATACCAACTACATTTTCCTGACCTTCGTGACCACCTACCTGCCCGCCGGGCTGGTGGGCCTGCTGATCGCCGTGATCTTCTCGGCCTCGATGTCTTCGACGGCCTCCGAGCTCAACGCCTTGGCCTCGACGACGGTGGTGGACATCTACCGCCGGATGGTGCGCCGGGACGCCAGCGAGCGGCACTATTTGCGGGCCTCGCAGCTCATCACGGTGCTGTGGGGGGGCTACGCCATTGCCGTGGCCATGTTTGCCACGCGGCTGGGCAATTTGCTCGAAGCGGTCAACCAGTTAGGTTCGCTTTTCTACGGGGCCGTGCTGGGCATTTTTGCCACCGCCTTTCTGCTGCCCCGGGTGCGCGGTACGGCCGTGTTCGTGGCCGCCCTGCTGGCCGAAGCCACCGTGCTGATTTGCTTCTACACCACGGATATTGGCTTTTTGTGGTACAATATCATCGGCTGTGTGGTGGTGCTTGGCCTGGCACCCGTCTTGATGGTTTTTTTAAATCGCTGGTAAAATTTTGGGCTTTTTCTGGCAAAAACCCACTCAGTAGCTTTTACTCGACAGGTAGGCACAATTAAAAGAATGCAAATTTGCGTCTTTGCACAGGGCGGCTATGTTTGTGGAACGAGGTTTGAAGAACCCACCCGGGCGGGCGCCACATCCGGCAACCATTGTGGTACGAACGGGTTATGAGGAAGCACTGGCTAGAAACGAATGGGTCTGCGTAGGAGGAAAAGAGGAGTGGGGGTGACACCAGGCCGCTGCGCCGTATGTAGTACCAGGAAGGATTGATGCGTAACGCAGACGACAACACGCACAAGGAGCCTTTCTTTTTATGGGGAAAGGCTTTTTTTATGAAGTCAAACGACAGTGAAATGGTAGCAGAACAAACAACTATGGCACCCCGCACCCGGCTCGATAGCGTAGCGCGGCAGATTGGGCACACGCCCCTGGTTGCCCTGAATTTGCCCGGCTTGCCCGGGACGGTAAGTTTGCTGGCCAAACAAGAATGGATGCAACTAAGCGGCAGCATCAAGGCCCGGGCGGCCTACCAGATTGTGTCGGCAGCCTGGCAGGCTGGGCAGTTGCCCGAGGCACGCCTGCTCGATCGGCACGGCGGCAATATGTCGCTGGCCTACGCCGCGCTGGGGGCTGTGCTGGATTTTCCCGTCACGATCTGCCTGCCCGAAAATGCCACCGAAAAGCGCAAGGTGATGTTGCAGTCCTACGGCGCCGAACTGGTCTATCTCCCGCCCGGCGAAGCCCTGGAAAACGCCATGGAAGAGCTGATCAAAAGCCAGCCCCGCCGCTTTTTCTATCCCGATGCCGACCGTAATCCGCACAATTGGCAGGGCTATACGGCCCTGGCCGACGAAATCTACGCCCAAACCGAAGGCCGCATCACGCACTTCGTGACGGGCGTAGGCACGGGTGGCACCTTCACGGGTGTGGGGCGGCGCCTGCGGGCACTCAAGCCCGACGTGCGGCTCATCGCCCTGCAGCCCGACGCACCCCTGCATGGGCTGGAAGGATGGCAAAACTTTACGGAGGACAATTATCCACCCCTCTACGACCCGGCCCTGGCCGATCAGGTGCTGGCCATTGACACCTACGAAGCCTTCGACATGATGAAAACCGTGGCCCGCACCGAAGGCATGCTCATATCGCCCTCGGCGGCGGCCAATTTGGTGGGTGCCCAGCGCCTGTCCCAGCAAATGCCCTCGGGCGTGGTGGTCACGGTGCTGACCGACAGCGCCGACAAGTACGGCGAGGTACTGGAAAATATGTTCTGATGGCACTCGACCCGGACGAACAGCAGCGCTACGCCCGCCAACTGGCCTTGCCCGAGTTGGGCGCGGCTGGGCAGGCCCGGCTCAAGGCAGCCCGCGTGCTGGTGGTGGGGGCGGGCGGGCTGGGCTGTCCGCTCCTGACCTACCTGGCGGCAGGGGGAGTAGGCACGCTTGGCATCGTAGATGGCGACTGGGTGGCCGTGTCTAACCTGCACCGCCAGGTGCTCTACACGGCCCAAGACGAAGACCAGCTCAAGGCCGAGGTGGCCGCCGAGCGGCTGCGGGCGCTCAATCCCCACGTCAAGGTAGAAGTCCATCCTTTTCGGCTGTTGCGCGAGAACGCCCTGGCGCTCGTGGGCAACTACGACCTGGTGGCCGACGGCTCAGACAATTTCCCGACCCGCTACCTGATTGCCGACGCCTGCACCCTGACCGGACGTCCCCACGTGTACGGGGCGGTGCACCGCTTCGAAGGGCAGGTGGCGGTATTCAACGCGGCCCGTCCGGACGGCACGCGGGGGGCGCAATACCGCGACTTGTTTCCCGAGCCGCCCCCTGCCGGGCTGGTGCCCAACTGCGCCGAAGAAGGGGTGCTGGGGGTGCTGCCCGGCATTATCGGCACCTTGCAAGCCAGCGAGGTGATCAAGCTGCTGACGGGCATCGGCCAACCCCTCGACGGGCAACTCTATCACTTCGATGCGGCCGCCTTCGTGGGGCGCACCGTGCGCTTTGCGGCCAATCCGGCCCGCCCGCCCATTACGGACCTGCCCGACTACTCCGAGATTTGCGGTGCGCAGGCGTTGACGCGCGAAATTACGGCGGCCGAGTTGCGCCAGTGGCAACGGGAGGGGCGGCGCTTTCAGCTCATTGACGTGCGCGAGCCGACCGAATATGCCGCCGGGCACCTGGGTGGCGAGCTGATACCGCTGGGCCAGTTGGCCGATCAGGTAGGGCGCATCGCCCGCGATCGTCCGGTGGTGATCTACTGCCAGCGCGGGCAGCGCAGTGCCCAAGCCGTTGCCCAGCTCGGGGCGCAGTCTGATTTCGAGCACCTCTACCAGTTGCGCGGGGGTATCAAGGCTTGGCTCAACGAAGGCGCGCCCCCGGCACGGCCACGGAGGCGGGCTTCTTCACGTGATGCTTCGAAGAAAAAATAAGGATTATCGGGTGTTTGTAACCTATTGGGCGGCGGTGAGGTACAAGGGGGCATAGCCTTGGTTCAGCCTTTTTAACTTATTTTTTACTTCACACCAAATACCATGTTCTCACAAACAAGTGTTTTTCTGATCGCCAGTTGCCTAATGGGCACGGTGGCTTTTGCCCAAACCGATCGCAGCCCTCAGCCCACGCGCCAGCAGTCACCCACCCCGCAACAGCAGCCTATGCAACAGCAGCAGCCCATGCAACAGCAGCGCATGGAACAAAACGAAACCAATCGCGACCGTGGCACCACCCGCGCGTCGGAAACCATCACCCGTTCGATGGCCGAAGGCGAAACCATCGTGGACAAAGCCGCGGCTAACCGTCAGTATTCTATGCTGGTGAAGGCCGTGAAGGCCACCGACCTGACGGCTACCCTCGGGGGCCAAGGGCCCTACACCGTGTTTGCGCCTTCCGACGATGCATTCAACCAACTGTCTGCCGACAAGCGCGAGCAGCTTATGCAACCCGAAAACCGGGAAAAACTGCGCAGCATTTTGCTCAACCACGTGGTGGAAGGTGAGATGCGTGCCGACGACCTGCGCGACGGCATGATGCTCCAAACCGTTGGCGGCGAGTCACTGAAAGTGAGCAAGCAAGGCAACGACGTGATGATCAACGGTGCCAAAGTGAAGAATGCCGATATGGAGGCCTCCAACGGCATTATCCACGGCATTGAGTCGGTAATGATGCCTGGCAAAGGCGACATGAAAAAAGGCGACGCTAACTACAACAAGAAGGCGGGTCGCAAGTAGTGGCTACGAAAGCTATTACCTAGTATTGACAAAGTCTGGTCTGCAAAGACCGGGCTTTTTTGATTTATATACGAAATAAATTTTAGAAGTATAGAAAATAGGAGTAGATTTTCATCCATTGTTAAACAAATCAAGATGTCTATTCGGCCTGCCAAACTACCACGGGCACCTCTTCAGGAAGTAATCTTCCAGGTGTTGTGGGAGATGACGACGGATGCCCAGGGAAGACTTTTTGATCCTGGATTTGAGTTTGGACAAGGGATATTCAAATCTTTGGCAGCCACGGAATTTCCAGTGTACAAGCGTACGCTTCCCGAGAACAGCCCCGTATCTGTGTATCCAGCTCCTGTTCATCAGTTTTGGCGGGGCGAAGGGCACTGGCCTCTTGTGCAACTTGGGCCTGGTATCCTGACTGTCAACGACACGGAGCGTAATTACGAGTGGTTGCAAAGCTTTCGGCCATTGGTAGCACAAGTGCTGGCGTGGATGCAGAAAAGCTACGAAGTGCCCCTGCGGGTGATACAATTGAACCTGCGCTACATTGATGCAGTAGTTATCCGAGAGGCCGATCCATCGGATGTGTTGGCTTTTATTAACCGCAACTTTCGGGTAAATCTGAAAAATACTTTCGCGCAGGCGTCTGCGCCCCGTCACGTC
This sequence comes from Catalimonadaceae bacterium, assembly GCA_036804165.1. Taxonomy (GTDB): domain Bacteria; phylum Bacteroidota; class Bacteroidia; order Cytophagales; family Flexibacteraceae; genus DAIMZG01. The sequence goes on along the minus strand of DAIRSZ010000019.1, from coordinate 13,385 downwards.
AACATCGGACAGGTATTTGCCCAAGCAGACGGAAACCAGTTGAGCATCACGATCAGCGATGGTACCAATGCCAGCGGACAGCCAGCGATTATTTGGCAGACGGCGGTGAATCGGCAATTCGAAGAGGTGCAATTTCTCTCGTTAGACGACGTAATCGCTTGGGCTGAGCAGGCGCATCAACTCACTCACGAAACATTCATCAACATCGTTACTGAAGACTTCTATGATACCTTCCGCTGATATAACTCCTTTACGGATGCCCGAACTAGCACCAGCTTCGTCCTTTTTATTAGTTCAACAAAAGGCATACAGCCCCGCCTCATTACCAGCGATCACCTTTGCCTCCGAGCGCATAAAACGTGATGATGCTCTGCGCCCTATTCATCAGCTCGAAATCCAGAAAATCAGGGATTACACGCAACTAACCAAGAATTGGGATAGCTATGGCGCGGCCCCTATTCCGGAAGAGTCTATTCAAAAAGCGATTGTATTTGTGCGTGCAGTTGATCGGTACAATCTGGAGGTAGATGCCGTTTCTCCGGGTCCAAATGGAGAAATTATGGTGCGACTTAAAGCGAGATTACGCGAAATAGAATTTATTTTTTATCCGGAGCATGCACATTTTGTACGCTTTGGTGATGACAACTTCTCCGAACAAGGCCGCTATACGCCCGAACAATTGCCTGCGCTCATCGAATGGCTACAAACAAGTTGAAGCAGGGCGATCAATTGGCCGACGAAGAATGGTTGTTGCGGCGGGTGTATCGGGCCGATAAGCGTTACCTAGATCGAAATGGCCGCCCAACCTCCCGGGCTTTCGCTCCGCGGCCCAAAGACGAAGGGCGGCTTTCGGTGGATATACGGCGGTTAACCAATTTCGCGGCCGCAGTGCAAAACGAAACGAAGTTTCAGCTCTTCCAATTTAGTGCCGATATTCCCCACCAGTTAGGACTACGTTGCCTCTATGATCCGATCGTAGGAAATGGCAGGCCGGAAAATATGGCCCATGCAGTGGTAACAGGTTTTTTACCAGACGACGAGCTTATCCCGGGCCTGCTATCACGGCGGGCTGAGGCTGTTACCAATTTTTAGGGATATGTGCTGCTCTAAATGGCTTCCGGACGAGCCCCCTCACTTCCCGATACAAAACTTACTGAAAATATTGCCCAGCAACTCGTCGGTGGTCACCTCGCCCGTGATCTGGCCCAGGTGAAACAGGGCCTGGCGGATGTCCTGGGCCAGCAAGTCGCCGGGCACCTGGGCGTCGAGCGCTTCTTGTACCCGATCGAGGGCCTCCTGCGTGTGGCGCAGGCTTTCGTAGTGCCGCAGGTTGGTCACCACCGTATCGGAGCGGTCGGTGGCCACCAGGCCCAGCAGCCGCTCTTGCAAAGCCGCCACGCCCGTGCCCGCTTCGGCCGAAATCAGCAGCAAGTCATCGAAGTGGGCAAATCCGGCGCGGTGGTCGGGGGTGGCCAGGTCGTCTTTGTTGGCCACGAGCAGGTAGGGCACGCGCACCTCGGCCAGCAGGGCCAGGTCGGCCTGCAATTGGGCGGGCGTGGTGGCGGGCAGGTCGAAGACGTAGAGCAAGACGGCGGCCTGCTGCATCCGGGCGTGCGTGCGGGCGATGCCCAGGGCCTCGATCTGGTCGGTGGCTTGGCGCAAGCCAGCCGTATCTACAAACCGGAAGCGCACCCCGCCCACGATGATCTCGTCTTCGATCAGGTCGCGCGTGGTGCCGGGGATGTCCGACACAATGGCCTTTTCTTCGTTGAGCAGGCGGTTGAGCAGGGTGGACTTGCCCGCGTTGGGCTTGCCGACAATCACGGTCGGCACGCCGTTTTTCAGGGCATTGCCCAACGAAAACGAATGGAGCAGTTCCGTCACGCGGTACGCGATGGTACGCACGAGCTGGCTCAGGGCTGTGCGGTCGGCAAATTCTACGTCCTCTTCACTAAAGTCTAGCTCCAGTTCGACGAGTGAGGCAAACTGCACCAGTTGCGCCCGTAAGGCTTGCAAATCGCGCGAGAAGCCGCCGCGCATCTGCTGGAGGGCTACCTGATGGGCGGCGGCCGAGTCGGCCGCAATCAGGTCGGCCACGGCTTCGGCCTGGGCCAGGTCGAAGCGGCCGTTCAGAAAGGCCCGGCGCGTAAACTCGCCCGGCTGGGCCAACCGGGCGCCCAGTTGGGCCAGCACCCGGACAATGCGCTGCACCACGTAGGGCGACCCGTGGCAAGAGAACTCTACCACGTCTTCGCGCGTGAAGGAGCGGGGTGCCCGAAAAACGGTGGCCACCACCTCGTCGAGCAGGGCGTCGCCGTCGTGGAGGGTGCCAAAGTGGGCCGTGTGGGAAGGGGCCGTGGCCAGATCACGGCCGCGAAAAACCCTTGCGCTGAGGGTCAAAGCCTCCGGACCCGAGAGGCGAATCACGGCGATGGCCCCCACGCCGGGCGCGGTGGCCGGCGCTACGATGGTGTCTTGCATGGACATAATGGACATTGGCTACCAAAATAAGGCAACCATGCCGCACCAGAAAACGAAAGGAGAGGCTACCGACCCGATTGGTATGCCTCCCAGGGGGTGGTCAGGTGGTGATCGCCAGCAAAATAACTGGCAATCTTGAGGAAATCGGCCGGGGGAAGGTAGCCGGGAATGGGCTGAATCACCTGCCCTTGTTCGTCGAGCCAGACGGTACTCGGGTAGCTGAGGCGGTTGCCCAACAAAGCTACGGCCAGGGCGTGGGTGCGCTCGCCGGCCTTGCGCTCGTAGGTGCGTCCGCCAAAATCCACGGCTTTTTTGCCTTCGGCGTCAAACTTGATGGCGTAATAGTGCGCGTTGAGGTAAGCCACCACCTGGGGGTCATCGAAGGTATCGCGATCCATGCGCTTGCACCAGCCGCACCAGTCGGTGTACACGTCCACGAAAACTTTCTTGGGGGCGGTGTTTTGCAAACGGGCGACTTCTTCGAACGAATACCACCGCACCTGCTCGGCCGTGGCGGCCCGAGCAGGTGCAAAGCGGGTGGCCGCCCAGGAATATCCGGCGGCGGTTAGCCCTACTAGTACCACCAGCTTGACCAGCCAGCGGAGCGAAAGAATCATCGAATAAGAAAGCACAGTCAGTCCGTTTTGTCGTGGTGTCCCGTAAGGGTGCGGGTTTGTCTGATCCGCATGGGTAACGTGTTTAGTAACGTTATTCGCGTACAAAGTCAGACATATTTTCTACTGCCAAGAAATGGGAATTGTTGGCGCGGGAGCGTTGCAAGGGGCTTATTCAGCCTTGATGAGCGCAAAAAATGGTACGGGTGATGATAGCAGCGTGCGACGGAAGTCCACCCCTATCCGCTCAGTGCGTGGGGTGCGCGGCCGAGCGGCCCGCCCGCGACAGCCAGCGCGAAGACCATCTGCCACGCCGAAAGCCCAGCGCCAAGGCAAAGAGCAGCCCCGCCACGGTGGCCATGGCACCCGCCACCGAGCCGTCGAGCCAGGCGGCCAGGTAATAGCCCCCCGTGGCCGAGAGCACGCCCGCCAGCGCGGCCAAGGCCAGCATTTTCGGCAACTGGTCGGTAAGCAAATAGGCCGTGGCGGCCGGAGCAATCAGGAAGGCCACCACCAAAATGGCCCCTACCGACTCGAAGGCCGCCACGGTCGTCAGCGACACGTAACCCATCAGCAAATAGTGCCAGAGGGTGGTCGAGATGCCCACGGCGGCCGCATAGGCCGGGTCGAAGGTGGTGACGAGCAGTTCCTTGTAGCCCCAGCCGATGAACAGCAGAATCATTCCCAGCACACTGCCCATCACCCAGAGGGTGCGGGGCCCCAACAAAGTGCCATCGGCCAGCACCCACTGGTCGAGGGGTACGTAGATAATCTCGCCGTAGAGCACGCAGTCCTGGTCGAGGTCAATCTGCTGGGCGAACACCGAAATCAGGATCACCCCCAGGGCAAACAACCAGGTGAAGATCACGCCAATGGAGGCGTCCGACTGCAAACCCCCGCGCCGGTGCAACCACTCGATCAGGAAGGTGGTCAGCAGCCCCACGCTGCCCGCGCCGAGCAGCACGACCAGCGGCTCGCGCGAGCCCGAAAACAAAAAAGCCGCGACGATGCCCGGCAGTACCGCGTGCGAGATGGCATCGCCCACCATGGCCATCTGGCGCAGAATCAGGAAACAACCCAGCAGCCCGCAACTGATGGCCACCAGGCTCCCGGTCAGGATGATGTAAAAGTCGTGGAGGTTCATGCGTAGGGGATGGGGCGATCGTGCGGGTCGTGCGTCGGGAAGTCCAGCTCTTCTTCGAGGCGGGCTTCGAGTTCGGGCGAGATGAGGTGTTCGAGGGTTTCGGCGGCCTCGTGCACGTGGTCGGGCGGCAAACGGAGGAAGCGGGCCAGGTACATTTCGAGCAGGCGATGCAGCTTGACAATACGGCGGGCGCGGTCGGTGCCAGCGGGTGTGAGCGTCCACTGCGCCCCTCGCAGCACTACGAATCCCCGCCGCTGCAAAGCCCGTAGCCCCGTTCGCAACTGCTGGGGCGCAAAATGGCGGTAGGCCTGGAGCGTAGCCTCCGACGGACTGACAACGCCGCTCCCCGCGTTTTCGGCCAGGTGAAAAAAGCCCTTCAGGATATTTTCTTCGGCCATGAGGCGACGGTGTTGCCGCTGCTGGTACCAGCGGGCGATCACGCCCCGGCGGGGGGCGAGCAAAAACGAGGCGATGGCCACGCCTGACACCACCACCACCACCCACGGCCCGGTGGGCATGGCGGGGGCTGCGTACGAGATGGCCGCGCCCGCCAGGCCCGACAAGCCCCCGAAGAGGGCGGCCAGCCCGATCATGACGCCCAGGCGCTCGGTCCAGTAGCGCGCCGCGGCGGCGGGCGTAATCAGCAGGGCAGCCATCAGCACGACACCCACGGCCTGAATGCCCGTGACGACGGCCAGCACCGTGAGCGTGGACAGCAGCCATTCGAGCCGCCGCACGGGCAGGCCCATGGCGGCGGCGAAGGCCGGGTCGAAGCTCAGGATTTTCAGTTCTTTGTAGAAGAGGGCCACGGTTATCAGCACCCCTACGGCCACCGCACCAAACACTTGCAGGTCGGTACCCACCAGCGAGGCTGCCTGCCCGAACAGAAATTTGTCCAGCCCGGCCTGCTCGGGATTGCCCGAGTGCTGAATGGCCGTCAGCAACAAAATGCCAACTCCAAAAAATACCGACAGCACCAACCCGATGGCTGTGTCTTCCTTGAGCTTGGTGTGGCGGCGCAGGGCGTCAATGGTGAGCACCGACAGCCAGCCCGTGGCAAAAGCCCCCGCCAGCAAGGCCAGCGGATTCTTGTTGCCGGCCAGCACAAAGGCCAGGCACACGCCCGGCAGCACGGCGTGGGCCACGGCGTCGCCCACCAGGGCCCGCTTGCGCAGCAACGTAAAGCAGCCCACCACCGCCGAGCTAATGCCCAGCAGCACGCAACCCAGGGTCACGTAGCGCACATTCGGATCGTTCAGCAAGTCAATGAGGTAGTTAGTCAATGAGAAGATTAGTTGATGTGCGAATGTGAAAATGTGCGAATGTGAGAATGTAGTTTGTATTTTTTAGTTAGACCATTTACGTAGAGGCGCACTGCTGTGCGTCTGGTCTATCCGTGCGTCCGGTCTATCACCGCTGTCAGGCGCACGACCGTGCGTCTCAACGAAAAACGCATTTTCACATCTGCACATCAGCATATCAAATACATATTATCTAATCAACTCATCATCTAATTAACTACCCTTCGCGCAGGGGGAAGCGTTCGGTGCGCACCAGGTTAGCCAGGTTAGACAAGGTGGTCAGGCGGCCGCCGTAGGTTTGCTGCAGCAGGTCGGCTCGGAACACTTCGGCCGTGGGGCCAGAGGCAATCAGCCGGGTATTGAGCAAAACCATCCAGTCGAAATAAGCGGCGGCCGTTTGCAGGTCGTGGTGTACCACCACCACCGTTTTGCCCGCCCGCCGCAGGTCGCGCAGCAACGCCATGATAGCCGCTTCGGTGGCCATGTCCACCCCGGCGAAGGGTTCGTCGAGAAAGTACAGGTCGGCCTCTTGCGCCAAGGCCCGGGCCAGAAATACGCGCTGCTGCTGGCCGCCCGAGAGCTGCGAGATCTGGCGTTGGGCCAGGGCACTCATGCCCACTTTTTCTAGGCAGTCCGTCGCGATGGCCCGATCCTGCGCCCCCGGCCGCTGCCCAAGGCGCAGGTGGCCGTAGCGACCCATCAGCACCACGTCGTAGGCCGACGCCGGAAAGTCCCAGTCCACCGAGCTGCGTTGCGGCACGTAGCTCACCCGCGCCCGCACCTGCCGCAGCGTTTGGCCAAAAAGGCGGACGTAGCCACTGCTGAGGGGCACCAAGCCCATCGCGGCCTTGATGAGCGTGGACTTGCCCGCCCCGTTGGGGCCGATGATGCCCGCCAGCACGCCGCCGGGCAGCGAAAGGTCGGCATCCCACAAAACGGGCTTGCGCTGATAGCTGACCGTCAGGTCGTGTACCTCCAGAGCCGGCTTCTCTACTTGTACGATCATTTCTTTTTCAAAAAATTCAAAAAAAGGTGTCAGCGCAGCCCCTCTACGATGGTGCGCACGTTGTGATCTACCATGCCGATGTAGGTGCCCGTAGGTGTGCCGGGTGCGCCCAGGGCATCGGAATAGAGCGTGCCGCCAATGCGCACGGTGTGGCCCCGCTCGCGGCAGCCCTGCACGACGGCCTCCAGTGCCCGCGGCGACACCGACGACTCGACGAACACCGCCTTGATGCCCCGCTCGACGATAAAACCCACCAGCGACGAGACATCCTGCACGCCGTATTCGGCCACCGTCGAGATGCCCTGCAAGCCCCGCACTTCGATGCCGTAGCGGTCGCCGAAGTAGCTGAAGGCGTCGTGGGCCGTGATCAGCACCCGGCGTTCTGCAGGAATCGTAGCGATGGCCATCGCCACGGCCGCATCGAGCGAGTCGAGGCGTTGCAGGTAGGCAGCCGTGCGGCGGGCGTAGCCCTCGGCCCGGGCCGTGTCGAAGGCTTGCAACTGCTGGCCCACGTACGCCACGGAGGTCTTCCAGAGGCGGACGTCGAACCAGACGTGCGGATCGAAGTAGTAGGCCTCACCTGTGCCGCTGCTCACGCCCGTACCCACACGGCGCAATTGTTTGGGATCGTAGCCGCCCGAGGCGGGCACCACGTGCGTAATGCTTTTCATCTTGCCAAACAGTGCGCTCATCTTGCCTTCCAGGTGCAGCCCGTGGTAGCATACCACGTCGGCCGAAGTGAGGCGTTGCAAATCGCCCTGCGTGGGTTTGTAGAGGTGCGGATCTACGCCCGGGCCCATCAGGGCCGTGACGGCCGCGTCGTCGCCAGCCAGTTGGCTCACCACGTCGGCCAGGATGCTGGTGGTAGCCAGAATCTGCAGACGCCCGTCGCGGCCCGCAAAAGTTTCGGTGCTGGCACCCGTATCGGGTTGGCAAGCCATCAGCCACAGGGCCAGCAGGCCGCCAAGCCCGCAGTACCGTAAGAAAATGATCATCCTATTCGGTTACGTAAATGTTTTCGGTCACCTGGCGCGACACACGTAAGGGCAACTGGGTTTCGATCCGAATTTCGGCCGAGCCATCGAAGTCTTCTTTGTGCAGCAACTCGAGTTGGCTACCGATCTGGATGCCGACCTTATCGAGGTATTGCAAGAACAGCGGCGTGGTTTCGCGCACGCCCACCACCTGCACCTGCGCGCCGGGGGACATTTCGTACAGCAGCCGCCGGGCGGGGGTTTGCACAATGCCCCGCGCGTCGGGAATGGGGTCGCCGTGCGGATCGAAGGCGGGGTGACCCAAAAACTGGTCGAGCCGCTCGATGAGCAGCGGCGATTGGATGTGCTCGAGTTCTTCGGCCACCTCGTGCACTTCGTCCCAGTTGAAGCCCAGCTTTTCGACCAAAAACGTTTCCCACAGGCGGTGCTTGCGGATTACTTGCAGGGCAATCCGTTCGCCCGTCTCGGTCAGGCGCACGCCCCGGTACTTCACGTAGTGCACCAGCGATTTGGTCGCCAGACGGCGCAGCATATCGCTCACCGAAGCGGGTTTGGTGCAGAGCCACTCGGCCAGGGCATTGGTGGACACATCGGCCTCGGGGTCGGTGGTGAGGTGGTGGATGGCCTTAACGTGGTTTTCTTCGGCGTGGGTGAGTTGCATAGCAGCCAATGAATAGCAAAGCAAAAATAAGATTTTTGGTTGACCTAAAAAAAAGATTAGCCCCTTCGCTATGGGAGTAGGTCATAACTTTTTTGCAGCAACCGGGGGTGTTCGTCGGCTTCCCAGCGCACGGCCCGGTCGAGGTCCGGCCCCGGCACCTGATAGAAAGTGCTGCTAAATAGCACCTTAGCAATTTTACCAATGTTTGGTCGAGTAAAATCAATGCTAAATCCGGCATTCCATTTTTGGCAAAATGCTAACCAAAGCGGATTACCCGGGATCAGCATCGGCAGGCGGTGGGCGGCATATTCGAACAGCTTGGTGGGCAGGCAGTTTTCGGTGCTCGGATTGGGCCGATAGGGCACCAGTCCGCATCCGGCCTCGGCCATGGCCGCTTCGATGGCCGTGTGCGGCACGGGCTTGTCGAGGCCTTCCAGGCGAATGTAGGGCGCATCGGACACGGCCGCCCGCAGTTGGGTGCGCACGCTGGCCTGGGCGGCGTAGCCGATCACGCGCAGTTCAAAGCGTGCATCGTGCGCGTGCAGGGCCTTGGCCAGCGCGACGGCTTCGAAGATGCCGTAGTGAGCCGCGATGGTTCCGCTGTAGAGCAGTCGAAAGCGCGGGTTGGTTCGAACGGCTGGTTTGTTTTTAAAATCAACTGATGGTTTGTATTTGTTCTCCAGAATCGTACTTTTATGACGGGTGAAACCAAACTCTTGGGCGTAGCCCCGCTCGGCCAGAAAGTAGTGGTCGTGCAGGGGGCGGGTCAGGTACTCACTCAGGCGAAGCAAGGTGCCCAGCCCCCAGCCCAGCCCGCGCGGATAGACGCCCGATCGCGCTACATTCCGGAAGTAATTCTCTTGCACATCATAGCATATTTTTGCACCAAATAAGATTTTGTAGGCACACGTAACTGCCTGTAACTCAGGGGTTTGGTATATGATCAGATCAGGTTTTACTTGAAGTAAAAATTTGCAATAAACCAAGTTAGTTATCCACCGTCGCCAGCTCAGCCGGCCGAATGCCGGGCGCTGCCAAACGCGCAAACGGGGGGGGAGTGCGGGCAATTCGCCCGCCTGCCCGAAGAGATAGACCCTACAATCGCCCCGCGCCAGTAGCGTTAAAGCCATTTTTTTATACATTCGCGGGTCGCTGACGGGCTTCAGTACCGAGGCCAGTACGATGGTCTTTTGGGTGTTATTCGACACATTCTTTGTATTTATTGGCAAATAGATTATTATTTATGGAAATCCGGGAACTCGTGGAGGCTGCCTGGCTCGACCGACAGCGGCTGCACGAGCGCGACGTAGCCGTAGCGATCAAAACGGTGATCGAAGAACTGGACAAAGGCCTGCTGCGCGTGGCCACACCCGATACGGAGGGATGGCAAGTTCAGGATTGGGTCAAGAAAGCGGTTATTCTTTACTTCCCGCTGCGCAAAATGCAGACGATTGAAGTAGGACCCTTCGAATACCACGACAAGATTAAGCTCAAGACGGGCTACGCCAGCAAAGGGGTGCGCGTGGTGCCCCCCGCCACGGTGCGCTACGGGGCCTACGTAGCCGCCAACGTGATTCTGATGCCTTCTTACGTCAACATCGGTGCCTATGTGGACGAAGGCACCATGGTGGACACTTGGGCCACGGTGGGCAGTTGTGCCCAGATCGGCAAGCACGTACACCTCAGCGGCGGCGTGGGCATTGGGGGCGTGCTCGAACCCGTGCAGGCCGCGCCGGTCATCGTCGAGGACGGGGCCTTTGTTGGCTCGCGGTGCGTGCTCGTCGAGGGTGTGCGCATCGGGCGCGAAGCCGTGCTCGGTGCCAACGTCACCATCACGGGCAGCTCGAAAGTCATTGACGTCACGGGCAGCCAGCCCGTCGAATACCGCGGGTTCGTACCACCGCGATCAGTGGTCATTCCTGGTTCGTATGCCAAAACGTTCCCGGCGGGCACCTACCAAGTGCCCTGCGCGTTGATCATCGGTCAGCGCAAACCGAGCACCGACCTCAAGACCTCTCTCAACGACGCCCTGCGCCAACACGAGGTAACCGTTTGATTGGCGCGATCAACCACGCGATTTGCTAATCGCAAATCTTAACAATAAATTATTTTTTAGCTTTTAGTGCTAAATAACGCCTTCTCTGGCAAATTCAATTTGTATCGGCTGAGTATTTTGCTATTTTTTTAGCCAACCCGCATTCGATCAACCAACGCGTCTATTCGTGACGGCCTGATCTCGTATGGCCATGAACAAAAAAAGCGGTGGCATTCCGACAGGAGTGCCACCGCCAATCAATGGACGGACGTGTCAGTTGCTCACTCAGGCAAGCTGCGTGTCTGCCCCCTGCGACTGAAATCGAGCGGCCACCAAGGGCGCCTTGGTGCCCTGCGACCAGTCGTAGAAACCCATCCCGGACTTGACCCCCCAGTGACCAGCCCGCACCATATTGACCAGCAACGGGCAGGGCGCATACTTGGGGTTGCCGAACCCTTCGTGCAGCACCTCCAAGATCGAGTGGCACACGTCGAGGCCAATGAAGTCGGCCAACTGGAGGGGGCCCATCGGGTGGGCCATGCCCAGTTTCATGACCGTGTCAATCTCGGCCACGCCCGCCACCCCCTCAAACAGGGTATAGATGGCTTCGTTGATCATCGGCATCAGGATGCGGTTGGACACAAACCCCGGGTAGTCGTTGGCCGCCACGGGCGTTTTGCCCAGTTGCTGGCTGAGGGCTACGATGCGCTGCGTGGTGTCGTCCGAGGTGCGGTAGCCGCGGATGACCTCCACGAGTTTCATGACCGGCACGGGGTTCATAAAGTGCATGCCGATGACGCGCTCGGGCCGTTGGGTAACGGCGGCCAACCGCGTGATGGAGATCGAAGAGGTATTGGAGGCCAGCAGCGCTTCGGCGGGGGCGTGCTGATCAATTTCGCGGAAAAGCTTCTCTTTGACGGCGACCTGCTCAGAGGCCACCTCAATCACCAGATCGGCCCCGCCCACGGCCGAGGCCAGGTCGGTGTGGGTGGTGATCTGGTCCAGGGTGCGGGCCTTGTCGGCTTCGCTGAGGTCGCCCTTCCGAATTTGGCGATCCAGGTTGCGGCCAATAGTCTCCAGTGCCTGGCGCAGGGCCTTTTCCGACGTGTCCACCATGGCGACCGAAAAGCCGTGCTGGGCGCACACGTGGACGATCCCGTTGCCCATGGTACCGGCGCCGATAACTGCGATGTTGTTCATAAGTGTAGATAAATAAGGCGGTCAAAACTGCAAATCGGCCACGATGGCGTCCATCCGCGCCTCTAGTTGCTGCACGCCGGTTTCGTACTGGTCGGCATCGGTCAGGGGGGTATGAACGCTGAGATAAAACTTGATCTTGGGTTCGGTGCCCGACGGGCGGGCCGAAATCTTGCTGCCGTCTTCGGTGTAGAACTGCAATACGTTGGAGCGGGCCAGCCCGGTGGGCAGGTCTTCGCCGCTGCGCATGTCTTTCTCGCGGCCCGACTGGTAGTCAATCATCCGCGTGAGGGGCGAGCCGTTGATGGCGCGCGGCGGGTTGGCCCGCAAATCGGCCATCATCCGCTGAATTTCCTCGGCCCCTTCCTTGCCTTTTTTGGTCACCGAAAGCAGCCGCTCGCGGTAGAGGCCGTTTTCTACGTAGAGCTGGCGCATGAAGTCATAGAGGGTTTGGCCTTGCTGCTTGACGTAGGCCGCCATTTCGGCGATCAGCACGCAGGCGGCCACGGCGTCTTTGTCGCGCACGGCGTCGCCGATCAGGTAGCCGTAGCTCTCTTCGCCGCCGCAAATGAAGGTTTCTTTCCCCTCGCGGGCGCGGATCACCTCGGCAATGTACTTGAAGCCCGTAAGCGTGTTGTAGCAGGCCACGCCGTAGTTCTTGGCCATCTGGTCGAGCACCTCGGAGGTAACGATGGTCTTGGCGATGTATTCTTTGCCCGTCAGCTTGCCCGCCTGGCGCCAGGCACTAAGCAAATAATAGAACAGCATCCCGGCGGTTTGGTTGCCGTTGAGCAACTCCAGCTCGCCCTCGGGGTTGCGGATGGCGATGCCTACGCGGTCGGCGTCGGGGTCGGTGGCCATCACCAGCTCGGCGCCAATCTCCCGGGCCTTTTCCAGGGCCAGGGCCAGGGCCTCGTGCTCTTCGGGGTTGGGATAGACCACCGTCGGGAAGTCGCCGTCGGGCGTGGACTGGGCGGCTAGTTCGTGCACGTGCGTGAAGCCCGCCCGGGCCAGGGCAGCCGGGATGAGCGTGCCGCCCGTACCGTGGATGGGCGTAAAGACAATCGGCAGATTGGGCTGCGCCTTGATGGCGTCGCGGTTGACCACCAGCCCGTCAATCATGGCCAAGTAGGCATCGTCCATATCAGCCCCCAGCATTTCTACGAGGTCGTCGCGACGGTCAAAGCGAATGTCCTCCACACGCACTTTCTCCACTTCGGCAATCACGCGTTTGTCGTGCGGGGGCACCAGTTGGCCACCGTCTTGCCAATAGGCCTTGTAGCCGTTGTATTCTTTGGGGTTGTGCGAGGCCGTCACCATCACGCCGCTGTGGCAGCCCAGGTGCCGGATGGCAAACGAAAGGGCGGGCGTGGGGCGTAACTCAGGAAAAAAATACACGCGGATGCCGTTGGCCGAGAACACGTCGGCCGTCACGCGGGCAAAGTCAGGGCTGCCGTGGCGGCTGTCATGGGCAATGGCCACCTTGATTTCTTCATCCGGAAAAGAGGCTTTCAGGTAGTTGCTCAGCCCCTGGGTGGCCGCGCCAATGGTGTAGCGGTTCACCCGGTTGGTGCCCGCGCCCATCAGGCCGCGCAAGCCCCCCGTGCCAAATTCTAGCGTACGATAGAAGGCATCGGTAAGGGCCTTGTCTTCCCCGGCGTCGAGCAATGCCTTCACTTCGGCCTTGGAAGCCTCGTCGTAAGGGCCGTCGAGCCAATGTTGTACTTTTTCCCGGATGGTTGATTCCATAATAAAGTGGCGTGCAGTGTACGAATTAAATTTTACAGGAGTTACGCAAAGTCCGGTAAAAACCTCCGAGGACTACCAAATCAGTGTGCATGAGTCCTCGGAGGTTTTGGGTCAGAACGCTTTTAGGGTGAGCGTGCGTAACTCCTGTTTTAGATCAGTCAAAATTAAGCGTTTCAGCCTGCTTTCAAAGTACGGAACGAAT